>CAITNU010000037.1 GCA_903893865.1 uncultured Microcaldota archaeon
CGAAAAAATGCTCGTGCGCCACTACAAGAAAATCGACGAAATCCCGTTCGACTTCTCCCGCAAAATCATGTCCGTAGTCATAGAAAACGACGCGCGCTCGGGCAAGCGCAAGGCGGCGCGACTCATAGCCAAAGGCGCGCCCGAAGAAATATTCCGGCGGTGCACGCACTACGAACTCGACGGAAAAACAAGCAAGCTCGAAGGCCGCGTGCTGAAAAAACTCGAGAAAGAGTACCTCGAACTCAACAAGCAGGGATTCCGCGTCCTCGCAATCGCGTACCGCGACATGGAACGCAAGCCAGTGTATTCAAAAAACGACGAGGTGCGCCTCGTTCTGAAAGGCTATCTTGCATTCCTCGACCCGCCTAAAACCAGCGCGAAGCAGACGTTGCCCGCGCTTGCGAAACTAGGCATTCAACTCAAAATCCTTACCGGCGACAACGCGCTCGTAACGCTGAAAGTCTGCGACGAAGTAGGACTCAAAGTCACGGGCGTAGTCGCTGGCGACTTCGTTGAAAGCATTTCAGACGAAGAGTTGCGCAAAACCGTTGAGCAGGCGAACATTTTCGTTCGCTTGTCGCCGTTCCAGAAAGAACGCGTGATAAACGCGCTGCGCGCCAACGGCCACATCGTCGGATATTTAGGCGACGGAATAAACGACGCGCTCGCGCTCAAGGCGGCAGACGTCGGCATCACCGTAGACAACGCGGTAGACGTCGCGCGCGAGTCTGCGGACATTATTCTCTTGAAGAAAAGCTTGACCGTACTCGAAGACGGCGTCGTCGAAGGCCGCAAGACGTTCGGCAACGTTACGAAGTATCTCCGCATGGGCTCGAGCTCGAACTTCGGCAACATGATAAGCATGACCGGCGCAAGCATTTTCCTTCCGTTTCTTCCGATGGCGCCGGTTCAAATAGTCGCCAACAACTTTTTGTACGACGTCTCGCAAACCGCGATTCCGTCCGACGACGTGGACAAAGAGTATTTGCTCGCTCCGCGCCCGTGGAACGTTGAAGGAATAAAAAAATTCATGTTATACCTCGGGCCCGTAAGCTCGTTGTTCGATTTCGCTACGTTCGGCGCGTTGCTCTTCATATTCCGCGCGCCAGTAGCGCTTTTTCAAACAGGCTGGTTCCTCGAGTCGTTATGCACTCAAACGCTGGTTATTCACGTTATCCGCACGTCGAAAACGCCTTTCCTAGAAAGCAAGCCCAGCAAAGCATTGATTGCGACGTCGCTCGCGATAGTACTATTCGGTCTGTCGCTTCCGTTTTCGCCGCTCGCCAAATCCTTCGGCTTCGTGCAGCCGCCTCTCGAGTACTTCGTTTTCCTCGCCGCCGCAGTGGGCGCGTATCTCGTTTGCGTGCAAATCGTCAAAAGCTGGTTTGCAAAGAAGTACGGCTACTACTAGCGGCAAAAAGCAATTGCGCAATGTAGCATAGCCAGCAAATTCTTCGAAATGCGCGCATTTAGAAAAGCTGCTTATTTTTTGGCGTCGCGCAGTGTCTCCAGATCTCGTTTCGTTGCCGCCAGCCAAAAAAGTAATTCCTGCGGTGACGCGGCCCACCCTGGAACGAACGTTGGAGCGTGCTTTGAAACGATTTCCTTCGTTGGAACACCTTGCCTTTGTAGCGTCCTTACCGTTTCTTCTTCTTGAGAGAACGCGTTTCTAGCGTGTTTGTTGAAGCGCTCCGCAAACATGTTTATTGCCTCTAACAATTCAATGCCCTTTTCATGTTCACCGCCGTTCTCGACAAAACTCTTAACGTCGGCACCCAACGTTTCAACAAAAGGTTCAAACAAAAAACGCGATTCGGGAGAGCCGTCGTTTAAAACATTTGCGAACAACAAGCTGTAAAATCGTTTTTGCTGTATACGCCCAGCGTGCTGATACGTGCTCATCTCTTGCTTACTTATTCCGCGTAGTGCATCTGCCGCAGATTCATAAATGCGATGCCGCAATAGGCCCGGTTCTTGAATCTTCCACAAGTGTTTTTTCATTATCTCATCGTAGACGCTAGCTTCGTTTAGTTCCTTAAAATAGTTAATTTTTTCTTGAATACTCATTTTTTTGGCAATCAAACAAAACACCAGTATCTTATGAGGCTCTTACGGGTTTGGCGCGCCTAATTCGCTAGCGCTCTTCGCTTTCTGCGCCTCAGTTTTGCTCGAAACCGCTTTCTTTTCTTCCTGCAGCTCGCGCCGCACCAAGTCGCGCAAGAAATCGCTTAAACCCATGTACCCGCGCCTGTTCGCAAGCGCCTTCAGCACGTCCTTAGTGCCGTCCGGCACCTTGAAAATAACGACTTCAACCAATCAAACCAACCCCCAGCGGCGTTCCAGCGACGCTGTTGAATCAAAAAACAAACCCGTGTAATACTTCGTTCATACCTAAAATGGTGTTGCAGTATTTTAGGCTTTCGGCGAGCAAAACCTGCCTATAACGCTAAAATAACGCCAAAACCCTGCCCGAAATATGCTTGAACGATGCCTCACTAGGCTTAAAACAAGCGAAAATCAGTTGCTTTTGGGCTTGGTTTGAAAGAAAAATTAGAGTTGGGGGAGCGCCGAAGAGGCGGTGAGCCTTTTTGCCGGCGTCTCCCAACTGTAAACGACCCTTTGGATGCGGCGAAGCGGTTTCTTAGAATTCGTAACCCACCGCAAACCGCCTTGCCCCAACCGGAATCAGTCGTTTAACGCAAATTCATGAATTCCTCTTACGAATGCGAGTGCTGCGCCGCGAGCACGATGTCTTCGCGCGTGACGAACGAGCGGCCGGCGTGGCGCGCGTAAACGCGCGCTCTCCCGATTATGCTGTCAGCCTCGTCTTCGAGTATTTCGCCGAGCTTGCGGCTCGCTTTCTCGTCAACTCGGTCCGCTCCCGCGGTTCGAATGATTTTGTCTAAATCCCACACGGACAATGTTTTCGAAGCCACTTACAGTCACTCTTTCTTCTTTCTTTCGTCTCTTTTTCACAATCCTTTGGGCTTTTAAGCGCGCGCGCGAATCACGGTTTTGAAAAAACCGTGGTCGATTTCCACTAACCCGCCGTGCTCGAGTATTCCCGCGAGCCTCTCGATTTTGTGGTGCGGCAATCCCAGTTTTTCAGACGCTTCGACTGTCGTCAAACCGCCGTTCAACGAGCACAGCTTGAGCAGCCGGTCGGCGTGCGTCACTATTTCGCTTCCAACTTCCATTTTTCTCCACCTTTCAATGAATTTAAGCTTGTATCAGCATTCAACCGAGGGGGTCAACGCTGATTATTACGTCGTCGCCTCTTGCTTCGAGTTTGTACGATTTGTTGCTTGTTCCGAGCTCGGCGAAAACGCGCCAAACCGGCGTTTGTCCCACTTCCATTACTTTTACACCTCGGATTCCCTTTCAGTGAAGCGTGAATAAATTCTTGATTTTGTCGTCTATTCTGTAAACGTTTTTCTTGCGTCCTCCGACGGGTTTGCCTTCCACGCCTATGAGCGGCCATGGAATGCTTGGCTTGCGCCGCTTTTCCGCGTCGTCGTCTCCGCGCAACTGGTAGAGCGAGTTGAACGCCGTATTCTCGGCTAGACCCGTAGCGCTCCGAATCTCGGAGAGCGTTAAGCCGTTCGGGTTGCGTATGAGCAGTTCCAGGATTTGTTTCTGGCTCGGCGAGAGTGACACCCACCATTCCGCGTTGCTCGTCGTCAACTGCGCGAGATTTGCGTTTTTTTCTCGCGCTTCAGCTTCCCGTCCCATCTCGAGAAACTCGCTTCCCTGCTCGCCCGCGACTTCGATTTCGCTTTTTTGTTTTCCGGTTTTCCCTTCTCCACTCGTTTTCCCTTTGAGCCGATTGTTTGCAATCGCGTCTTCGATTGCCGATTGAATCAGTAAGTCGTTCGCGTATTCAGCTGCGCCCTTCCACTTGCTCTTGCCTAGAGCGAGCGCGGCGAGAAAGCCGTTGAGTTCGTCGAAGACGTAGCGCGGAGACAAGAGCACGCGCTCATCTTTGAGTAATTCTTTGAGAAACGCTTCGGGGAAAGGCGCGGTGCTGCGTTCGCCTACTGCGGCGACTCTGTGCTCAATAATTTTGCGCATTTCCGCTGCTGTGAAATTGTTTCTTTGGAACACGTTTCCTTCGCCAACTAGCTGTAAAAACGAGTCGGGAAAGCTTTCCTTTCCAAGCGCGCAAATTACGGCGCGCAAGTTCGGCACTTCGTCGAGCAAGTACTTGAATTCCATGTACATTTCCGGCGCTTTCGCGAGGTGCGCTTCGTCGAGAAACAGAATAGTTTTTCGGTCGCGGCTGATTTTTTTGAAGTGGTCGGCGATTTCCGCGCGCGTGAAACCGCGCTGTTTTTTCTTGCTTCCGCCGAGCGCTGAAACGAGCGCGTCGATTATTCCTTCGCGGCGCCTGAGTCCGACCTCGCGCGCCAAATCGTCGAGGCTCGCCGGAGGTTCCTTAAACATTATGGTCGAGAATTCGCTTTCGGGCAGCGAGTACTTAACAAAATAAATCGCGCTCGTCTTGCCAACGCCTTTCGGGCCGACGAGCATGCAGGCTTTCGCGTCGAACGCGAGGCGCTCGACTATTGACGCAGCCTCGAAAGCGCAGTAATACTTCAAAAATTCGTCGCGATCTTCGGCGCGCAAGTCCTTTATAAACGGGTTTTCGCTCCAACCTAACGTGGACAGCAGTTTCTGTTTGGCGTCGAAAACGCCCGTTGCTTCAGTCGCCATATTGCTTACCTGGGTTACGAAATCCTCGTAAGAGGCTTACAAGTGACGTAAGAGGCATTTAAAAACCTTTCGTTTTGTCGGAGGCTCCGAAGCGTTTATTCCAGCCGGGTTAAAAGGCTCGCTTAAGAGGCTTATCTGATACTTCGCCGCAGTTTTTTAAGAGGCTCGGTTAAGCGCGTTATGCGTGTTTTCAATTTTCACTGGAAGCTAGGTGGAGTAACTTTAATATTTTGAATGAGCGTAACCCGTTCGGGGGTTTTAAAGGTGGAATCTTCGCATTCGCTTTGCTTTCAATGCAAGGGACGCAACTGGTGCGGCGTAGGCGCGGGCGCGTGCCCGGTTCTCGCGAAAATTCGCGCGGCAGTACCGCTCGAGAAAAAAATTTCTCGTGACGTTTTCGGTCCTTGCCCGCCAAGCGTTTTCGTCGGCGATTACAATTGGCCGAACGTCGCGATCGGCCCGCTCGTTAGCGTGAACGACGCGCTCGACGCGCGCGCTCTCGACGACCCGAGCAAATGGTTCGGCTCGAGCTACGCCGAGATAATCGCGTTCCGCTCGAGTCTAGCGCGCGGAATGCGGTCGCAGCACGTGAAAGCGCGGAATCGCGTTCTTGCGGATTTGCAGGAGAGCGTTCTCAGCACGGCGCCGGTTGATTTCGAAGTGCGTTTCAAAAACGTGCCGCGTCTGAATTTGTCTTTTTCCGCTGTTTTGCAGCCTATGGGACCGAGCGGGGAAATGGAGGACATGCGAGTCACTGGCGCAACCAAGATTCCGCGGAAAGTCGACAGCATAGTCAACGAGGGTTTGCGTGTGAGTGAGGCGTTGCCCGAACTCGTTGGCGCGGGATTCGATTATTATTACTTGCAAAAACTGTTGAGCGCTGGGTTGCTCGGTCGGGAGAAGGAAAAGAAAGTTGTTCCCACCCGCTGGAGTATTACCGCGACGGATGACTTGCTAGGCAAACAGTTGTTGAAGAAAGTGCGCGAGTTTCCGGAGGTAAGCGAATTTCGCGTTTATTCAAGCGAGTTTTTGCACAATCATTTTGAGATTCTGCTTTTGCCGGGCGCGTGGGAGTTCGAACAGTTCGAAGCGTGGAGTCCCGGCAGCGTTTGGACGCAGGAACAGAACGAAGCTAAAATCGCGCACGAGTACGAACCGTTCGGCGGGAGAAGCGATTACGCTGAAACCGAGGGCGGCGGTTATTACGCTGGTCGGTTCGGAGTAATCGAGGCGTTGCATGTGATGCAGCGGCAGGCGCGGTGCGTTGTTTTCCGCGAAATCGGGCCCGAGTACCGCGTGCCCGTAGGCGTGTGGGAAGTGCGGGAAAACGCGAGGCACGCGATGGCGAGCGCGCCAACGAAATTCTCGTCGCTGCAGGAAGCGTTCGCGGAGTTGCGGCGCAGACTGCGCAACCCTCTCGAGGCGTATCTCGCGAAGAGCATCGTGCTGCGCCAGAAGCGGTTGAGCGAGTTTTGATTTTTACGCTTGCGGCGCGAGTGTTTTCAGGCTCGTGAAATCGAGTTTGTCTTCCTTCGTTACGAAGAGGATTTCGTAGTCGCGGATTATGTCGGGAAAACGGGTTTTCGCGTCGCGCACTAGCGCGCTCAACTGTTTGATATTTTCGAGCTCGAAATCTACGTCGACGTCGCTCGCGCCGATTCCTTCCACGTAGTAAATCGAGTTCGGGTGCCCGACCCAGTAATCGCGGAATTCGCGTTTTTGTTGCGCGGAAACGTTTTGGAGTTTGAACATTATTTTGACGTACTGGCAGTCGAAAGCCTCGTAATTCAATTTGAGCGTGAATCGCTGGATTGCCTCGCGTGCAACTAGCTCGCGCAAACGTTTTCTAACCGTTACAATCGACACGTCGGCAGCTTTCGCCAGCTCGTCTAGCGAGGCGCGCGCGTTCGTCGACAGCAACGCCAT
This sequence comes from uncultured Microcaldota archaeon, assembly GCA_903893865.1. Lineage (GTDB taxonomy): Archaea > Micrarchaeota > Micrarchaeia > Norongarragalinales > Norongarragalinaceae > CAITNU01. The sequence goes on from CAITNU010000037.1 coordinate 6,640, forward strand.
TATCTTCAGATCTTCGCTAGTCAAATCGCTTTTTGAGAGTTTTGGCTCGCTAGGCGCGGCGTCGGTTCGTTTGTTCACGAGGTAGCCGCGTCCGCAGCGCGAGATTTGCGTTATAGTTACGGTGTCGAGCAACGCGATTTTCGAACCGAATTTTTCGCGCAATTCGTCGAGGAAAGCGTTTAATTCTCCTGCGTCCGCAACGAGCACGTTGAAAACCGAATCGTAACGCCCCACGCAACGGGTCGACCACGTGACTTTAGCGTGTTCGCGCAAGAAAGCGTGGTACGCTTCTTCCTCGCGCTTGCCTGCGTTTCTCAACCGCACGTAGCCCTTGTTCAAAACAAAACCCATTTTCGGCAAGTCGGAGAAAGAGTAAAACCCCTCTATCAAACCGGAATCAATCAAACGCTTGATTCGGTACTTGATGTTTTCCTTGCTCAACCGCAGTTTTCGGCCGAGTGCGGCGTAAGGCTGTCGCGAGTCGCGGTCCAGCTCGAACAAAATCTGCCGGTCGCGCGAATCTAATTCTTCCAATCGCAGGATTTCAGCCACAAGTCACGCCGCTTACCTTAATGGAAATTATTGCTTTAAATATTTTGCTTTTGGGTTAAAAAGAGTGCATAAATTTATTTTAATTGCAAAAGTGCGTTTAATCGCATGGTTGAACTTGAGCGTGCGGAACCAAAGGCCGCGGCAGGATTGAACGCAGCGGACTGGTTTTATTACGGCGAGTGGCAGCAGCCCTTGCTTTCCGCCGCGTTTTGGGTTCATTGGTTTGACGACGAACTCGTCGCCGAAATGGGTTTGCGGAATCTCGACGGCAATTTCGTGATGCTCGGCGGGCACTCGCTTCCTTCGAAAAACGATTTCGGCGTATTGCGCAGCCGCGCGCTCGCCGCGTGCCGCAGCAGCGACGCCGCGTTTTACGCAACGCTAGAATCGGTTTCGCAACGCGTTTTCAGCGAAGCGCTTTCGTTCGGTCGCAAGCTGGATAATTGGCAGAGTTTCGATTCGCTCGCGTTATTCGAGGAATTCTTGCGAGTGGAAAAGCGCGTTATGACTCCGTGGTTCGTTTCGTGCGTTTTTTCCGACGTGCTTGGGGAAGAGTTAGCCGAGCAATCGCTCGCGCTCGGCTTCAATCCAGGCGAAATCGTTGCGCGCATTCCGCGCAAGGAAACGCTTGTGCTCAAGCAATACCGCGAGGCACTGGAAATCAAGGAGAAAATTGCGAGGCTCGGCTTGACGCCTGAACTGCGCGAGGAAATCGCAGCACACGTTCGCGAGTTCGAGTGGCTTGGAACGCACCACTTGTGGGGCGAGCCTTTCTCGCTCGAAAAGTTTTTCGGTGAGTTGCCTAAGCTCGCGAGAAGCGAGCCGTCGAAAGAACAACTGCCCGCGCAACTCGATTTTCTCGCGCGCGCCGCAGGCGACGCGGGCATATTGCGCGAATACGCTGCCGAAGTGTTCAACGTCGCAGCATTCAAGGCGCGGCCGTTAATGACGCGAGCGGCCTCCCAGCTGGGATTGAGTTACGACGAACTGCTTTTCTTGACGCCGAGCGAAGTCACCGCATTTCTTCGCGCGCAAGCCAAGCCCGAGGCTGCGCTGCTGGAAGCGCGCAAGCGCTTCGGCGTCTGCGTTTTCGTGCGCGATGGCGCGGAAATCGTCGTCAACGACGAAAAAAAGCTTTGCGAATTGAACGCGCTGCTCCTGCCGCGGTTCGAAACCGCGCCTGGCGAATTGAAGGGGCGCGGGGCGTGCCCTGGCCGCGCCCGCGGCGCAGTAAAGATTTTCCTCGTGCCGGAAGGCTTCGAGAAAATGCGGGAGGGCGACGTGCTAGTCTCGCCGATGACTACGCCTGATTTCGTTCCGGTAATGAAACGTGCGTGCGCCATAGTCACGGACAACGGTGGCTTGCTCAGCCACGCTGCGATTGTTTCGCGCGAGTTAGGGATTCCGTGCGTCGTGGGAACGCGGCAGGCGACGCGCGTGCTGCGCGACGGGGACGTCGTAGAAGTGAATGGCGAAACCGGTGCGGTTAGGAAAGTAGAACCACCCAAATCCCGAGGGTCCAACTAGCCTAGCGAGCGTAGCGTTTAGCTTTTATTTTCCGCGATGCATATTTTCGCGGTGTAATCGTGAGCGAACTCTTTTCGCGGAAACTGACTGAAGCCGGCGACCGCATTCTTGGCATGAAGGACAACGCGCTGATAGTCCATCACAACGATGCCGATGGAATCGCTGCTGCAGCAATAATAATCAAGGCAAGGCAAGCCATGGGCTTGAAAACGCGCACGCTAGTCGCGCGTTATAATGCTCCGCTTCCTTCCTTGCTTAAAGAAAAAGCGGTAATCTTCGTTGATTTTGGAGCGGCGCTCGCAAAGGAAATCGACGGCTTGAAGAAAGCGTCTGTAGTCGTTCTCGACCATCACTCGTTAAGCGCCGACAAACCGCGGCCAGTTCCGCGCGAAAACCTTCTTTTCATTAATCCTGGAGATTTCAAACTTGACGCCGAACACGCGATTGACGGCGGGCAGCAAGTTTGCGGTGCGAGCATGGCTTTCCACGCGTTAAAGCATTCTAACGTCGAGGGGTTAGCGACTTTAGCTCTAGTGGGCGCGGCTGGCGACATGCAGTTGAAGAAGGGCGCGCTGGAATTCAACCGCGCCGTAGTCGAGCACGGCGTTAGCAGCGGAGAAATTCTCAAGGCGGGACGCTCTTTGAACGCTTTCGATTCGCATTCGCCGCTCTTTGAAGTCGTCGCAAACTTTCTTTCTCCCGCGCTGAAGGATTTGATTCACAACGAGGAAGCGAGCAAAGAGTTTTTGTCGAAAAACGGCTTCGACCCGCAAAAAAAATTCGCCGAAATGACGCCGGCGGAACAGGAAAATTTGACGAACGTTTTGGAAAAGCATGCTTGGCAGAATAATTTGTCGGCAAAAGCAATCGCAAAAATGCGGGCGGAAAAATTTTCTTTCCCGAAGCACGCGTCTTTGCCGCACGCGTTTCGCGACCCAGTTACTTTAGCGGGTTTGTTTAATGCCTGCATTCACTTGCCGTTTGCAAACGAGAAAGAATTGCAGCGGAACGCGAAAAAAGCGATTAAAATCGCTTTAGGCAATACGCGTCTTGCCAAACCGCTGATACGAAACGAGGTTGAGCTTACGCGCCAGCGCAGGGAATACATTAGGCTTGGATTGAAGTTAGGCGGCGTCGACCGAAATATGTTCGTTATTCGCGGCGGCACCCAACTGCAACGCAAAAACCACGGTTTGGGCATCGCTTCGAGTGCGTTGGCTGATTCCGGACTAGTTTACGAAAGACCGATTATAGCAATAGGTGTGGAAGACGGCAAAGTCGTAGTCGAAGCGCGCGCTTCCGAGGAATTGGTTGAATCGGGTTTGAACCTGCAAAAAATAATGTCTTCGGTTGCGACGAAAATGGGCGGCGGAGTGACTGGCGGCGGGCACAAGGCGGCTGCTGGCGCTGACGGTTTTACGGAAGGCCGGCTGCTGGAATTCTTGCGTTTGGTGAATGAAGAAATCGCACAACAGTTGTTTAACCCAGCGAGTTAACCTAATTTCTTGACGATTCCGTGGCTAGCATCGACTTCGACGATGTCGCCATCTTTCAAAACCCTAGTCGCTATTTTCGTGCCTATGACGCAAGGAATCCCGAGCTCGCGCGAGACTATGGCAGCGTGGCAAGTGACGCCGCCTTGTTCGGTGATTATGGCTGCGGCTTTCTTCATCGCTGGAACGACGTCAGGGTTAGTTGAAACGGCGACTAGGATGTCGCCGTTCTTCATTTTCGGCATGTCTGTTGGAGTCATGATTATCTTGACGGTTCCGCGCACGACGCCCGGCGTTTTGCCCAGGCTTGCTGTCTGCCCGCGCAATTCGCTGACGTTAAAATCGTGTTTTTCTTCCGCACCAGCCGCGAGCTCGCGAGCCGTTCCACCCAGAAAAAATTCATCGTAACCTTTTTCGGAGTAAAGCACGCAGAACTTCTCGCGTTCCGCGAGCTGCGTTAAGTCAAAGCCCTTTCCAACCAACAAATCTTCATATTCCAGCGTGAGCATGAAACGAGCGTGTTTCAGCGTTATTCCGAAGCGTCTCGCGATTTCCTTGAAAACTCGGCGCATCGCGTAAAGCGCGCGAATCTGCGCGTAACGCCTGTAAAACTTCGTTAGCATGAAGTCCGCGTAAACCGCGAAAATGTGGCGGTGTTTCTCATCGATGTCGAGTTCGGCGAAAAGCGCTTGCTTCAGCGTTTTCCGTTTTTCTAGCTCTCGCTCTGCTGCGCAAATTTCGAGTTCGGGATCGCCTCTAGCGAGGACGAGCTTTAGTTCGGTTGCGAAGTGTTCGAGAGGAAACGGTTCGGCGACGTAAAGCGCGCCGATTACTGCATAGCGCGCAGCAAACGCTTCCAGTGCTTTCTTTGCATCTGGTTTTAGTTTAGTGATTATTTCTTCGGGTGCCGCCGCGTTTGCGAACAAAGCGCGTGTTTCCGCGTCTTCGTAAAGCTCTGCCGCAAGTTTGAGGAATTCCTCGTGCTGCAGCGCTTCCTCGCTTTTCGTATCGGGCGAAGTCAGCGTCACCAGCGTTTCATTGGTTTTTTCCTCACTGCCAACCTTCGCCTTCAAATAGTTTTTCAGGTAGTTCGTGTATTCTGGGTAAAACATGTCTGTAGCGTTGCTCAGCCAACCCCACTCGTACAACTCGTCGTGCTTTTCGACGTGCGTTCGAATGATTTCCCACAATTCTTTGTTCGTTGCTTTAGCCAATCGTTCTTGGCTTGGAATCGTTTCGGAATGCTTTACGAGCTCGTCGGAGTGCGCGCGAATGTTCGCGTTGATGAGTTCGCCGAAAGACGGGTCGGCAACGATTTTGTCTACGAGCGCGCGTGTGAACTCGAGGCAGTCGGCCTTGCCGTAGTAAAACGCGATGTGGTTGCTCTTCGCTCCGTCGAACACCGCAAGGATTTTGTTGTAGTTTCTGCCGCAGCTGTGCTCGAGTTTGTTTACGAATGCGCGCAGCCACACTTGGCAGAAGAAGAAATCAATGTCCGGAAACGCTTCCGCTAGCATCCAAGCGTCTCCGTCGCTGAAGTGTTTTGCCTCCGGCAGCGAAATTTCCATGTCTATGCTTGTGTCGCCGCTCCAAGATTTGCGTTTAGCCAGCGCAAGCGGGCTGGTTTTTAAACCAGCCAGCGGAAACTGGCGGAAAACAATTGTAGGATTGCACGCAATATTCTTGACGGTGGAGAGGTGTTGAGCATCGAAGAAATCGTCGGAATTTTGCTCGCGCTTTTAATCGCGTGGTGGCTGTCGCGCAACAACGAAAAAGAAGAAAGCGCGCCGGCGCCGAACGATTCGGGCTTCGTTCCCCACTATTCCGGCTGACGCCGATTTTATTCGTCTTCTTTTTGTTGACGTTTCGTCGAGCGGCCGCTTTTCTCGAGCACTTCCGCAAGGAAAGGCATTACTTTCGCTTCCGCCTTGCGCAGGTGTTCGCTGAACGTCGCTTCGTCGACGCCGCTTTCGCGCGCGAGTTCCGCGAGATCGACGCGTTTCGGCGTTTGCCAGTAGCCTTTGCGCGTCGCGAGAAGAAAAGCGTCGCGTTGTTTCTCGCTTAGACTCTCGGTCGCGACGCGCATCTTCATGAAATCAGCTGCGTCGAACATTTCGAGCGCCTTACCGCCTTTTTCGCTTCCCAGGTTCTTGCGCCACTTCAGCGTGTACTCAAAATTGTCTTTCATAGTGCTCGCTAGCGCGCGCAAAGCGCGTTCGTCGGGAACGAGGACTGCGACCGTGTCCTTTCCGTCGCGCGTGAGCGTCGGCTCCAGCGGAGCGCTTCCTGTTTTCGCGATTGTTTCAATCATGAGCGCGTCGTGCTTGCTTTTGATGAATGCGAGCGCGTGCGTCTTGCTTTTTTCGACTACGCGAATCTCCTTCACCCACTTGTGCTTGCGCAGCGCGTCGATAAACGCCTGCACGTTCGGCGCGCTCAAGTCGTAGAGTCCGCTTACTACCGTGCCTTCGTTGAAGAGCGACGAAATCAAGCTTATGCGCGAGCCTTCGACTTTGTTCGCGCTCTCGATGCACCAGCACGGATGCACGGCGTCGAGTTCGAGTAGAATCGGGCGGTTTTCCTTGGTTTTCATGCCTTGCATTACTGCAACGGTTAAAAAAAGGCGTGTGTTTAAGCCCGCAAACTATATTAACGCCGGCCGCCGAATTATTTTCGGTGATCGCGTGCCTAGAAAAATGCCTTTAAACAACAAATTTTTGCGCGATTTGCGAACCGGAATAAGCCAGCACGAAACGCTGAGCACGCTTGGTTTGGAGCTCGAAAAACCTCTTCCAGAACCCAACTGCCGCACACAAGCCGAACTCAATCAATGGAACGCGAGATTACCCGGCATAGAAATTGTCCGAAGCAAGGATGGCATTTTAGTCAGATATCCTAGACATTTTATGAGCGCATATGGCTTTACAGAAAAGCAGGTAATTGCGCTTAAGGAACTAGTTGCCGCTAAGGCAGATAATCACGGAATAAAGACTAAGGTTGAAGTGCCGTTGTCTAGGAACGTATTGCTGATAACGCGAGATTATGACTAGACGTTTTCTTCTAGCATTCAGTCAAGCGGTTCCGCATCAAACGGTTTTGAACTTGTAGCCGTTGGGAGATTCCATCATCTCGCAATCAATTTATATTCGTTCGCGCAAAAACTTGCTTGGTGATTTGATTGCCTTTTGCTACCATCTCGCGAGTAAAAAAAATATTGGGGGAAGAAAATCCGGAACTAAGCGGCAAAATAAAAATAACGCCTTTAGACCGCTTTCAAAAGCAGACGTTGAGAACAAAGCAAGATATTTTGCCTATCAAGATTAACGGTGGATTGACGGCGGCAGAGGTTGAAACAATCGGGCGCGTTTTTAAGACGGCACTTAAAAAACCGTCTAACGATCGGAACGGTCGTCGCGGCAAAATTGTTTTTGGCAAACCTGGCCCGACTAACGAAATAACCGCAAAACTGGTTTTCACAACTAAAAAATAGTTTTCGTTTTATACGGCGTTTTCAAATAGTCTTGAATTTGTAGCCGTACGCGATTATGCCTTCCTCCGCGTCGGCGTAGATGCGCCGAAACACCATCGTAACGGACGCACCGATAACGACTTTTTCTTCAGGCGAATCAACGATTTGCGATAGTATGCGCACGCCGTTCCCGAGTTCGACTATTCCCAGCCAGTAAGGCGATTCGTGCTCGAAACCGCTTGGCGCAGCGTGCACGCGCGTGAAAGAGTAAAGCGTTCCCGTTTTCGGCATTTTTTGTTTGACGAGCTTGCCTTTACGCCTGCATTTCGGGCAAATCTTTCGGTCGGGAAAATAAGGCGTGCCGCACGTCTCGCACTTGCAGCCGATCAAGTTGTAGCGCTCGGGAATGCGCCTCCAAACCAACGGAAGAGAATGATGCATTTTTTCAGTTCACCGATATTTTTTCAATTTTTTTCAATTCACAAATAATCTCGTTAGTTTAAGTTTTTTTCAGAATGTGCACTACTGCTGTGCCTCCGCTTCCGCCCACGTTGTGTGTTAGCCCGACTTCCGCGCCGTGCAATTGCCTCGCGCCGGCTTGCCCGCGCAATTGCGCGACGATTTCGCAGATTTGCGCGATTCCAGTGGCGCCGACCGGGTGCCCTTTCCCCTTGAGGCCGCCACTCGTATTAACCGAAATTTCCGCTCCGAGCGCGGTGCGCCCTGCTTCAGTCGCGGGTCCGCCTTGTCCTTTCTCGAAAAAGCCTAAATCTTCGATTGCCATGATTTCGCCGATTGTGAAGCAGTCGTGTACTTCCGCGAGGTCGATGTTCTTCGGTTCGAGCCCCGCTTGCTTGAACGCTTCTTTTGCGGCGATTTTCGTCGCGCGCATTTCGGTGAGCGATGCGCGGCTCGCGAGCGCGAGCGTGTCGCTGGCTTGCGCGCTCGCAGCGATTTCAATTGGTTGTTCGCAGTAAATATTGGCGACTTCGTGCGCTGCGAGAATCGCGACTGCCGCGCCGTCCGTAATCGGTGAGCAGTCGAATAATTTAAGGGGCGACGAAACGAGAGGCGCTTTCAAGGCTTGTTCGAGCGTGATTTCTTTTTGGTATTGCGCGTACGGGTTTTTCGCGGCGTTAGCGTGGTTTTTTACTGCCACGCTAGCCATTTGTTCTTCGGTTGTTCCGTAATCGTGCATGTGCCTTCGCGCCATGAGCGCGTAAATCGAGGGGAAAGTCGCGCCGTTGAACAACTCCCACTCTTGATCGCCTGCGCCTCCGAGCGCGGTGGCAACGTCTTCAGTGCTGACGTCGGTCATTTTCTCGATTCCGCCGACGGCAACGATATCATAAGCTCCGCTTGCTACGGCGAACCACGCTGCGCGCATCGCAACGCCGCCGCTCGCGCAAGCCGCTTCGCAGCGAATCGCTGGAATCGGCGTGAGCCCCAACTGGTCCACAAGCAGCGCGCCCACGTGTTCTTGTCCGACGAGCCTGCCGCTGCTCATTGACGCGCCGAACAGCGCTTGGATTTTGCCGCCTTCGAGCCGCGCGTCCGCGAGTGCTCGCGCGCCTGCTTCTACGGCGAGTTCGCGGAACGATTTCTCCCAGTGTTCGCCGAACTTAGTCAAGCCAACGCCGATAACTGAAACTTTTCGCATTAAATTCACTTTTTTTCTAACGCTTTTTCTTTTTCGTCAAGTATTTCGCTGAAGCAGCTGCGATTAAACCGCAAACCAAGCCTGCGGCTATGAACGCCCAAGACACCAGCGGCCAGATTTCGAATTGCCACAAGCTTTCCAACGGCGTCAGGCCTTCGCTTATGGTCACTCCTTGTCCTGTTGCGAACCCGATTATTTCGTTGTATCTGTGAGGCGGAAAATCGTAGTATGCTGTGCACCCGTAAGGCGTGCAGTTGTTGAACAAAATCAAGAACTCAGCCAGTATTGCGAAGACTACTCCGAACGCGTAACCTGCAATCAGGATTTTCTTGTAATCGCGCGTTTCCCTTGCTTTTCTCAGTCCCGCCCACGCAGAACACGCTACGAAAGAAGCTAAAATGCCGAAGAGCAAGGGCAACGGGGAATAACCTAAATCAACTAATAAATCGAGGTTTACGAAAACAAAAAAAATCACGCAAGCCGCGAGCAACGGCTTAAACCACCAACTATCCGTGATTTGCTGTGCGGCCGTTGTTTTTTTCTTTGACTTCATTTTTATCTCCCTTTTGGCTTACATGCTTTTGAGTTTGCGGCGGTGTTTAACGTAAACCGCGTAATCGATGTACGTCTTGTTTTCGTTGATTAAATCCCAAACGCGCTTGACCGGCCTCCGGCCTTCCTCGAGAATCGCTTCCGTAACCGTGAGCGCGAACGCGTCGCTTCCCGCGCCGCTGCCGTACGATACTGCGAGAATTCGTTGTCCCGGCCGCGCTTCGTCGAGTATTGCGCACAGCCCGATCATCGTCGCCGCGCTGTAAGTGTTGCCGATAAAAGGAGTGACGAGCCCGGTAGCAAGTTTTTCTCGCGGAATTCCGAGCGTTGCGCCTGCTTCGAGCGGGAATTTTCCGTTCGGCTGGTGAAATACGGCGTAATCGAAATCGCTTGCCTTGAAACCGGTTTTAGCGAACAGCGCGTTCGCACAGCCGAGCACGTGCCTGAAGTAAGCTGGTTTGCCGGTAAATCGTCCTCCGTGTCTCGGGAATTCCTGGTGTTGCCTGCGCCAAAAGTCGGGCGTGTCCGTAGTGAACGAAGTCGTGCCGTCGATAGTCGCTATCGCGTCTTTTGCGCCTATCACGAAAGCGCCTGCGCCGCAGCCCGTGCTGAACTCGAGCGCGTCGCCTGGCCTGCCTTGGCTCGTGTCGCTTCCAACCGCGAGTCCGTAATCAATCATTCCGCTTGCAACCATTCCCATGCACGCTTGAATGCCGGCGGTTCCTGCCTTGCACGCAAATTCGAGGTCGGCGGCAGTTAAGTTCGGCGTTGCGCCGAGGGCTTCGGCGACGATGCTTGCGGTAGGCTTTACCGCGTAAGGCTTGCTTTCGCTTCCGATGTAAATCGCACCTATGTTTTGCGGGTCGATTTTCGCGCCTAAAACCGCTTTGCGCGCTGCCGCGACTGCGAGCGTGCACGAGTCCTCGTCTATTCCCGCAACCGCTTTCTCGCTCACGCCTAAGCCGGCGGCTGTTTGTTCGCCGTTCTTGCCCCACACTCGAGCGATTTCTGTTACGCGCACTCGCATTCGCGGTATGCTTGCTCCGTAACCGGCGATTCCAGTTCCCGCTATTTGCGTCGCTTGCATTTCGTGTTCACTTTAAGTCGCTAATCGAAAGCAGTATTATGTTGCGAAAGTTTTTTAAATCAATCGCCAAAAAACGACTCGGACTTCGACAATCGGCGACTTTGCTGGACTTCGGAGAGAGGGAAGCTTATTTATTTTGGGCGTCTAGAAGGTATCTGAAATGAATTTTGCAAACGTTGGCAAGCTTCGCGTCAAGCAAATGTCGAACGGCGATCGGTTTGTTTTAATGCCTTTTTACGAAGGCAAGCCCGAGTTGCTGCTTCCCAAAAACTTGCTTAAGCAACCGTATAACGCGCGTTCTGGTCATCGTCACGTTCGTGAGGTGCTTCTTGCTAAAGGCAACAACAAATTGTCGTACAACGTTTTCCTGAAACCGATTTTAATCAAAGGTTTTTTCGAAAACGAGTACCGACAGTTGATGCCTTCGCACGAAGCGCGAATAATTTCCGAGTTGCTGTCACACGGCTTTAAAGCCGAAACCCCGCTCGGAGTATATTTTTTTAATATAAAAAAATGGGGGACAAAAACGGATTGGCCTGCTTTTGGGGGTCTTGCCGGTTATCTCATTACAAAAAAAGTTGAAGGAAAGCGAGCGAGCACCGCTGACGCTAAGAGTCTAGAACAGCAGCTCAAGCAAGCTGGTTTTGTTACGAGCGACGTTAACCCGAAGCACGTCCTCAACGCGAGACACGTTATCAAAAACAAATCAGGATTGTTTATAGTCGACGCCGAATCGTTTCAAACCCGCGATTTTATAAATCGCCGCGACTCACGTCGAAGTTAAACAACTATTTTTTTCGTCGCACGTCGTCGAAGCCAAATCATTTAAACGCGCGCAGCGTTGAATTCTCTCACTAGTGATGAAAATGAAGACTCCAAAAAAAGAAAAAACCGCGGACGCAGATGCGGAAAAAAAGGAAAGAAAGAAGTGTTCCGCGATTCCAGAGTTTTACAAGAAAACGCCTGCAGAACGCCTGGCGTTAGTCAAAGTGTTTTCCGGCCTCACCGACGAGGAGGCGAACGCGCTGCGCCAGTGGGGTGCGCTCGGGGAAGCGACTGGCAGCGGAATGATTGAAAACACGATTGGAACGATGCAGCTCCCGCTCGGCATCGCGACGAACTTCGTCATCAACGGTCGCGATTTCCTCATTCCCATGGCGATCGAGGAGCCGAGCGTTGTCGCCGCAGCAAGCAACGCGGCGAAGCTTTGCCGTCCAAGCGGAGGCTTCAAAACCGATTCCGACGAGCCGATCATGATAGGGCAAATGCAATTCGTTAAAGCTAAAAACATTTTTGCTGCTGCGAAAGCGGTGAACGCAGCGCGCGAGCGGCTTATCGCAATAGCGAACGAGTGCGACAAGAC
>CAITNU010000038.1 GCA_903893865.1 uncultured Microcaldota archaeon
CTGTTTTGCCGCGCAAGAGCGACAAGTTTTGGTGCGTGAACACTTGCGAGACGAGCCCCACACCTTTTTTGAGGTTAATCCGCATTCCGTCGAACGACGCGATTCCCGCGCTGTCCTGCCCGCGGTGCTGCAACGCGAGCAGTCCCGTGAACGCGTCTAGCGCCGCGGGCGCGTTGTCGAAGCGTATTACGCCGATTACTCCGCACATTTCGAATCACGTCCTCCTTACCGCAATCATTTTTCCTTTTCGAGAGTTAAGCAATCCAGTTAAACGCTCTGTCTCGGCTTTTGGTATTGGTTTGAGTGCGTAGCCGAATAAGGGCGGCTTAGAATTTTTCCGGGTGCCTATTTGCAAAGCGACTTTGTGGTCGTAATAGGCGACGAATGCTCGTGGCTCGCCTGACTTGCCTGATTGCAGCACCCAACCTGACGGGAGTCGCTTGCGAGTTTTAAACTTGCCTACTGGCGTGAATTTTCCGTTCGCGGCGACTTTCACGAACACCAAATAATCCGGCTTGAACGGATGATTCATCGCTATACTGCTTTCGGTCATATCGCGTTTCGCAGGTGCTTTCTTGTGCAACGTGACACGGCGATTAACGTCAATAGTAGCGAAAACTATTTTTTTTAGTCCAGCCAAAGCCATAACCCCGCCAAACCTTTTTCTTTTTAGTGTCTGAAGTGCCTCGTGCCAGTGAAAACCATCGCGAGCTTGTGCTCGTCAGCCGCCTTAATCACTTCCTCGTCCCGCAAACTCCCGCCAGGCTGAATTACTGCAGTAATCCCCGCCTTCGCCGCCTCGTCGACTCCGTCGCGGAACGGGAAGAACGCGTCGCTCGCCAGCACGCAACCCTTCGTCTTGAGCCCAGCAATCCCCGCCTTGTCGACTGCAATGCGCGCCGCGTCAATGCGGCTCATTTGCCCCGCACCGACTCCAACGAGTTGCTTCTCGCTCGAGACAACAATCGCGTTAGAGTGAATGTGCTTAGCGAAACGCAACGCGAACTCCAGCGCCTTCTCTTCACGCGCCGTAGGCTTGCGCTTCGTGACGACTCGCCAATCCGCGGCGAGTTCTTCGTCCGGCTCCTGCACGAGCATTCCGCCGACGACGCTGCGGTATTCCTTGTCGTGTTTTTGTTCCATGAGCCTGTTCGAGTCGATGACTCGCAAATTCGGTTTTTGTTTGAGCACGTGCAACGCCTTCTCGTCGATTTTCGGGGCAATAACGATTTCAGCGAACTGGTGCACGCACGCGCGCGCCGTTTTCACGTCTAGCGGCCGGTTGAAAGCGTAGACTCCGCCGAAAGCGCTCACGGGATCGGTTTCAAAAGCTTGCTCGAAAGCCAAACTCAGCGTTTTAGCTGTCGCGCCACCGCAAGCGTTGTTGTGCTTGACGATGACGGCAGTCGGCGCCTCGTCCTTGAATTCTTTTATGAGCGCTATCGCGGCGTTCGCGTCGGCGTAGTTGTTGAAACTCATTTTCTTGCCTTGCAAAAGCGGCGCGTCGAACAATCCGGGTTTGCCGCCGAAAAACTTGTACGCCGCGGCTTTCTGGTGCGGGTTTTCGCCGTAGCGAAGCTCGCCTTCGCGCTGCAAGCGCAACACGATTTCGTCGGGAAACTCGGCTCCCCGCTTTTTCATTCCGGCTTCGTCCTCAAAAAATTCTTTAATCGCGTAATCGTACGCTGCTGTGCGCGCGAAAGCGCGCGCAGCGAGTTCCGCGCGCATTTTCTCGGTCGTATTCCCGTTGTGCTGCTTGATTTCCGCTGCCACGCGGTCATAGTCTTTGGGGTCTACGACGACGCAAACGCTCGCGCAGTTTTTCGCTGCCGCACGAACGAGCGCTACGCCGCCGACATCGATTTTTTCGATGACGTCAGCGAGCGGCGCGCCGCTTGCGAGCGTTTCCTCGAACGGGTAAAGATTCACGACCACGAGGTCTACAGGCTCGATTTTCTCGCGCTCTCTTTCCTTCTCGTGCGCGGCGTCGTAGCGGTTGTAAAGAATTCCTCCGAAAATGCGGGGATGCAGCGTTTTAACGCGCCCCCCAAAGATTTCGGGAGAACGAGCGTAATCAGCTATTTCGCGCACGGCGATGCCGTTTCGTTTCAGCAAATCAGCCGTGCCCCCAGTAGAAAGGATTTCGTAGCCGGCGTCGCGCAAGGCGCGAACGAAATTAACTACCTCAGTTTTGTCGTAAACGCTGACTAGCGCGCGCTTGGGTCCGCGGTAACTCGTTTTCGCGAGCTGGGGTTTGGGCGCGGCAGCAGCGGCAGCGGCGGCGCTTGCGGCTGCCGCTTGTTTTTTTGACGATGATGACGACGCGGTTGCCAGCGCGGCTTCCACTTTCGCGACGAGCCCGGATTTCGCCGCATGCTTCGCTTCGTGCCGCGCGTGCTTCGCCTCGTGCTTCGCGTGCCCCGCGGTTTTCGCGTGCGCCGCGTGCTTCGCTTGCTTCTTCAAGTGTTTTACTGAATGCTTAAAAGTTTTTTTCTTCGATTTCGTTGCTTTCGTTTTCGTTGTTTTCGCCATTTTCCAAACCACCTTTTTTTAATGCAATCAACGCGATTTCAAAAATGCAACGCCATCAACGCGATTTCGCAATTAATTCGCTTGCAGTAACGAATTCTCCTTGCTCGCCCAACGCGCGCAGAACCCTGCCGACATCCTGCAGTTTCTGTTCGATTTCCGTGTCGGGCCTGCGGCCTTCAATGCTCAAGTGCGCGTGCCAAGAGTGAGTTGCGACGACGAGGAAATCGCTTTGCGAGAGAACGCGCGACGCGAACTCGTCGTACTCGACTACGCTGCGATTGCCTTCCATCAACGGCCACAAGTAAGAAACCATTCTCTTGCCGCGAGCGTCAACTCCTTCAGTCAACGGGATTTCAAAGATTTTGCCGCGTTTTTCAACTCGCGGTAGTTTCGCGTACGTGCTCGAATCAAAAGAGTAACCAGTTTCCCCGAGGAGCGAGAAAAGCTCGTCATCGTAATTCAAGTAAGGCGCGCGAAAACCAGTAATGCGCCGCTTCGGAAAAATCTTTTTTAAAGCCTCCCTCGATTTTTTCAAAATCGCTTTCTTCTTCGCGCGCGTCATAATCACGCCGGTAAGCGAACCAGTAAAATCCTCGTGGTGAAAGCCGTGCCCAGCAATCTCGTGTTCTGACGAAAGCAAGCGGTTCAAACCGTTTTTTTCGCGCGCGTTTATTTCCTGCGCCGCAGCCGCCTCGAAAAAAAACGTTGCGGGAACGCCTTCATCCTTCAAAACGTCGAGAATGCGAATGAGTCCCTCGCGCGTAGCGTCGAACAACGCTGAGTCCTTGTCTTTCGTGACCGCCTCGTGCGTTCCTTGCTTGTGCCACGCGAGATCGCGGTCAACATCAACAGTAAAAACGATTTTCTTAGTCAAAACCAAACCACCAGTCAAATCCAAGCCACCAGTTCAAAGCCACCAATCAAAGTCCGCCAAACCAAAAAATTAAAGCCCGTTCTGTCGTTTGAACGCCTCAAGCGTATTCTCAATCAACATCGCGACAGTCATCGGCCCTACTCCTCCCGGCACGGGCGTAATCGCTCCGGCCGGCCCCAACGCTTTCTTCACTTCCTCGAAAGCCACGTCGCCAACAACTTTCCCGTCCGCCCGTCTGGTAATGCCCACGTCGATTATTACGGCTCCTTTCTTCACGAAGTTTTTCTTGACGAGTCCAGCAACCCCTGTTGCCGAAACGAGAACATCCGCTTTCTTGGTAATGCCCGACAACCCCTTCGTGAATTTATCGCACATCGTCACCGTCGCGTTCGCGTTCGCGAGCAACAACGCAATCGGCTTTCCAGTAATCAAACCCTTCCCAACCACGACGGCGTTCGCACCTTGAAGCTTGACTCCCGACTCTCCAATCAAAACCATCACGCCCTTAGCAGTAGCCGGAACAAACGCGCCAGCATCACCAGCAAACAACCTGCCCACGTTGCAAGGAGTAAAACCATCCACATCCTTCTCCGGCGCAACCGCAGCCGTAGCCTCACCCGCATTCAAGTGCCGCGGCAACGGCACCTGCACAATCAAACCATTCACGCCAGGCGCCGCATTCATTTTCTCAACCGCCCGAACCAAGGCCACCTGCGTTACCCCCGCAGGCAACTCAACAAGCAAATGACGCACGCCACAGAAAGCGCACGCCTCGCGCTTCTTGCGCAAGTAAATCTTCGACGCCGCATCCTCCCCAACCGAAACAATCGCGAGACAAGGAGTCTTCCCCGTCCTCTTCTTCAACGCCGCGGCCTCGGCTTTCGCGCGCGCTAACGCCTCGCCCGCGATTTTCTTTCCGTCAATGATTTTCGCCAAAGCCAAGCCACCAAAAACCCTTAATTTCTTTTCTTCGGGAGAATACGAACTCGGCGACCCTCGATTTTCGTGCGGCCGTCCGCAATCAACTGAATCGCTTCAACGAGCGCCTCATGCTCTTTTACCCTGATTCTAGCGCTCAAACTCTCCTCGTCATCGTTTTCCTCAACCGCAACCGCCTTCTGCACGATAATAGGACCCTCATCCTCAGTCTCATCAACGAAGTGAACCGTGCAACCCGTAACCTTAACCCCCCAATCCAACGCTCGCTTTTGGGCGTCGCTGCAACCGCCTTTGAACGCCGGAAGAAGCGAAGGATGCAAGTTGATGATGCGGTTCTCGAACGCTTTAACGAAAACAGGCGACAACAAGCGGAAGAAACCAGCCAAAACCACCAAGTCAATCCGTTCCTTCTTCAAAGCCGCAACCAACTCGGCGTCATACTCCTCCCGCGTTTTCTTTCCATCGCCCGCCTTGCCGCCGCCAGCTTTATCCAAAGTAATGATTACCGTCTTAACGCCAGCTTTCTTCGCGCGCTCAACAGCCCCGCAATCCGGCTTATTACTCGCGAGACATGCTATCTCGACTCCGCGCAGTTTTCCCGCTTTAACCGCATCCAAAATAGCTTGAAAATTAGTGCCGTTAAACGAAGCCAATACGCCTAAACGCAATGCCACGAACGACAACCCCAGCCCTTATCGAGTGAAACACAACGAAATCAAAAAAATAAGCAAAACGCGAAACGACGAACAATAATTCGTCAAACAGCGATAATCCGTTGTGTGGTTTAATAACGTCGTCCGGCTTTTAAAGCGTTGCTATGTTTTCCGGCGTTTGGTTCGAAAAACTTCACCGGAACTGAACCATGAATAACTTAAAAAACGCTCGAATTCTTTTTCTACTCAAACCGTTGTTCGAGGCAATTTTCTTGAAGCACCTGTTTTTCGATGAAACGAAAAGCACTGGACCGTGTCCCTTGCTTTGCTTGATTGCAGTCGATGAGGAAAACCGGAAAAAGATTAGCGAAGTGTTGGCACTTCCGAACGAAAACGAGTTCGGGTTAGACGCGTTTCGCACGTTGTACCAAATCGAAGGCGGCGAAATAAAGAATCCAGAGTATTCTTTCAGGCGAATGCAACGCGCGTATTACATGCAGTTGACTTTTCAAGACAAAATTAAGGCGAAAGTAACGGAAGTCCTAGAAAATATTCATAAACTCGATTTCGAGGTATATCTTTCAATGTATGATTTGGCTCAAGCCAAAGCAAAAGACTGGAGCCAAACTCAACTGAAACACTATTATACGACGGCTTTGCTGAAATACGGTGTTGCTAAGCAGCCTTACGAAATACTTTCAGGATCGATGATTTGCGCGGATTATGGGTTCTACAACTCGAAAACTCTTCATGTTGTGAAATCCGTTTTCAGGACTAAGATGAAAATAGGCGTTTGCGAAGAAGATGACTCGAGCTTGAAGTATGAGCACGGAAAACTGTTGGATAAAGTCATTGAAATCAAGTCCTCCTGCGATTTGAAACCGATTCAGCTGGCTGACCTCGTCGCCGGCGTTTGCGGAAGAATGATTTACAAGAAAGACAAGGAAAGCGATTTCTTCTACGGGTTTGTAGCCGACAAAATAAAGGTTTTGTTGGACAACCGAAGTCACAAACCAAATTATGTTGGCTCCTTTTTACAGCCAGCTCCATTAAATGCCGTCTTCGACAAGGAAATCAAGAAACCAGATTTAAGAAAAATAACGGTTGCCAGTCGAAACAAGCAAGACCGAAACGAAACCGGTTAATAATTAAGAAATTAACTGGTTAATGATTAAGACCATCAAAATTAGTGTTTTTGCCTGAGACTAATGCTCGCCCACAAAAGGATCATCGCTTCGCCCACAAGCAACTAATACTAGTCAAATCATTATTTAAAAGCGTTTCTAAACGATTAATAGCTTAAAAACGGGTTTAAAGCAGCGTTTAGCCGCCTTCAAGAGTTATTCTTCGTCAAGCGACGATAATCCGTTTGTTGTGTTAATAACGCTTTCCAGCTTATAAAGCATTACGACTAAAACAGTTAGTTAATCTTTTGGGTGTTTTTCAATGCCGACCGATTCAGAACTGGAACGCCTTCTATTAAAGCGACTTAGAAACCCGGCGCTGTACACGAAAAAAATTTTAGAATACGTGTCCAAAAATGTTCCGGACGCATTCAACATAGCGTGCCGCAAAGGTCTTTCAATAGACGAGTGGAAGCCGGATTCTTCTTTCACGAAAAGCGGAGTAGCCCAAAAGACTGTTTTCGTGACGGTAAGGATGTTTGATTTGTGGGAAACCGCCATCGTCGACGTTCTAAGCGAAGAGTTGAAACCACTAAATATCAAAGTTAAACACACGCACGATGCGGTAGGCGATTTAACTTTTGTTTTTCCAAGCGGTGAAACGAGCGTTTGGGAATTAAAATCAAGTCAAGCCAAAGACTCGTTTACTGGCGCCACTCACTCCGCTTCTAAATGCGACAACTACATCCTGATTAACTACGGCCTAAACAAAAAACTCAAGCTAAATTTGACGGACAACACTGGTTTCGTGAACGAACTTGCAGTACTCGTTTGGAAGGACATGGACATCCCGTGGTCTGGCGAACCGTCAAAGCACAGTAGTTGGACGACGTTGAAAATTCCTGTTACCGCTTTTCAGAGGCACCCCGAAATAATCGTGGTGGGTAAATTAGAGCCGTCTCGCAAAAACTGCCGAATACTACGCGAAGTTATGCAGTAATTAGTCTAGCTTGCCGACTAATTCCAAATTCTTTGACTAGTTTGTTGATTCTTTTTTCGCTTTCGGCAATATACTTCGGATTAATTTCAAACCCAATGTAGTTTCGGCCTAGCTTCAGCGCTGATTCCGCAACTGTGCCGCCGCCCATGAATGGATCCAAAACAACGTCTCCGTCGTTCGTTAACCATTTAATGAACCACGACGGCAAGTCAGGGTGAAAAGGTGCTGGGTGTCCGTTTCCTCGCAATGCAGAGCCTGTGTCGAACCGGAATACGCCCGAGGGTTCGCTTTCAAATTCAAAAACTGTGATTGGTTTAGAGCCGTTGGGATGCGGTTTGCTGCTTCCTCTCTGTGAGAGAATAGCCGTTCCGTCTGGCAAAATAATGTCGTTGCCGTGCACCTTGCTTTTGAATCTCTTTAAGGAAATATCTTTGTAGGGCACTCTGACAGCGTCCGTGTTGCACTTAAAGTTTTTCGGGTCTCTGACGAAGTGGAAAATATATTCAACTCTATCGTTTAGCCTTCGGTCTCCAGTCATTGGTAGTGCAGATTTTTTGTACCAAATGTATCTGTCGAATAGTTTTAGGTTCGTTTCTTTTGTTATTCTGCAAACTAATTCGTAAACGTAAGTTTGTCTCTCGCCGTCAACCACTCTATCGTTAATGTTCAGAATGAAAGAACCCGTTTTTTTCAGGAACCTGCCAGCTTCTTTGAATAACGGCAAAAACCAGTCAACGTATTGTGCAGGAGACATTACTTCGACGTTTTCGCCGTAAGAAACCGTGTCCGCGTAGGGCGGAGAAGTGACTAGTAAATCTACGTATTCGTCGGGGAGTTTTTTCGCTAACTCCATGCAGTCCCCCAAGAAGATTTTGTTTAGTTCCAACAACCCACCTGTTTTGCGCGGCGACCCTTGCTTGTTTCGCCTATTAGTTTTTCTTGGATGGTTTTTAAGTTTAATGCCGCCTCACTTCCGGTGAATTCTTCCAACACCAATCGTCTATTATTTCGTTGTCGTTGTTAAAAAGTCTGACGCAATCGCTCTTATTCGATAAAAACACGCCCCTCGTCTTCCTAGTCGGGTTAAACTCCCTTCCGGTAAGTGTAAGAGATTCGCCTGCTTTCAGCATCGTGTCGCTTGGAAGCGTATATTCTCCTTCGCCGTCCGACAACCGCCAACCATTCAAGTCTATAGCGCGGCCGCCGTAATTGCAGATTTCGATTACTTCGTCGTCTGGCTCCAAACCCGGCGGGTCGAATACGATGCGGCAAACCTCGACTTTCCCTTCTTTATTGAAGACGGTTAGGAACAAAAAGCTCGAAGCGAGGACGCAAGACAAAACGATGGTTTCAGCCTTCATCCGAAACAACCCCCCCCTACTTTTAAAGTAATATACTACATAGTAATATAAAAGCTTTTCGTTTGAAGTCGCATACCACAAAATTATATACTAGTCGCACGCTAACTAGGAATCATGAAAGTCAAGCTGACTGTCGAAGGCTTCAAGTGCGAGCGGTGCGGCCACGAGTGGATAGCCCGCAAGAAAGACGTAACGCCGGTGGTTTGCCCTAAGTGCAAGAGCCCGTACTGGAATAAACCGAAGAGAAACTAGGCTAAGCAGCTTTGCACAAAAAGTGAGTAAAAAGGGACTAACTGTTCAAACGATTCTCTTTTTGTTCAAGTTTTTTAAGCAACAAGAGTGGTTTTTAAATTAACCACGTATATGCTTGAATATGCAAACGATTTACTTAGATATTTCTGGAGATGTAGAGTTTAGAGACCCTAACCAACATCTTTGTGTTTTAGGAATGGTTAGTTGCGCAAATTCAAGAATCCCGCAAATATTGCTTAAAACGCCTTTAGAGAAAAACAAACAAATAACTGATTTTTTTAGGCAACATGGCGAATTTAAGTTTTCAGCTATGCGTAACGCTAAACCCAGAGTTCAAGAACTTTTAGAGGAAACGTTATGTGCGATTGCAAAAGAACCATCTCTAACGTTATACGCTACGACCATGCGCGGAAAAAAACACGAAATATCAGCATACGTCTATACGTTTTATTCGAGTGTTGAGCAATATGGAGATGTTTCTGTTATCGCAGATAATGGTAGTTTAGATGAATACACTCACTTTTTTAGAGTATTTGATGCATCGAAAGACGAAAAACGGCGAACCGTAATGATCGGTTTAGGCGATAAAATTGTAACTAATACGGATGAACTCACTTTACAATTTGGTCTGAAGAAACCAGAATGGCAAATTGTTCCAATTAAGCATGAACGCTCTCACGATTATAAAGGAATACAAATAGCGGATTTGATTGCTGGTGCGGTTCGTAGGAATGAGGAACTAAACGATTCTAAATGGTTTGATATGATAAGTCATAGAGTTAAAATGCTCGATAGAGATAAAAAGTTACGGCACCCCTAATTGTCCTCCTGCTTTGGCGGGATTCATCCTTTCGATGGCTACCGCACTAATCATAGGCGCATAGTATTTAAAAACCGTCGTTATGAGGCTAAGCGAAAACTTAATATACTAGTAATTTTTAAACCATATTTGGGCTTAAAAAATGGGCCCATATTTAATTACAAAAGGTGGGTAAAAATAATGGATACTAAAATATCTGCTATAGAATTGAATCAAAATAATAAGCTTTTTTACATTTGTTCGATGACATCCGAACAGTTAGTTAATAATACTGAATTATTCACGTTTAATTCACAAACTAAGGAAGGATACCAAAGGATAGCCGTTCAAAAAAGAGCGAAAGCGTTCGCTGATTTCATCAAAGGAAAAAAACATATTTGTCCTACCGCTATTCTGCTTAGCTATCGTGGCGAAAAACCGATTTTCACTAGAATTCGTGGCGATTGTGGAGAAATTCGTTTACCAAACAGCGAAAAATTATGGCAAGTAGATGGTCAGCACAGAATTAGGGGACTAAAAGAATTATTAGAAAATATCCAGGTATATGGTGCTTCAAACGAAGAATTCGCAAATCACATAAAATCTCTCAAATTTCCGGTTGTTATAATCTGTCCGGGTTTATGGAACGGGGATAATGCAGAACAAGAGGATCCGACGCTTCTGGAATTATTGCAATTCATGATAATAAATTCAACTCAACAAAAAGTTAAAACCGACTTGGCCGAACAATTTTTGTGCGTAATTAAAAAAAAGATGAGCCGAGAGGACATAAATGCATTACCTCGGAGCGTCCGTGCTGGAATCGATTGGAAGCCATACGCGATAAGTGTTGTTGAGCAGCTTAATGACCATGCAGGCGCAGTATGGGGTGAAAAGATTCAACTCGCTAATGCTGAAAGCTGGTCGGGAACATACGTCAATCAAAAAGCATTTAGTGATTCAATACGTCAAATAGTTAATTCTAAGTTTTTTCCATCTGATGCAAAAACTTCGGAAGAAGATAGAAAAAAAGCAGTCAGCACGCTAGTCAAAAACTTAGAGAATTATTGGCAAGCTATGTATTCCCTTTGTGAAGCGACCTATAGCGATTACACTGAGTATGCTCTTTTTAGGCGGTTTGGCGTTTTTGTTATGAACAAAGTGCTGTTCTGCGCCATGCAACGCGGCTATTTGCCTAAATCACTCGTAATGGATGAAATAACGGTAAATGAGTTTGAAAAACTATTTGATGGCGTCCCTATTATGAAAACTAAGAATTGGTCGAACGAAAGCGAGTGGGGAAAGAGGGGCAGTAGCCACAAGGCTGTTGATGCAACCGTCGATGAAATACTAGAACAATTCAAGAAAAAATACGGACGTTAGCGTCGTGATGTGAATACCATCCTGGAACAAACCGAAACGAGAACGATAACTAATTTTATAGTTTTCACTGGAAGACAACCCCCGCAACGCTTAAACACTCTCGAAACGCAAGTTTCCTGCTTCGAAGAAAAGGAGGGGTTGATGAGAAGATGTATGGGATTATACGGTGGGTGGATAACGACGACTTAATCGTGGCGTTGACGAACGAAGACGGAGGCGTGCGGTTGTTTGAGTCGCTTGCGGAAGCGGATGATTATGCGAACAAACGCGCCGACTCCACGAGCTTGCGCGTAATCAGTTTGGAAGGCGTGCATGAGTGAAAAACAAGCGGGCAAGAAAGATCGATGAAGAAGCGAGGAATATGGACGATATGCTGAAAACGGACTGCGAAATCCGAGAACTCGGCGGCGATAAAAAACTTGACGAACGATGATGCGAGTACAGGTGCTTTGCTAACTAAATTTGAATGTGACCCAGCATGTCACGCCAAATGCTGTCGAAATCTTAGAATGGGAGAAAATTCTAAGGAAGAAGTTAAAGATTCTGAAGAAAGAAGGCTTAGCGGTGGCGCTCCGCGTTATTACTTAATGGAGCCAAAATTTATTACATTTCCAATAAAAACATTTGAGGTTCCCGAA
>CAITNU010000039.1 GCA_903893865.1 uncultured Microcaldota archaeon
TATCCATAAAGAAAGAGTTGGGCGCCGCGCTTTATAAAACGCGCTGCAAGCGGCTGTGAGCGACTGTGAGCGGCCGCGGCTTAAAAACACGGTTTCTGATTTTCCGCGTGTTTTCCTAGGTTTTTCTCGCGTTTTCACTATTTCAACACGAGGAGAGCGCGGGAAAGCGTTCGCGCAGCTCGGTCGCCGCGTGCATTCCGCCGAACGTTTGCCCGTCGACTACGAGCGAAGGCGTTTGCGCGACTCCGAAGCGCTGAACAAGCATTTCCACGACGGTTACGTTCAAATCCGTCGGCAAAGCGAATAGCCAAACGCTCTCGGGACACGAACGCTTTAACTGCAGGAGTTCGTTCGCTTGCGCCACGCACGACTCGCATTCCCTATTTTCAGGATAGAAGTAGAGAATCGTCGTGACCGTCGAACTGCAGAGTTTTTTGAGATTCTCGGAACGCAGCCACAATTCCGTGTTGAACAAGACGTACTGCTGCTTCAAAGCGTAATACGATTCGTCGAGCTTGTTCGCTTCCCGCAGGCTTTCGAGCTTCAAACCGAGCGCGCCGATTCGCTGCAGCTGCGCATTCATTTCAGTAGCGTAAACGCCGCAAAACTGCGGGTCGCTCTTGAAAGTCTCGAAGAAAACCATTGCAACTCGCGCTTCGTCCGCCTGAATCTTCAAATCCTCCAGTTCGCCGCGCACTGCGTTGGAACGAGTCCAGTCGAAGTACCAACCCAAGCTCAAGCCGAGGACGAAGATTATCGCTGTGAGCACCAACGCCTTGAAGTAAACGTTTGAAAAAAGTTTCTTCGAATTTTCTTTTTCAGCCATTCGCACCAATCCCCGTTGATTTTTTTTTAAATCTTCGCGTTTCAGTCCTCAAGTTCAGACCTCAATTTCAATCCGTAGTTTTCAGTTCTTAGTTTTTAGTTTTCAATCGTTGCTGGACTTGGCTGCAGCACGACCCCAAGTCGGCTTAACGCCGGCTAACGCGCGCAGCAACCCGACGAGCCAAGTAGTCGTTACTACGAAGGAATACAAAAACAAGTACGTTACGTAAATGGGAATCCATTTCCAACGGAATTTTTCGCCCGCGGCCTGGAAGCCGACTCGCAGCGTTACGAGCACGAGCGCGAGATAGATCGCAACGAAGAGGAAATCGAAGCTGAAAATATTCTCGGGCGAGAAAAGCATTGAGAAGTAACTCCACACGACGGCGAATACGGCGTTCAAGCCCGTCGGCGCGGCGTAGCCTGCGCCTGCGACTGCCGCCGCCGCGCTGGAGGCAGGCGTCGCAACGCCGAAGACGAGCGCCAGAGTCTTGTTGAGTAAGAGCAGGAGAAAGCGGAACATGATGAACATTGCTAGGCCCACGGCAACAAAGTTCGTTGGCAGAATGAACCACCCCAGGTTGCCGAACTTCTTGTTGAAAAACATTTTCGAGTATTTTCCAGCGTTGAGAATCACGCCGTGGTACCAGCGCACGCGCTGGCGCACTAATCCGCGTAAAGTGTAAGGAGTCTCGCACTCGACTACGGCGTCGAACGCGTTCTCGATTCGCCAGCCTTCGTGCTGTAAATGGTACGCCACTTCCGTGTCTTCGACGATGCTTTTCTCGTCGAAACCGCCGACTTCGATAAGCGCCTTGCGCCTGAACACGCTGAGTGGTCCGGGAATGCAGGTTATGCCTTGAAGGAAAGCGCTTGTTTTGCGCACGTAATTCATTGCGACGTACTCGACGTATTGGACGAATTGCACGAGCGAACGCGGGCGGTGGATTTTAATGCTAGTCGTAACGGAACCAACTCGTTCGTCGTTGAAATAACCTACAGTCTTCAAAAGCGCGTCTTGCTCGGGGTAAGAGTCGGCGTCGGCTGTAGCGACGAGTTCCGTACGCGCCAAGCTCAGGCCCTTGTTCAACGCGGCGCCTTTGCCTTTGTTCGCCTGGCTTACTATTCGCACGTCTGCTTTCGCGCGCTGTGCGACTGCTTCGCGCCTCGCGAGTTCGAGCGTGTCGTCAGTGCTGCCGTCGTTAACGACGATTACTCTCAACCGTTTCGGGTAGTTCATGGCGCACACGGCGCGAATCGTCTTTCGAATCGTTTGCGACTCGTTGAAAGCTGGAATCACTATCGTGATTTCAGGAAAGCGCTTTGGTTTCGGATTTTTGTTCGCCTTCTCGCGGTTTTGGAGAAACGTGAGCAGGAAAACGAGCGTTACGAATAAGGAGAACGCGTTGACGAAGAGGAATAACGAATCCGACCAGTCCATGCCTACCAGCACTCGACTAAAAGCAATTAAAAGGGCTTGAGAGTAAATATTGAGCTAATATTGAACTCGTAGTGTTTTTAAACCGATTCCAAGAGGAAGTGTTAAAGCATGAACGCTAAAAAAAAGGCGGTTGCCAAGACTACATGCAGGGATGACGGATTGGCGAACGCCGTAAACGCGGTTATAGCTGAATTGTCGAAAAAAGAGAAAAAGCAGGACGAACTCCTGCAGGAAACGCGGTTATTCATTCGTAATTGCGCGAACGCGATAAAAGCGCTTCACGCCGACGACTACGCCGCGGCGCGCGCCGCAGTCGCGCTACTCGATTCGCAGGCGAAGGCGCTGCGCGCGAAAGCGAGCGGCGAATTCCGCGGAATGCTGGAAACGAGCATGCAAGAATACGTGGAAATCAAGTGCCTGCTCGCGCTGCTCGAGGAGCGCTCGCTTCCGACGCCGAGCGAGCTCGGAGTCGACGGCGTAGCGTTCCTGAACGGTTTGGCGGACTGCGTGGGCGAGTTGCGCCGCGGACTGCAAATAGCGCTCCGCAAAAACGATTTCGCGCGGGCGGAATATTTATTCGCAAAAATGAACGAACTCTACGACGAACTCATGACCGTCAAGTTCAGCGCGAGCCTCGTCGGCGGATTGCGGCGCAAGACGGACGTGCTTCGCAACCAGCTCGAGCAGGCGCGCAGCGAAATGCTGAGAATGTGATTGCACAATGCGCACCGCACAAGAATTGTTTAAGGTTGCACTCAAAAAGAGCAAACAATTAACGGAAAGAAATTTTAAAACGCCTTACTCCTACCGTCTTCTGAGAACGCCGTGGATATTTAACGACATATACAAACATGAAAATCCTGATGTGCGGGCTCCAGCATTAGAGCTAGGAAAAAGCTATACTAGTCTAAGCCGCTTTTTGTTTGTAAATCTAACTAAAGACGCTGGCATTCCCAATAACCAGCGAAGAGCATTGTTTAAAGTATTCGAAGAATTTATTAAAAAAACGCCGCCACCCGTGTTTTCGAATGAGGGTAGTATAATGTCAAACAAACAAGGATTAGAAAACTTTGTCAAGGAATGTGGGGGAGTAGACGAAGCACTACGAGTAACTGAGAAAATAAGGAATAAAATAATCGATTTGGATAGAATAACTGGCGTAGTAGGCGGAGCCCCAGAAGCTAAAGCGGAAGAGATGCTGCTTAATAGAACGCTTGGACAAAAAAGCATGTGGATTATTGCCTTGCAGCTAATGCTGGGAGAGCTTAAAACAGAACACCAAGTTCACTGAACTTTTTCAAACGAAATCTTTTTAAACAAGTAAACAAGTAAAACAAATGCGGATTGTCGGTTTTAACGGTTTTAAGGTGGTTGTTGTGAACATCAGCGTTCGAGACGTGGATGCGGAATTGTATCGCGAGTTCAAAGCGGAAGCCGCGCGACAAGGCGCGAGCATGGGCGTCATGTTAACGAACGCCATTCGCTCGTGGCTTGATTACCGGAAAAAACAATCGGCATCCAAAAAGAAATAATAATGTGCTCGCTTGAAATAAACTTGGAAGCTTGAATTAATTAAAAACAGAGTTGGTTTTCATGCAATTCGACTGCGTCGCGGAATTCGAGTTCACGAAAGACTTGCGCGAAAAGAAAAGCGAGCTCGACGCCGTAATCGAGCAAGCGAACAAAACGATTCTCCGCAAAGGCGCGAAAGACGCGCGCGAGGCCGCGCAAGCGAGCGATTGGCAGCTCAGCTCTGACGGCAAGCGGCTCACGCTCCGCATCGAGAGCGGCGCGGTAGTGCGCGCCCACGCGGCGCTCATTCGCCTGCGCAACTTTTTGAACGAGCAGCTCGGACCAAAACTCAAGACGGGAATTCGCGGTCTCGAAATCAAGAAATTCGAAGTCAAGGGAATCACGCTCAAGCAACCTGCGCTGAAGCCGATTGAAATCACTTGCTTCGTGGAAGAAGTGAAAACGAGCGGCGACAAGGCATCGCTTAAATTGAAAGACCTTACGCCCGCGCTCATTGAAGACGGTGCCGTCGACCGCATCATCCGCCTAGTCGAGGACAAAGTCGAAGCGCAGAATTACGAAGGCAAGGGTGAAGCGAAAAAACTGTTGTGGGCGAGCACGAAAAAGCAAGCGCATTACGAAAAAGATCCCGCGCTCGAGCTCGAGGCGCGCAGTTGGATGCGGCGCACGCACGCGAAAGCGCAGTTCGTCTTCGGCTCGCAGTTCGTTGCGCTCGCTAACGCGTTCAAAGAATTGCTCGTCGAGGACGTTTACGTTAAACTCGGTTTCCGCGAAATGTATTTCCCGAAGTTCGAGCCGTGGGCGGTGCCGCAGCGCAGCGGGCACGCTAAAAGCATTTACCCTGAAGCGTTTTTCGTCGCCGTCCCAAAGAAAAGCGATCCCGCGATTTGGGCGAAGGAAATGGATTACTTTCGCATTACGGGCGAAGTGCTGAAAGACGAGTTCGCAAGCAAACTCGATTTCGTGGGAATAATGAGTTACGCTCAATGCCCTCCGTTCTGGCGTTTTCTTGAAGGCAAAGTCGTGCTCGACGAGTCGCTGCCGTTGCGAGTTTTCGATTGGAGCGGACCCACGTATCGCAACGAGGCGGGGGGAACGCAAGGAATCGCGCGCCTCGAAGAGTTCCACAGAATCGAAACGTTGTGGGTGGGCACGCCCGAACAAACGAAAAAAATAACGACTGAGCTGAGCGATGCGCTCACTGTGTTCTTCAACAAGACGCTTGACATCGAATTCCAAAAGAACTGGATCACGCCGTGGTTCCTCGCGCAGGAAGGCAAGAAAACCTTGAGCGACAAGGCGAGCGAGGGAGTCGGCACAACGGATTTCGACGCGTGGCTCCCGTACCGCGGAACGCGCGAAAAAAGCGAGTGGCTGGAATTCCAGAACGTGAGCAACAACGGCGACAAATACCCGAAGGCGTTCGGAGTCAAAAGCGCGTCCAGCGAATTGTGGAGCGGTTGCGCCGGCGGTTCTCTCGAGCGTTGGGCTTGCGCTTTCCTCGCGCAAAAAGGCTTCGACAAGAAGGATTGGCCTAGCGCTGTGCGCGACAGAGTCGAGCTCGCGCCCGAACTCAAGTTCGCTTGAAATTCGCCTAAGCACAAGCTAACCGCTAATAGCGCGAAAATAAAAAAACAAAAAATAAAAGCTTAGCGTTTGCTCGCGTTTACTTGCGCCTGCGCTTCGCGCCGAGCCCGCTCGATGCGCCGCTTCCGCGCTTAGAATACGCTATTCCCAATGCGCCTATGCCTGCGAGCAAAGCGTTGACGATTATCGCGAGCGCCCACTTCATTAACAGCACGAAGTCGGGAACAATGAATCCCACGTGCACGGGAAACGGAGTCGGTGAATAAGTCGTAGCGCAGCCGTACGGGCTGGCCGGCGAAATCAACGGCTGGAACGCGAGCGCGAGAACGAGTCCCGTGAGTCCGACGAAGAAGCCGAATACCGCGCCTTTGACTACGGTTTGCTGCATGGAGTGAGTCTTGCGGTACGCCGACATTCCGACGAGCGCGGGCACGACGAGCGCTACTACGA
The DNA here is from genome assembly GCA_903893865.1 of uncultured Microcaldota archaeon. Classification (GTDB taxonomy): domain Archaea; phylum Micrarchaeota; class Micrarchaeia; order Norongarragalinales; family Norongarragalinaceae; genus CAITNU01. Next base: position 5,837 of record CAITNU010000039.1, read on the forward strand.
GGAGCACGAAATCGAGGACTTGAAACCACGAGCCGCTCTCCATTGTGGCGTCGTAAGCGATTCCAACTGCGAGAACGCACGCAACCAGTTGCGCGATGAGCATGAGATACAACGGCTTTCTAGCCACTTCCAAAAACTCATCTAAATCCATTTTCATACCACCCCGACGCACGCCGATTTTTTTGTTTTTTCACCGTCTACCGCTTTTATTCGCTTTCTTTACTTTTTCAATTTCTTGACTGTCTTCAATTTCTTGACTTTCTTCGCGTTCTTTACTTTCTTCAAATTCTTCCTTATTCTCTTTTTTATCTTCGAAAAGCGCCGCTTGATTCTGCGTTTTAAGGCGCTTGAAACGCTTACTCCGCCCTTGCTTAAAAACGCTTTCGCCCACGCCCTCCGGAACCGCGTGCCGCTTCCGATACCGCTGCCCTTTCCGAGTTTCGCTCCCCGCTTCGCCTCGCGCTCCGTTTCGCGCTCGGCTTCCGCGAGCTGCACACGCTTGTAAAACTCTTCGTAACCGTGCGCCGTCTTCGCCCAAGTGAACTCGTTCTCGACTATTTTGCGTCCAGCCAAACCGAAGCGCCGCGCTTTCGCGTCGTTGAGCAGCACGGCGTTGATCGCGTTCGCGAGCGCGCGCGGGTTGCGCGGCGGAACAATCAAGCCGTTCGTGTCCTCACGAATGATTTCAGGAATACCGCCAACGCCCGTGCCTATCACGGGTTTTCCGCAAGACATTGCTTCCACGATTACCATTCCGAAAGGCTCGTAAAGCGACGGGAGAACGAAAACGTCAGCCGTTCGGTAAAGGTCGACGAGCTCGGAGTCTGAAATGCGTTCAGTGCACGGGAAAAGCTTTTCGGAAACGCGGTGCGCCGCAGCGTACGAAGCGAGTTCCGTTTCAAGCGGACCGCGGCCTAAGAGCACAAGCGCCGCATCCACGTCGTGCATCGCCTCGAGCAGGAAAACGATTCCTTTTTGTTCTACGAGGCGGCACACGCACAAAACGATTTTCTTGCCTTCGGGAATGCCTAAGCGCTTTCTCCAGTTCCCGCCCGCTTCCCCGGGAGTAAACGTTTTTTCGTCTACGCCGTTGTAAACCACACTTTTTACGCCGTCGTAATCTTCCGGAAGCGTTGTGTCGAGAGTCGCTTGGCTAACGCCTATCACGCCGTTGCACGCGCGCATAACTATTCTGCCCACGCTCTCGTCGTAAGCTTGTCCGAACAAATCCGTCGACGGACCGATGCCCATGGGGCGCGCGTTGTGAAGCGTCAAGCAAAGCGTGCGATTCAGCGCGCGAACCATCGCGACTTCCGTGAGCCCGTAAATGAAGCGGTTGTGCGCGTGCACCACGTCAGCGCGCTTCGCAAGACGCCGCAAATCAACGCCGTGCTGAGGCATGACTGGGAAAGGCGGAGGCAGCGGGTGAGGCAGTTTGGTTAAAACGAGCGCGGGAGTGCGCACGACGTTCACGCCGTAAATTTTTTCGAAGCGCTTCGTATCCGGCAATTGCGACGTCAGAACAGTCACGTCGTGGCGTTCCGCCAAGCGCTTGCTGACTTCTAGAAGATGTTTCTCCGTTCCGCCTTGGTAAGGGTAAAAAAACGGATTCAGCATCAGGAGTTTCAGTGTTTCAGCCATCGGCAATCCCAACCTTCAAGGCAAAACCCTTTTTATGCTTTGATGATTCCAAATCCGCGAATTCAAACCGTCAAACCGCGTCAAACCGTGAATTTTTCTTCCTCGAGGGGCGCAACCGCGTCGAAGCCGTGCTGCTCGCGCAGTTCGCGCGCGAACTCGACGCACACGGCGGCGTCCCCGTGCATACAGAACACTCGCCCCGCGTTCACGCGCTTGACGTAGTCAAGCAACTCTTTCTTTCCGCTGTGCGCGCTGAAATCCCATTGCGAGAAAGGCAAAACGATTTTTTCGCGGCGCGAGCGCTCGTTAACCCAGATTTTTTCGCCAGCCGCGAGCAAAGAACCGTTAGTGCCCGGAACTTGAAAACCAGTTAAAAACACTTCGCCTTTGCCGCGCTTGTTCAACGCTTGAAGATACGAAAGCACCGGCCCGCCGTCGAGCATTCCCGCTGTCGCCACAATCGCACACGGCTTTTCGACCACGCGCTGGCGTTGTTCCCGCGTTTCGATGCGTTTCGCACGATTCAGCGCTGCGTTCAGCATTCCCGCGTTTTTGACGTACGACGGGAAGTCAAGCGAGATTTCGCTCACCGTCGCACCCATGCCTTGAAGGAAAACGTCGCCTCGCAAGCGGTTCGCGTGAAGCACCTGCAAAATCTCTTGAGTGCGCCCCACCGCGAAGCACGGAAGCAGCGCGACGCAATCGTCGTCGATGCAGCGTTGAACCTCGTTGCAGAAACGGCGTTCGAGTTCATCGCGAGGCGGATGCTCGCGGTTCGCGTACGTCGACTCGACGATAAGCGCGTCTACTCCTTCGCTCGCATCTTCAGGCGGCTTCGCCGCCGCGTGCATGCGCGTCTCGCCGCCGTTTAAATCACCGGAATAAAGCAGGCGCTTGCTCTTGTGTTCTACTAGAACTTGCGCAGCGCCGATGATGTGCCCAGCGTCTACGAAGCGGAAGCGCGTGCCGTCGTAAAACTCGTACGGCAAACCGTAAGGCAAGCCGAAGAATTTAGAGTGCAAGCGCTTGACGTCCTGTTTTTTGAACGGAAGCGCGCGGTGGTTGCGCAACGAGACCTTCTCGTTGTCTTCGAGAAGCAGTTGCGCTATCGGAATCGTTGGAAACGTCGCGAAAACAGGGCCTTTGCCTTCGCGCGCAGCGAGTGGCGTGGCACCCGAGTGATCGAGGTGCGCGTGGCTCAGAACGCACGCATCGAACTTGTGTTGTTGCAGCGCGGGCGCCAAATGTTCCGTATGCACGCGCAATCCGCAGTCGAGGAGCAAGCGCACTTCACCGAGTTGCGCCAGAATGCAGCTTTTCCCAACCTGTCGGCACGCGCCGAGGAAATTCAGTTTCACAGTAGTGGTCGCCCGAGAGACGTTACTGCGAATTGGTTTTTAATAAAGCCGAGTGCGCTTTTTTCACTAACGGGCGAAGAGTTCAGCGGAAACGTAATCTAGTGAGCGCTCCGCCTCGAACGCATTTTGTTTTTCTTTCTCCCGCTCTTTTTTGCAGGTACGCGCTGGTTCCAGAAAACGGTCGGCGTTCAGAAAGTATACTCCACTCTTTTCCCAGTCCTTTATCTAGCAATTGAACCTCTTGAACCCCTTTTTTGCTTTCAGGAGAAAGGTTTATGACCAAAGAGTTTCTTCCATCCGCTTTTCTCCAAGCGCGCTTGAAACTGCGGATATATTTAGCGTTAGGCCCGGTTAATTCCTTCGGAATATTTTCATGTATTTTAGTGAATACAGCGAATTGGTTTTCGCTCAAACCAGCGACTGCACGCAAAATCGCGTAGTGCGGAATTTCAAAGTTTTCCAATCTTTGTTTGAGCAAGTCGTCCAAAACGCGTTGCTTCGCTTCCGGGCTGATTAACCCGAAAGTACGCAAGTCAGTGTCAGAACCAGTTTCTTGCAGCATTTTGATGACTGATTGAATCGTGGTTTCAGAGTGGCGGCCTCCAAGCGATTCACGACAGATTCGCTCGTAATTTTCCGGGTTAGACCGCTCTTCAACTACTTTCTTTATCGAGGCGTCCTCCACGGCAGTCCGAAGAGAGTGGAGAACAATATTCATTTTAATCGAGTGCAAGGCGTTGCTGGCGCTGCGCAGCAACGCAAACAATTGTCCTGGCGTAAGCTCCGCTTCTCCAGTTACGCTTATTTTTACTTTGTCCTCAAAACCCGCGTTAACGAGGTGCGGAGTAGCCGAAATCATTTCTTTCAAAATTTTGGGCGTAACCCTTATTTTTCCGTCTCGCGTGAATTCTAGCGCGGTCCCCTCAAACGGAATTTTTGAGTCCTTGAAAGGCGAGTCTGCGCCCGACAAGTTAGCCACGCCGCTCCAGTGCAAGCCATTGTAAAAAAACAGCGTTTTGAGGTAATCGACGCTGGCGTTTTTAGGCGCTTCAAGGCCACTCAAGTCTTGGAATCCGTGAGACCCAGTATGCATAAAGAACCTCAAGTCTTTTTCTTTCTCACTTATGTTTAACGTCAGTAGTTGCAGGGTGTGGGCAATCAGGCCAGTCGTTTTATTAGCTTGTTCTCTTGTTTCAACCGCGTTAGAAATAGCGAAGCAAGCGCCAGAAATCTGGTTAAAGTAATCCGCCGCTTGTCTTTCGGTTAGAGAACGCCGATTGATTGCGCTTAATTTGGTTTGTATCCGCTTGAATTCTTCGGAAGCTTCTTCAAAAGTCATATTACTAATTGGCATTAACTCATTAAAAAAGAGAATGAATGCAGGGGGAGAAACCCAAGCAAAAAACTAGAATCTGACCAACGTTCTGTTCCAGGGA
>CAITNU010000040.1 GCA_903893865.1 uncultured Microcaldota archaeon
GTTGCCTCGCGAAAAAGGCGGACTCGAAGGAAGCGTCTTGTTTATTGATAGCGAAAACACTTTTCGCCCGGAACGCGTAGCGCAAATCGCTAAAGCCGCGGGCTTAGACCCAGACGCGGTCCTCAAAAACATTCACTACGTGCGCTCGTACAACAGCGACCACCAAATGCTGCTCGTCGACAAGGCGGATGAAATAATCAAGAAAAACAACATTCGTCTCGTCATCGTTGACTCGTTGACCGCCTCGTTCCGCTCGGATTACATTGGCCGCGGAACGCTCGCCGCGCGACAGCAAAAACTAAACAAACACGTGCACGCACTGCTGAGACTCGCCGATTTGTACAACATCGCGATTTACGTGACGAACCAAGTCATGGACCGTCCCGACATCTTGTTCGGCGACCCGACCGCCCCAATCGGGGGGAACGTGCTCGCGCATTCTTCTACGTACCGAGTGTACTTGCGCCGTAGCAAGGAGACGCGGCGCATAGCGAAGCTCGTCGACTCGCCGAATCTGCCGGACAACGAGTGCGTTTTCACCGTAACGGAAAACGGCTTGGGCGACGCGGAATAAAACGCGCGCAAGCACGGGCGTCAGTGTGTTTTCCTTTTTTGTTTTTCTTTTGTTATGCTACGTGGACTCCGAGGAGCGCGAGAATTATGAGCGCGCCTACTCCCGCAAGCCCGAGCAACGCACTGATTATCACGCTTAGAAGGTTAATCTCTATTTTCAACCCGTAAGGCGAACCGAAAAAATTGATTGCGAGCAGCGCGAGCACGCCTAGAACCGCGTTAACGAACAAGTTCTTCAGTTTCTTGATTACTACGATTGCGAGGATTACGAGAATAATCGCTGCAGCAACCCATGCCCACCACGGCAAAGAAAAAGCAGTCAAACTCGAAATCGCATTATTGCCAGCAGCACTCGCCGCGTTTGCGGCGTTTGCCGCCGCGCTTGCCACTTCAGCTTCGCCAACCATTCGAAATCACCAAAATGTATTAATAATGAGTGATATAAATTATTAAGGCTTGAATGCCAAACAGGTGATTGCATGCGGGTTATGCAGGCCACAATTAATGAATTGGCTAAAGGGTTAAGCGGCTTCGGCGTTTTTCATAGGGGATATAAGGGTCCTCCGCGAGCTACCAGCGTGCATGGCAAGGAAAAGGCAATTATTGCTCAGTACGTACGTGGTACAATAAGCGGTCACCGCATTCCTTACCTTACCACTAAGCCTCTTAGTAAAAAAGCACTGTCAGAATTAAATACCGCTGGAATTAAGGTTGCCGACTATTCTGGCGGCCGCGGCCACATTATACTGGGAAACGGCAGTTCAAAACCCGCGTACAATAACGTAGTCGAACAGGTTGCTAAAAAACAACAACCAATGATTCCCGCGCTTAAACGCAGCCGGTAACGCAAACTTCAACAAACGTTTTTGCCGCGCCTAGCGCGCGCCTTCGCAAACGCCTCGGGCAACGCCTCAATCAAATCGCCCGCATTGTAGTAAAAACCTTGGCGCTTGAACAGCGCGTCGCCAGCAGCGCCGTTCACGAATGCTGCGGCGCAAGCCGCGCGAAACAAATCGTTTTTAGTCGCGAGCGCAGCCGCGAGCCCCGCGAGCACGTCGCCCGTCCCGCCTTTCGTCATTCCCGGATTTCCGGTGTGGTTCGCAGCGAGCTTGCGACCGTCAGTAACGTAGTCAACGTGCCCTTTCAACAAAATCACGCAACCGAAGCGCTTTGCGCACTTCACCGCGTTTTCCGGCGTTGCGGGGCACTTGAAGAGCGCGCGAAATTCTTCGGCGTGAGGCGTGACGAGCACGTTCGAGCCGAGCTTGCGCGGGTCAACGACGCGCAGCGCGCCCGCGTCAAGAACGAATTTCTTGTCCTTGTGCTTGCGGAGAAGCGATTCAAGAAACCGCTTCGTGCGCGCATCAGGCGTTAGCCCCATGCCCGCGAGCACGCAATCGCTCTTGTAAACCGCGTAATCGATTCGCGTCTTGTCGACTACCATAACTTCCGCGACGCATTTCCGCAAGCCTTTCACGAGCTCGCAATTGTATCCGTAAGGCGAATAAAAGAAAACGTAGTCCACGAAGCGGTTCGCGGCGCGGACGGCGAAAACGGGGGCGCCGTGGAACTCGCGGCTTCCGCCGATTATCGTGATGCCGCCGTTCTGCCCCTTGTACGAGTTCGGTTTCGGGCAAGACAACGATTTCGCTATCGAAGCGCTAATCCGTTGCGGTTTTAGTTTAAGCATCATTTATCACTCGATTTTACTCGCACCCGCCTCTTTAATTATTCGGTGAACGTTGTCCGCGAATCCTTCGAGCTCACGCTCGTGGCTCACGAGAAGCACTTGCTCCGCGCCGACCGCCTCGAGAACGTCGCGCATTCTCCCTAGTTGCTCTTTGCTGAAACCATCCGTAGGCTCGTCGAGAATCAGCAAATTCTCTTTAAGGCTCGGACTCGCACTGCGCACGACTTTGTTTAACGCGAGACGATACGCCAGCGCGAGAGCGCTTTTCTCGCCGCCGCTGAGTGCGCCGGCGCTTTGCTCGTAACCCTCTTGCGTTATTAACGGCGCGAACGCTTCGCTAGCGCGAACACTCAAACCGCTTTCCTCGACTAGAATCGAAAAGAATTCCTGCAACGCGGCATCGAAATCGCTTTGAATCGCCGCGAGCACGCTTTGCTCTATCGATTCAAGCGCCAAAACGAAGCACTCGCTCAACCACGCGCGCTTCTCGCGCAAGTCCTCAAGCTTCACCCGCTTCGCTAGCTTTTCCTCGATTTTCCCAGCGAGCTCGGCCGCGCGTTTTTCCAACGCCGCAGCCTCGCTTTCCGCCGCACCTCTCTCGCGCATGGCCGCGCGCAACTCCGCTTCCGCAGCGCTTTGAATGCTTTCACTGTGCGCAAGGTTTTCGCGCAATACCGCGCTTGCTTCGAGCTCTGCGCGCTTGGCGGCGAGCGTTTTTTCGAGCAACGGGATTTCGACGGCGAGCGCGCTCGCTTTCGCTCGCGCCTCGCTTTCGCGCTCGCGGTAATCGTTGAGCCGCGCCTCGATTTCAGCCGCGCGCTTCGCAGAGCGTTGCGCTTCGCGCAACTCTTCGCCCGCCTCTTCCAGCGAGCGCTGCCGCGCTTCGCTCGCGTCGCGAGCCCGAGTTTTTTCATTCAATTGTTCGCGCAAAACAGTTTTCTTGGCTTGAAAATCCGCGCCCGCAATCGGTCGTTCGCAAGTTGGGCAAACGCCTTTCCGCTCGAGTTCTTCGTACTCTAGTAGTTTTGCGCTCAGCGAACCGCACTCTGCCGCGAGCGAGCCCGCCTGCTTGCGGACCGACTCGAGTTCGGTCTTGATTTGGGCTTCACTCTTAACTGGCGGAAGGACTTTCTTCTTTACTTCGTTTAACTCGACTTCGTCGCTCGACGCGCGTTCGCGCAGTTTTTCCGCTTCGGCCGCAGCGCGCGTTTGTTCCGTGCGTTTTTCCCGCAATTGTTTTTCAAGCAAGGGAATCTCGCGTGCGGCGCCTTCGACGGATTTCGCTTGCTCGCGCAGCAACGCCAGCAACGTTTTTGCTTCAGCGAGCTTCGCTTCAATTGCGCTTGCTTTGTCGTTGAGCCCAGCAAGCTTGGTTTTGGCGTCCGCCAGCTTCGCTTCCTTTTCCGCCTTCTCGATTTGTATATCGGGAAGGTCGTCCGTCTCGCCTTCGACCCGCTGCTCGAGCGCCTTGAGTTCGCGCGCCACGAGCGCCGCGTTGTCGCGAGCGGTACGGTAATCTTCTATGCCGAAAGCTTTGCGCAGTGTGTTCATGCGCTCCTCGTCGGAAAGCGAGAGAACGATTTTCATTTCTTCTTGAGGCGTGAAAACGGCATAACGGTAAATCCAACTAGTCGCTTTCGGCGAAGGCGGCTCGTTGAAACCCAAAATCTTGAGTACCGCCGCCCGCATTTCGCGCGGCGCGTATTCCGTGCGTTTTCCGTCGGCAGTAATCGATGCGGTTCCCTGCTGCACTGAATCGCGCTTTCGTTCCAGCGTGCGCTCGAAAACGTACTCGCGTCCGAGAATTTCCATTCGAAGCTTGACGGAA
>CAITNU010000041.1 GCA_903893865.1 uncultured Microcaldota archaeon
ACTGGTGTTGCTGAAGCAAGACTGGATGAACGTTACTCGAAATTCGTCGATGAATTCATGAGCTACGCAAAAACCAAGGACCCATCCTTTGGTGTCTTCTATGTCATGCAATACAAAACAAATGCATCAGTAAGAAATCTATTACATAGCGAGGTTGTGGTTACTCTTGGCAAATATGCATACGAGGCCATATGTAAATTGTATGTTTTACCGAAAGTTATGTTCAAAGATGCGGTAATTCTTCATCAAGAGGGCTTTTTTCTAATAAAAGGTGTCCGTTTTCTTCCTATGTACCATTGCAGTCCTTTAGTTATCAATTCGAAAACGCGAACTCTTTTCGTTTTGAGTGAAAGAAAGTTTGCTTTGCAAAGCGAAAATGTTTTCCAACCCGTAAACGCAAACGCGGTAATACTCGCGCCGCGTTTTCGCAACCGTATTCGAAGCGAATTTCTCTGCGGAGGAAAAACGGGCGACAACGCCAAGCCTCAAAAACAAGTAAGCTAGTTGCTTAGCAAGTTGTTTGCTCGCGGAAGCGTATTCCAAGCAAACTTTACTCGCAGTTGGGTCGCTGACCGAACCGTCGCCATCGAAAAGTGACGAAACAAATGCAGCTATGACCTTGTCGGACGCGGTAATTAACTGCTTCGGAACGGTTTTATCGGAAGAGTGCGTAAACGGTTTTTGCTGGAACAAATGTTCAAACAACAAGATTAGTGGAGCGGAAGACAAAATCAGGAAAGGTTTGCCGTGACTTAAGCATTCTACTGCTTCGCAGTCAAACAATTCCTTTGCTAAACGCGTGAATTCGCCGCGTATTTCCGGCGCATCGTTGTAAAAGAAAATCTCGTTCTTGATTATTCGCCCTTCTGAAATCACTAGACCCAAGAAACGCGCTAAGCGCTCGTCCAATTCTACGGGGATCGACACGTTCTTGCGTTGATTTTTAGCTTTTACTCTTGAAAACAAAACTGTTTTCTCGAAATCGTTTAATCCGGCATAACTCGCGAGCCGCGCTGCAAAAAACAGTTTAATCGCTTGACCACAGACGAAACTATTCAAAATCTGAAAAGGAACACCGGAGTTCTCAGCCAGATTCTTCCAAGAAAGCCCTCGCTTCGCCTTTAACTCAGTCAAAACTATCTTGAGCTTGGATTCCGAATCAGTAAAGTAAATCGGCAGATTTAGTTTAAGCAGTTCGAGTCGCGGATAAAACTTTTCGCCGACGATATTGATTTGTCGCGGCGTTGCGATGAACATTCCTGGTTTTAATTCTTCTGCGTTTAATGCCGCTACTTCGCCTTCCTTTAGAGTAATCACAGGATGGTAAGTCGTGGAAACAATTTTCTTTCCCGAACGAGTCTCAACTTCGCACAACTCGCTTGGCGAAGTTCTCTTGACGAAAGCCTGAATCCGTTTTCGCTCCATCTTCAAGGTTTGCGGATTCAACGAAAAAACTTCAACGCCTTCGGGATTGAAGCAGAATTCGCCGTCATCCATAGGAATTTTTTCCTTCGCGTCAGCGAGCTTTGATTCTACTAGTTCGGCTGCACTTACGACTGAGCCGTCTCCTAGAAGCACTTCCGAATCGCCGCGAACGCACTTGCCCGAGCCGTTCGGGCCCACGAACGAGACGAAGCCTGAATCGAGGAGCACCGTTGCTGTCGAGAACGATTTGAAGTTTTTGAGAACGATTTTTTTGACGTACACGCGGCGCTCGCTCCTTTCCGGCGGGTTGAATCAACGAATGCGCAAATAAACGCGGGATAGTATTTTAAGTATTATGCAA
>CAITNU010000042.1 GCA_903893865.1 uncultured Microcaldota archaeon
AGCGCTCACCCGCGACGACGTGCGCTCGCTTTTCTCGGAAGGCGCTCTCGCAGTCTTGCCGGCGAAAGGCTCGAGCCGCGCGTAAGCGCGCTTCAAAAGGTCTCGCACTCAAGCGGGCAGACGCCGCGGCCGCGGGAGCGTGAAAGGCGGGCTGAAGTCGCGCGCGAAGCACGCGTGGGTTTTGCGCGTGCGGGGCTTGCGCAAGGCGCTTGCTGCGCAGAAAGGCAGGATCGCGCGAGGCGATTACCGCAAGGCGTACCGCATGATTAAAGGAGGATTCTTCCGAAACAAGAGGCAGTTGGCGGAATTCGTTGCAGCACTCAAAAAGTGAAAAATGAAAAACGAAAAAATTAAAAACGAAGAATGAAGAAACGAAAAATGATTTTTGCGTAGTGGTGTTTCATGACTAAGGCAACAGGACCGTTGTATTCAGTGCATTTCAGGCGCAGGCGCGAGAAGAAGACGGATTACGAAAAACGCCTCGCGCTCCTCAAGAGCGGAAAAACGCGTTTAGTCGTGCGCAAGACGAACCGCTTCGTTTACGCGCAATTCATCGATTTCCGCGAGGCAGGCGACGCTGTAGTGGCGGCAGCTTGCTCTGCGGAGCTAGGTGAATTCGGTTTCGCGGGCAAGTGCAACACGCCATCTGCGTATCTGACGGGAATGCTTGCGGCGAAGCGCGCTGCAGCGGCGGGAGTGCGCGAATTCGTTTTGGACATTGGCTTGCAGAGCGCTTCGAAAGGCGCGGTTGTTTTCGCGGCGCTGAAGGGAGCTGTCGACGCCGGACTCAAAGCGCCGTTTTCGCCTGACAAGCTGCCGAGCGAGGAACGCATTTCCGGAAAGCATTTGGCGGGCGATGCGTCGGCGCGGTTCGCGGAAGCGAAAGGCAAGGTTGCGGCATTCCAGCCGCCGAGAAAATAATATGCGAGTGATTAAATTTCGAGTTTATGTCGATGGAGAGTGTTTTGATTGGCTTTTGACAGGCGGGGAAGGCGCGGAAGCAGTCGCGAAGGCGGCGAGCGCGGCGGGGACCGCGGGTTCAGGCGCAGGCGCGAGGAACCGGCGCGAGCCGAGTGGATTCCGCGCACCGAGTTAGGCAAAAAAGTTTTGGCGGGCGAATACTCGACGCTTGAAAGCGTGTTCAACAGCGGACGCAAGATTCTCGAACCGCAAATCATAGATTTCCTGCTGAAAGGGCAACTCACGGAGGAGGTCATGGAAGTCACGAGCACTCAACGCATGACAGCGTGCGGACGCAAGATGGTCATGCGCGCGGTCGTACTTGTCGGCAACCGCTCTGGTTACGTAGGCGTAGGCATGGGCAAAGCGCCGGAGAGCAGGGACGCGATTAACGAGGCCGTGCTCGACGCGAAGAAAAACATCATTCGAGTGCGCCTCGGATGCGGCTCGTGGGAGTGCGGCTGCGGGCAACCGCACACGGTCGGCCGCGAAGTGCACGGAAACAACGGCAGCACGCACATTTGGATTAAACCCGCGCCTCGCGGAGTCGGAATCGTCGCGGGCGAAACGTCGAAGAAAGTTCTAGAGCTCGCTGGAGTGCACGACGCTTGGAGTTTCGCGAAAGGCAGGACGCGCAACGTCCTAAACATGATTCTTGCGACGATTAGCGCACTTGATTCGCTGAACAACCTCAAAAAAGGCACGGACGCGCAAAGCGAAGAAGAAACTGACGCGGGTGCCGAAGGCGGCGCGGAAGGAGGCGCTGCGGGAGCGCCGCAGTCGAGCGTTTCAGATGCGCTGCAATCTGCCGCGAGCGGAAAACCCGGCGAAGAAAACGGTGCTAACGGCGCCAACGGCGCGGATGCGGCGTGATTTCGGTTTTGTTGAATGGCTTAACGGAGTGG
>CAITNU010000043.1 GCA_903893865.1 uncultured Microcaldota archaeon
GGCGCGCAGTCTCACGTTAATCTTTCCGAGCAGGCGGTAGAGCGGCGGGCTGACACTAAAGAGGAGAAAGAAGAGAAGAAGGAGAAGGAAAAGAAGATTGAAAAGAAGAAAAAGGCGAAGAAGGATAAGGACGCTAAGGAATTGAAGGAATCGAAGGAATTGAAGGAGAAGGAGTCGAAAGAGTTGAAAGAAAAAGAATTGAAGGAGTAACGTTGTTGGGGACGCAGGGGTAGCGAAGCCTGGTCAAACGCGCAGGTTTGAGGTACCTGTCCCTTAGGGGTTCGGGGGTTCAAATCCCCTCCCCTGCATCACGCTTGAAAACTTGAAAACGCTTGAAACGATGAAAAACGATCAACGGTGAAAAAATTTGGGCAGCATTGGTCCGGAAGCATTGTCGACTCTGCGCTTGATAGCGTTCCTCGAAAAAACCGGGCGCAAGAACAAGTCGCGCGTTTGGAGCGCGTGCGCCGAGCGGTTGCACGCGCCCGCGCGCTCGCGCAACGAAATGAGTCTCGCGCGGCTTGACGCAATCACGGCCGAAGGCGAAACCGTTGCGTTTCCAGGCAAACTGCTCGCTGCCGGCGAAGTAAAGCACTCGCTCACGATAGGCTACTTCAAGGCTTCGAAGACCGCGGTCGGAAAGCTGAAAAAAGCGAAGTGCGAGGCGATGCCGCTGGCGAAGCTCGCGGAACGCAACCCAAGCGGAAAAAAAGTCAGGATAGTATTGTGATTTATACCGTAATTTTGTTGAATCGTGTTGTTTGTTGAATCGTGGTTTTCATGGTTGAAAAAGGAACTCAAACAAAAGGAAACGCGAAAAAAATCAAGCGCAACGTCAAGAAAATAATTGTTTTCGACGCCGACGGTGCTGTAGTCGGAAGACTCGCGGCAGTAGTCGCGCACGAAGCGCTTGCTGGCAACGAAGTGCGCATCGTGAACGCGGAGAAAGCCGTTTTTTCCGGTAACGCCGAGGAAATCACACGCAAATACTTCAAGCGCAGGCTGCAGCAGGACAAGGCGAATCCCGAGCACAGCGCGCACTGGCCGAGGCGTCCCGACTTGTTTTTTAAGCGAACCGTTCGCGGAATGCTTCCGTGGCATACGGCGCGCGGGCACGCGGCTTTTCACCGCATAATCGTTTTCTACGGCGCCGGCCCCAGCGAGTTGCAGGGCGCGAAGCGCGAGAAAGCGCCGAAGACGCAGGAAGCGCTCGGCCGCGGCCAAGTTTCGGTGAGCGAAATCTGCAAGAGGCTCGGTTGGACTCCGTTAAACGCTTGAAAAAATGCAAATGAACCTGAAAATGCAAATGCAAAAAAGATTATAGCTTAAATTGGTTTGATTGAGGATTGGTTTTGGGAATGGCTGCTAAAAAGAAAACCGGCGCGCCCGCCGGGCAAGAAACCGCTGCGGCGAAGAAAATCGCGAGACAGAAAAAAAAGAAGTTCTTGGTGCAGAGGGGAAAGCGCAAGGAAGCAGTTGCGCGCGCGAGTCTGCGCCCAGGCAAAGGCGTGGTGCGCTTCAACGGCCTCGCCTTGAGCGCCATTCATTCGCCGGTCGAGCGCGCGGTGTTGAGCGAACCGCTGCAGTTGATCGACGCGTCGCATTACGACATCGACGTCGTCGCGCGAGGCGGCGGGCGAATGGGACAAGTTCAAGCCGCGCGCACCGCGATTGCGCGCGCGCTTGTAGCTGCGGCAGGCGATGACGAGCTCAAAAAGCGTTTGGTGGAATACGACCGCTCGCTTCTCGTAGAGGATTTTCGGCGCGTCGAGCCCAAGAAGTTCAAGGGCCCTGGAGCGCGCGCTCGATTCACGAAATCCTACCGTTAAACTTTCGAGATTGTTTTTGGATTGGCGGAGTAAAGGAGGCGTTGTAGAATGCTGGTTCCAGTTCGTTGTTGGAGTTGCGGTTTCCCGGTTGCGGAACACTACGACGATTTCCAGACGCGCGTGAAAGCTGGGGAGAAGCCCGAAAAGATTCTTGACGACCTAGGCATAAAGCGTTACTGCTGCCGCCGCATGTTCGTGTCGCAAATCGATTTCATCGACGACTTGCTTCCGTTCAAGCGCTATTAAATCGCGGAGATTCTATTGCAGCGCTTCCGTATTCGCGGCGATTCCAGCGATTTCAGTTTTCAATTCCGCTTTCAACAAATCTTCTTTAAATGCGCGCGTTCATAGTGTTGCGCTATTCGGGGGAATGGGGTAGCCTGGCATCCTGACAGCTTGGGGACTCCCGCGAAAACGAAAAAATTTTTGAGTGACTTTTCGCGCTGGCTGGATTGCTGTTGACCCGAGTTCGAATCTCGGTTCCCCCACTAGCTTTTTTTGCTTTTTTTTCCAAACAAGCTGCGAGTAGGTTTTCAGATTGCTTGAAGCGGGAAGCGCTGAAGCGGTTTTCAGTTTTTTTCAAGTGAACGTCCGCGGACCCGAGCCCACGATTTCTTTCGTTACGGGCTTGGTTTCCCCGCCCCCGCCTTCCTTTTTCTTGCGCAAGTAGTAGAAAACGCCCACTCCGGCGCCTATGAGAATGATTACGCCGCCGATTAGCACGAAGTCAAGCTGGTTTTCCTTGGGCGCGAGAGTCGCAGCGCGCGCGCTGAGAGCGGTTGCATTCGCCGTCACGGCTTGAAAAGCGGCGCTAGTCGTCATCGCGTCCCGCAGCAAGTCGTTTTGGCTTTTGGAAGCGAGTTGGACTGCGCGCAAGTCTTTTTGCAGCGAAGCCACGCGGTCGTCGTTACTCCCGTATTTAACAGATATCTTGTTGACTTCAATCGTGGCGTTGCTTAGCGCGACCACGCTTTCGGCGTAGTCCTTGCGAGTCGCCTCGAAGAAAGAAAGTTTTCCTTCAGCCTCGCTTGCTTTGCGGTCGAATGCGACGGCTGCCGCGTCGGAATCGTTTGCCGACGCGTTGTTCGCTTGAGCGTGCAGCGCATTGAGCTCGCCTTGCAACTTCCAAAGAATCGTCAAATTCACTTCCGTAGCGCCGGCGGCTCGCGCGTCTTCAGCGTAAGCTTGCGTGACGTTGGTTATTCTCCCGCTTATTTCACTGATTCTGCTCGCTTCCTGCGCTATTATCATTCTTTTTTTTGCAGTCGGGCCGCGCGAAGCGGTTGTTTCGGCGATGTGCTTCGCTAGCTCGGCGACGCTCTTGATCGCACCCAGCGAACTCTCGGTTATGACTGCGTCGACCGCTGCGGTTTGGTTCGCGTCAAACGCGCAGTGGCTCTTCAAGTCAACCTGCATGAGAAAAGCGTTCGGAAACGTCGTTTTTATGTCCGTTACCGAAGACGAAATATTGAGGTAATTGGTTTTGAAGGCGAGCGCGTTCGAATTAATTTCATTGAACACTTGCACTGTCTTGTCCGCGTTCCTTTCCGCGACAACCCCTTCAACCGAGTCAACCGCTTCGCGAGTCGCGTTGGCGGCTTTCTCGAAGTCGGGAAGCGTGGCGTTGAGGTTCTTGATTCCCGCGTACTCTTTAGGATAATCCCGGCCGGCGTTAATCGTGATGTAAATGTACGGCGGCGTGCTGCGCGACATGCGAAGTAGTTTCTTGATGGCTTCCACACAAAGATCGGATTCAGCGCGGTAAACGCCGTAACTCGCGACGATGGCGGCGGAGCGCGAGGGAAAGCCGAGAGCGTCGAACTGCTGCTGGAGATATTCGTTCGCTAACGTGAGCAGCTCGGTCTCGTTTGCGATTGCGTTGAAAGCGCCGTTTTCTTCCTTGAGGACGGCGCTTTCCGCCCCAGATATTTTAACCATGTAATACTTGGTTCCGCCGACTGTGAAGTCGACTACGCTCGCGCTTTCTCCCGCGTTCGCGTAGTTTTGAGCTGTTTCCTGCGCAGTGAGCGCGTTCAACGGCGCGGCGATAAAAGCGAGCGTGAGCGCAAACGCAGCGAGTGCGGCGAGCACAAAAAGTTTTTTCAAGTCAAAGTCACCTTTTTTAAAACGCTTTTTAAGCGGGGATCGTCAGTGTTTTGCTTAGGGTTCCGTCGTATATAAAAATCGCTGTAACTAAAACAATACCGTTGCCGCGCCGAAAGCGCGGTTTTCCCGCTGTAGCTCAATCTGGCGGAGCACCTGACTGTAGCCTGAAAAGATTCTTTTGCGAAAAGAGTCTTTTATCAAGAAAAGACGGAAAAATTTTTCCGCGGAAATCAGGGGGTTGCCGGTTCAAATCCGGCCAGCGGGATTGAAATTAAAAAAGTCTATAGCCTGCGGCATGCGGCATACTGGTTTTTAATTCACTAAAAACAATAATTACTTGAGGGGTTATATTGAATAAAACGTTGTCTCTTTTGTTTTTGTGTGCGTGTTTTTCCGTTTTCGTGAACGCGGCGGTTAGCGTGACGCCGCCTCCTAGCATGAGTGTTACGCCACCCCCTATTCCGAGTGCGACACAAACGCCTATTCCTAGCGCGAATCCGCCTCAAGTTCTAACCGCGTGCGCGGAAATAACGCAGCCAGGCAACTATGTTTTAGGCGCAGATGTCGACTTCGCTGGAAGTCCTGGTTATAGCCCTACTTGTTTTAGGATTAAAACAAGTAACGTGGTTTTAGATTGCAATAATCATCGCATTCGCTGTGTTAATGATCCAGGACGCGGTACTGTCGGCGTTTGGATTGAAGGTTTGACGGGTCAACCAACACTTGAAAAGGTAGTGGTAAAAAATTGTCGTTTCGAAGGCACTTTTGAAGCGTTGGCTGTCTTCGGTAATAGTGTTACAATCCAAAACAATGTTTTAACGCGCAACTATCACAATATATGCGTTGGTGATTCTTCACGCACTCACCAATTACACAATATAATAATAGATTCCAACACTATTTCTGGCAATTATTATCCAGATATGGTTGGAAGCGGTTGTGCTATCACAATACGTTATTCTGACGACGTTCTATTGAAAAACAATTACGCTTGCAATGACTTACGCCCAATGTGCTGGCCCGACATACAACTACTTCCGAATTCCTACTTAACTTACTGCAGTCAAGACTCGACTATCATAGACGGCAAAGGCAACACGTTCCACTCTCAACTTAATAACTGTCCTCTTCAACTTCGCCAATGTCCGAACGCGCCGATAGTAGCCGGTGAGGCGGTCCGAGGCGACTTTTTGCCGCTTAAGAACTCGTTGGCTTTGAAAGCAGATAGCGAAAAACAAGCGGTCGGCGTTTCGGCGGCAGCGCCACCCGAACAAAACCAAGAATGGTTGACTTACGGCGCAGCGGGCATAATCGGTTTGCTAATCGTAGTTGGCGCTTTGGCTTGGCACTACAAGCAAAACTTTAGAAAACGCATGAATTAAAGAAAAAAGCGGACAAGTTTCGATCGACATCGTTTACTTTGTTTTTGTTGAACAGTTTCTTCGCCCGCGTTAGTTTATAGGTGTTTTTTATATCCGTTTTACGCTAGTGGCGCGGTTTCACCGAGGAGACGGTAGATGCACTGCGCGTTCGCTTCCCGCATAACCCAACAACCGCCGTAGCAGTAATTCTTGCTATCGCAGCGTGAACACTCGCCGTACTTTACCGCCGCTCTCTGCCGGTATTTCTTGAAGCCGTTGTTCCAAATATCCGCGAAAGATTGTTCGAGCGCGTTTCCCTCGCGGTTTTCAGTGCGGTCAGGCATTTCCGGGCAACCTCTGACGTTGCCGTCGACGCCCAAGCAGCACGCGGTGAACCCAACCGGACAAACGTTTGGTTCGCTCCTGATTCTCTTCTCGAAACGTCCTAGAAACGGAGTGTTTTCGCCCAGCGTGATTTTCATTCTACCGCGCTTGCTTTTTTCGACGAATTCCAGCAAACCAAACAATTGCCTGGAATCCAGTTGCAAATCATCTGCAACCGCAGCGCGCCCGATGGGCATCAACAAGCAAATCCTCCAATTCCGCACGCCCGCCGCGCAAAGCGTTTCACGCAATTCGCCGAGATGCCCGTAATTCGCTTTCGTAACCGTGGTCGCAGCCGTGACTATCGGTATTTCTTCAGCAATTAGCAGCTTTAATGCGCGAACCGCGTTCTTAAAACTGTCCGGGTTGCCGCGAATCTTGTTGTGAACTTCAGGCGGACCGTCCAAACTCACTTGAATCGAGGAAACGCCCGCTTCCTTGATTTCCCGCGCTTTAGCTTCACCCAAAAAAAAGCCGTTAGTCGCGAAGCCCGTGGCCAATCCTTTTTGCGCCGCGTACGCCAACACGTCCAGCAAATCGCTTCTAAGCAAGGGTTCTCCGCCGGTTGCAGCGAAAAAGCGCACGCCCATCGCGGCTAGTTCGTCGACAACGCGCTTGACTTCGTTCGTTGCGAGTTCTTTCGCGTATTTTTCTTTGGCTGCTCCGCAGTGTACGCAGTGAAGATTGCATTTTCGCGTGCAATCCCAAAGAACGTAGTAAGGCGGGTAAGCGCGCCCCGTCGTTTTCAATTTGCTGTTGAAGTCGTCGTAAAACAAGTCGCTGCGGAATTTCGCGAAATCGTAACCGATATGAATCGCATCGAAGTTGAACGCGTTGAAAAAGTCGAACATAAAAAGCCTCCTGCGTGAGCCGTTGAACCGTGCCTGCCTCATCTAACTTAAAGAGTTAAACGGATTAGAGTGCCTAGCTTGAAAAGTTTATCGACCGACTTGCGACCAGTTATTAACGGTTTATCGAGGCGCCGGGCCGTAAGCCATTGTTGGAGCTGAAGGCGTGGGCGAAGCGGGAATCGAAGGATGCGTCAGAGTCGGTGAAGCGGACGCGGGCGGAGGCGTTACGGAAACATGCAAAGGCGGATGAGGCGCCGGGCCGTAAACCATGAATGGAGATGGAACTTCAGATAGGAGAAATAGAATCAAAAGCGCTATGACGACCAGCGTCAAAATCAAACCGGCTACGAGGAAAACAGTTTTTTTCGTCCGAATGTATTTGATCGTGCAGTAGACTCCGGAAATTAAGCAGGCTAAGAAGACGGCTACCAGCAACAACAAAATTGATGGGTCCACGATTACTTCCTCGCAATCAGGATATAAAAAGCTTGCCGACGCGGTTCCGCCGTCGTCCGCGCTTTTTATCTTTTTTACTACTGGGGAGGAGCACGCGAGGCTTTAAAAACCTTTTTCGCTTGAAGCCTTCTTTCTTTTTCAGTCATCGGCAAAACGCGGCAAAACGCGGAAAACCGTGAAGGAGGAGTGAAGGGGCAATGAAGAGGATGACTTGGGACGAGTTGGAAGACGCGATGCCGCTCTGGTTTTTCACCATCCTAATTTTCTGGTTTATAGCCCACTCAATGCTGAACATTATCTGAGTCACGGCGCCGCAGCCGCGCGTCGCTTGCTCCACGTTTTTTATTGTTTTCTTTTCTTGGAGTAGATTGGCATTGTTTTATTGCGCGTCAAAGCAGTACCGAAATCCCGCGAGCAACGCGTCGAACGCTTAGCCGACGGCTCGCTCAAAGCGTGGCTGCGTAGCGCGCCCGAAGGCGGAAAAGCGAACGCGGAACTCGTGGAAGCAATCGCCGAGTTTTTCAAAGTCAAGAAGTCGTGCGTGCGCGTCGCGCGCGGCGCGAAGTCGCGCGACAAAATCGTTGAGATTGCGCTGTAAATTGTAAAGGATTATAAATCGCGGTAAACCAAAACTTATCCGGTTTGCCTTGGTAGTGTAGTGGTCCAGCAACGAAACCGCTTTTTTTAAACAAGTAAGCTGTTTCGCTGGAATTCGAGCTTGTCGAGCTTGAGACCCGGGTTCGAATCCCGGCCAAGGCGCTTTTTATTGAAGACTTAGCGCCCGCGACACGTCCTAAACCGTCTAATAATATGATGCGCGCACGCCTGGAATTCAGCGGGATTAGA
The DNA here is from genome assembly GCA_903893865.1 of uncultured Microcaldota archaeon. Taxonomy (GTDB): domain Archaea; phylum Micrarchaeota; class Micrarchaeia; order Norongarragalinales; family Norongarragalinaceae; genus CAITNU01. The sequence continues at coordinate 7,834 of CAITNU010000043.1, forward strand.
AAGGTTTTTCAACAAGCCTTGAAATAGCATAACGCGTGAATGAAATAATGAATGAAATAACCGTAAAAGCGCCTGCGACGACCTCTAACTTGGGCGCCGGCTTCGACATTTGCGGCATGGCGTTGGAAGAACCGTTCGACTTCACGACCGTCAGGAAAATCGAAAAAGCCAAGTCGAAAAAAAGCGCCGCAAAAAGCGCTGAAAACGCAGAAAAAACCGTCATCAGGAACGTTGGAAGATACAAAGCGCACGAAGACGCGAAGGAAAGCGTAATCGCGGCTGTAATAAAAAAAATGCGCGAAGACTTCCGCTTCAAGGACGGTTTCGAGATAATTGTTGAAAAAAACATTCGCATCAAAGGCGGTCTCGGTTCAAGCGCGGCAGAAGCGACGGCGGTTGCGTACGCGCTCGACAAGCTTTATGGTTTAAGGCTGACTAGAGAACAGCTGGTTTACTACGCTTCGTTCGGCGAGGGATTCGCTGCAGGCTCTAGACATCTCGACAACGTTTCGTCTTGCGTCTTCGGCGGCTTCAACATCACTTACTCGCACGACCCAATAAAAGTGAAGCGGATTAACCCGCCGAAAGATTTGGAATGCCTGCTCGTAATGCCGGCAAAAGAAAAGGAGTCGACGAAGTTCGCGAGAAGCGTATTGCCTGAAACCGTGCCGCGAAAAGACGCTTTATACAATTGTTTTTGCCTCTCGAAACTGATTATTGGATTCGTCGACGGAAACGTGGACTTGATTACGCGCTCGTTGGACGACAGGATAGTCGAGCCGGCGCGCGCGAAGGCAGGCATTCTGCCGAACTTGCTTGAATTGCGCGAAATAGGAAAAAAATGCGGTTACGGCGTTGCTGCAAGCGGCGCCGGTCCGACGATGATTGCGCTTGGAAGCAAGAAAAACGCGGACAAGAAAGAGTTCGAGAGAAAAGTCGGAGAATTGTTTGCGGGAACAGGCATGGCTGCGGAATTGTTGTGGACGAAGCCAAGCAGCGAAGGAGCGAAGGCGCAAAAGAAGTGAAGAATTAAAAAAGTGAAATTGAAAAATTGAAAAAGTGAAGAAAAATGGTTGAAGTTAAGCTCAAGTGCATCGAATGCGGAAAAGAGTACGACGAAAATGAGTCCCGTTATCAGTGCGATTGCGGGGGGCTGCTTGACGTCAAAAGCGAGGGCGTGGAAGTAAGCAGGAAGATGTTCGACTCACGAAAGGATTGCGAGAGCGGGGTTTGGCGGTACAAGGAATTAGTGCATCCCTCGGCGGAAAAAATAATTTCGAAAGGCGAGGGCGGCACCGGAATTTATTCGAACGAGAAACTCGATGCGTACGCTGGAACGAAAATAATCGCCAAGCACGAGGGCGAGAACCCAACTGGCTCGTTCAAGGACCGAGGCATGACCGTCGGAATCACGGAAGCGTTGAGGAAGAAGGCGAAGGTCGTTGCTTGCGCGTCTACGGGCAACACATCCGCTTCCCTCGCGGCTTACGCTGCTTTCGCGGGAATCAAGTGCGTTGTGTTCATTCCTGAAGGCAAAATCGCTTACGGAAAACTCTCGCAAGCGCTGGCTTACGGTGCGAGAGTGTTTCAAGTGCAAGGCAACTTTGACGACGCGATGCGCCTCGTCCAGCAAGCGGGAAAAGAAATGAATATGTACGTGCTTAATTCGGTGAACCCGTGGCGGTTGGAAGGACAGAAGACGATCGTGATTGAGCTGATTAACCAACTGGGCTGGCGCACTCCCGACTGGATTGCCGTGCCTTTGGGAAACGCTGGGAACACGAGCGCTTTCGGGAAAGCTTTGGTTGAAATGAAGGAACTCGGTTTGATCGAGAGAATGCCGAGGATAGCGGCAATACAAGCAACCGGCGCAAACCCGCTTTACAAGACGTGGAAGGAAAAAAGCAGGGAGTTGCTGCGCGTTAAGGAGCCTGAAACCATTGCGACGGCGATTCGCATAGGCAATCCAGTTAATTGGCGTAAGGCGTTGCGCTCCATAAACCAGACGAACGGCGTGATAGAACAAGTTACCGACCAAGAAATAATGGACGCCAAGGCAGTGGTAGACGCTTGCGGCATCGGTTGCGAGCCGGCTTCAGCCGCTTCGGTGGCTGGAACCAAGAAACTCGTTGAAAACGGCGTGATTAAGAGAGGCGAGCGCGTTGCCTGCGTTTTGACTGGCAACTTGTTGAAGGATCCGGACGCGACGATAAACTACCATTCAGGCAAAATCGAGGGAGTGAAAGGACGCTTCGTCAACAAGCTGCAAACAATCGAGCCGACGATTGAAGCGCTAGAGAAAGCTCTAGCAAAGCGCTAAAAGCTCGGTGCCGCAAAAACTTTAGGCGCTTGAACGGCTTGAACGTTTAGGCGCTGAACGCTTTTTTCAACTCGTCTATTACGTCGCCCGCGTCCTCGGCGCCAACGCACAAGCGAACGAGGTTGCCCGGAATCCGCGCTTTCTTCCGCGCTTCCGCGCCTTGCTGCTGGTGAGTGCTTATCGACGGTATGACCGCGACGGATTTTATGCGGCCGAGGTCGGTCGCCTGGAAGACGAACTCGAACTTGTCGAGAATGCGGCGTGCCGCGGCGTGCCCGCCTTTGACTTCGAACGACAGCAAGTGCCCGAAACAGTTGGCGCCTGAATCGACGAGGCGCATGTACTTCTTCGCGATGTCGTGCTGCGGGTGCGAAGCGAGTCCCGGGTAGTTGACTCGGTCAACGCAATCGTTGTCTTCAAGGAATTCCGCGACTCGCAAAGCGTTTTCGCTCAACAAGCTTACGGTTCCGCGCAATACCCTGATGCAGTCGAGAACGCGGGAAGCGTTGTCGGGGCTGATGCAAGCGCCGGAGTCGCGCAACGGCCACAACTTCACCCAACCCGCGAAGTCGCGCTTCGCTTCCTCGCAAACAACGTCGGAAACAATGTTTTCCTTGCTGGTCAGCACGCCTCCAACTGCGCGCCCGCTCCAAGTCATGGTTTTCGTGAGCGAGTGCACGACTACGTCGGAACCGTGTTCGAACGGCCGGCAGAGAGCCGGAGTCGAAATCGTTGAATCCGTTATCAGCGGCGCGCCTTGCGCGTGCGCCGCGCGCGCGACTCGCTCGATGTCGAACAGCGCGATGCCTGGGTTTGAGGGGATTTCGCCGTAAACGAGGCGCGTGTCCGCGTCGATTTTGCTTTTCCACTCGTCAGCGTCGCCTGGATCCTCAACCCAGCGGACTTCGATGCTCCGCTCTTTCGCGAAGCGTTCGCTGAAGAGTTGAAACGTTCCTCCGTAGACTTGCGCCATGGACACGATGTTTTTCTTTCCGCGTTTTTCGTCGGTCAGGAAAGGTTCGCACGCCGCTCGGACTGCAGCCATCCCGGATGAAGTGCAGCAAGCGCTCGTCTTCAGCGTGGTGCCGTAAGCTTCAAGCATCGCGAGCATTAATTCTAGGTAGCCTATCGTTGGGTTCGCGATGCGCGAGTAAGCCCAAGCGGGAATCTTGTAAGCCAACGCTGCTTCGAGATAGTCAGAGTTCTGAAACGCTTGCGAAGTCGAGGCGTAGACTGGTTCGATGATTGCGCCTTGGTTGTTCGCAATCGCTTCGTGCTTCGTGTAAGCGCCGTGAACGCAAATCGTCGCGAACTTGCGCGACCGCATTTGCTCTATTTCCTTTTCCCACAGCCGCTGCTTCGCTTTGACTTCTTGAACGACTTCATCCAGCGACATGAGTTCCCACCCCGATTGCGCGTTTCGCACGATTCGCACGAAAAAAAGAAAAAAAGAGCGAGAGAATAACGGAACAAAGTTTAAAAGGTTTTGCTGCTGGACGCTGGACTGGAGCGTTTGGTTTGTCTGAGATTTTTTGACTGGACATTCGGTTGGATTGGAACTCGATGGTGACCGCTTTATTCATTCGGCTGTAGAAACGCTGAAAAATCGGGGGGGGAAAAACAAAAGTTTTTAAGCCCCGCTCAGCATAGTTTGCGTAAGGTGATTTCTAATGAACGGGTTTAAAATCGTCGGTTTGACTGTTTTCGCCGTTTTGCTGCTTGGCGGCTTGGCGCCGTTTGTTTCAGCGTTGAATGAATCGCATTACGACATGATTACTTACATCGGAGGCTACTTGAACCAAAACCCCGTCGATAACAGAACGGATCCCTATGCGACTTCGCCAGTACTCATCTACAACCCTTCAACGCAGACGAATTACAAGGGTCGCAGGGTGACTAACAACGAATCATCGCTAGCGTTCAGGGGAAATGTCTATGACGCGCCGGCCAGCAGGACGTACTTGGAGGAAGAGCAGTATTACTTTTACGCCCAATCTGCGTACGACGCGTCTGTGAACGCCGTTCTAGCGAAGAATGCCTTGGTGGGCTACGAAGACGTATTCACTGATCCGATTATTCTTTGTACAAATTCAACGCCGCCCAGCGCGCCGGATGAAGTCTGTCCTACTCAGTTCAGAACTTCCAAGCACAGATTGAAAATTAAATTCCTCGGTACGGACTGGGTAATCGATGGATTGACTGGATTCGCTTACGTAGGAAGCGGTGGCACTCCGACGGTTAAGCTCGGAAAGGAAGTGCAGTACAGGGAATTCATGCAAATCGGCGATAGCATGACTGCGCCGAACGGCGTAAGAGTAACCCTGACAGACATTTTTGGAATGCCTAGCGGTTCTTCATACTTTCCTGCAGCGTCATTCGCCATTTATGACGCGAACGGAAATTTGATTGGCAACACTACTCTAACGGAAAACGGAACAGACGAATACAATACTAGCGGCATAATCCTCAAACTCTGGAAGGCCTTCGTTGGTACGGGCGGAAGCAGTTACGCGCAAGCAAGCATTTTCAGCGACAAGCTGGTGCTCACCAGCGGTTCCCCAGTTGACTTTACAAACAACAGCCGCTGGCAAGTCAACATCCTTCAGGGCGGCCCGATTTTCGGAGCGTCATTAAGCAAACTGCAACTCTACCAGATAATTCCGACACACACTAACGGGATGGCGGCAGGCGAATACGTAAACATCATAGAGAACCCAGCTGGAATGCGTTTGACGTACAACGGTCTTGAGATTCCGACAAGTACCGACATCTTAAACATCCAAACCGTGGCGTCAATGTTTTTGCCGTTGTGGTCCGGCGACTATCTCACGCAGGGTAATGTTGTTACGATTAATTCCAACTTATCCAATGCATTCGGAAACTCACTGGGCAGCAATCTTCCTGTTAGCACACTTTACTTTGTCGTTGGAAGAACTGGCGGCAACGCTAGTGTCGGAGACATTTTCTATTACTACCAAGGTTTTTATCGGCGCTTCGTTCACCCGCAAAGCGGAAACGGCACTAATTACGTAGATTACGCTTACCAGCCTGGTGGTGCTGAACACGTTAGAATTAGTTTTAACGCGAACAACGTTGAACAAAACACGCCTCCCGATTACCAGTGGAACCATTGTTCCCTAGCGATTCCGGAAATTGTTTGGGACAATGATTCGAATGAAAGCAGGCAAGCCGGTCTGTTCTTCGATGTAGGCTACGCTAACTCGAGTCAAGGGCCCGTGTTATCTAATCCAAACGCCACCGCGTATGTTGGTTATTCTACCACTTCGCATTCAGTAACTCAACCACACCAGTTCTCGCTTTACGAATCGGGGCTAACGACTTGGCGCGGTTCGGTTGTTGCAATCAGTCCAACGTCAGCACAAGTTGTTTATCCTCTGAGTCTGGTGCACGCGAAGTATTCGTTCGCAAACCTTTCTAATCCAGTACCTTCGCCTTCTCCTTCGCCTAGTCCGAGTGTGTTGCCGTCTCCGAGTCCGACTCCTCAACCGAATTCCTGCAACGATACCGACGGCGGCTTAAATTATTTCGTTCGCGGAAACGTTTCGGGCTACTTTAACGATAATCCGTACAACTACATGGACTACTGCGCTTCTAACGCGATGTTGCGCGAGTATTACTGCAACGGAACGATTTCGAACTCAATTAACTACACTTGCAGTTACGGTTGCGCTAACGGCGCTTGTCTAAAATCACCTTTCAAGCCTACAACCGCGGTGGCGGAAAAAGCTACTGTGCCTCCGCAAACGAAAGAAACCAATTTTGCCGCCGCGCCCCCGCAAGGCGATTGGACTACGACTGCGTTGGTTCTAGTGCTTTTCGCTGCAATCGTGAGCACGGGCTATTTTTGGCGCTCGAGAAGCATGAAACTTTGGCGCTCGAGAAGCATGAAGTAATAGTCTTCAGAAAACGTTGACGGCAAAAGGAGTGCTAGTCAAACGCGCCCGAGCAGGATTAACGCGTAAACTATTGCGAGCAGCGCGTAATTCGCCGCGATGAATTTCTTGTTGCTCCAGTGAACGAACGACGGAGCGCGCCAGTGCGAAAGCGGATAGAACGGTTCCTGGCCGTTAACGCTGTCCTTGTGCACGAACACGTCCATGGCGAGATGCAAAAACACTCCTGAAAAAAATGCGAGCGCGATTTTCGGGGCGAACGCCCAGACGACGAGCGAAGCGAATGCGGCGATTAGCCACGAGTGCGAGGCGTGGTACGCGACGCGCACGTTTTCGAAGTACGGTTGCTTGCGCAAATTCTTGCTCATTTCCTCGTGCGGAAGATGTCGCCACCGACGCATTTCGCTTAACTTGCGGCCGCTCGCGAAGAAAAGCAGTATCGCCGGGATGCCCCAAGCCAAATCGGGCAGAAGCGAGCACGCGGCGTAAGCGAGCGCGTCCGGGCGGGCGTGGAACAAGGCGTAAGCCCACAACGCGTGCGAGAAAAAGTCGACCATGCGGCGTTTACGCTTTCCTTATTTATTCTTCTTTAGTTTACGCGGTTAGCGCTCCGAACAACAATCCTGCTGAAACCGTTAACACGAAAATCAACGCGGCGTAAACCAGCGTTTTCTTCGCACCCATTATTTCGCGCAAGACGAGCAAGCTCGGCAGCGACACTACGGGGTCGGCGAGGAGGTACGCTAAAAGCGCGCCCTTGCTCATTCCGAGCGCGAGAAACGTTTTAGCCATCGGGACTTCCACGAGAGTCGGAAAATAAACGATGATGCCGAAAACAACCGGGATAATCATTGCCGTAATCGAGTTGCTTCCCACGAGTGAGGAAACCCAGTCGCCCGGAAGCAAAGCGCGGATTATTCCTGAAGCGAAGACGCCCGCGAGCAGTAACGGAAAGATTTTCTTGGCGAAACTCAGCGTCTCGCTCATCCACGCGTTGAATTCCTCGCGAGTGAAATACTTTTTGGTTACGAATGCCGTAACGATTATCAGCGCGGCAGTTAAACCGTATTTGAGCATTTCTTCGCTTACGCGCGTTCCGACGAGGAGCATCGCGATTAGCGTTGCGAACAAAAACAACAAACGCCTTTTTTCGTGTTTAACACGTTTGGCTTTGTTTTGCTGCGCGGTTTGCTTCGCCAAATCCGGCGTGCTAGCGTCTTTTTCTTCCTTGAACAGCGAGTCGAGCGTCAAGCCGATCGCCAACGCGAACAAAACCGAGAAGAAAATTCTTGCTGCCGCAATGTCCCAACCAATCAAGCTGCCCGTGTAAAGAATCGCTATGATGTTCGTTGCCGGTGCGGTGTAAAGAAACGCTATTGCGGGGCCGAGTCCTGCGCCGCTCTTGCGTATTCCCGCGAACAACGGCAGCACTGTGCACGAGCAAACCGCGAGTAGGAGTCCCGAGACGATTGCGATTGGATAAGCCACGATTTTCGGCGAGTTTTTCCCCAAGTAACGCAGAAAAGCGTGTTTTGGCACGAGCGCGGCCATCGCGCCTGCTATGAAGAACGCGGGCACGAGGCAGAATAGCGTGTGAGCCGCAACGTAATCCAAAATAGCGGCGAACCCGACTGAAAAAATCGAGTACGCTAAAGAAACAAAATCCATTTTTTCACTTTTGTTTTATTAGTTTCGTTAATTCCTCGACGGTTGCGAGCTTGCCGCTTAAAACGATTTTGCCGTCGATTGCAAGCGCGGGCGTCGAGAAAACGTTTCTCTTTATTATTTCGTTCAAGTCGTAAACGTGCGCTACCTCCGCTTTAACGCCAGTCTTCCGCACTGCTTCGCGCACGCGCTTTTCGAGTTCACCGCACTTGGAGCAACCGCTTCCCAGCACTTCGATTTTCATTTCATCACCATCTCGAAACGTCTTTCAAAATAGCTTTACCCTTGTTTGAAATAGAGTAAAGTCGTTTCGCCCCGTCTTTGCGCATCTCGATGAGTCCGGCTTCGCGAAGCGTTTTCAAGTGCTGCGAGACGGCCGGCTGCGATACGTTAACGAAGCGCGGTAGTTCGCAAGCACAAACTTCGCTTTCGCTTATTTTTTCCAAGAGCGTGAGTCGGACGTCGTCCGCCAGCGCCTTCAATACGCGCGTTTTGCGCGATTTCGACGATTTCAACGATTTCACAATATAAGTAAAAACTTATATGCTTTTATTGCTTTGTCTAACCGCGTCAATCGACTTTTTTGGCGGCGCAATAAAAATTCATTTAAACCGCGGTTTCGTAACGTTTTCATGGATAAAACTCGTTTTGCAGTGTTTTTTTTCGCTCTGCTGTTGCTCGCTTGCTTTGCGTCGGCTAAGTCGTTTTACTTTCCGAGCGTGCGCGTCGATTACGTCGTCAACGACGACGCGAGCGTGAGCGTGCGCGAGGAACTCACCTTTTCGTTCGACGGCGCTTTCACTTTCGCTTACCGCGACTTGCCTAAAGGCGATTGGACTTACGAAAACGCGCAAGTCTACGAAATGCGCGGCGGAAGCGCTAGCGGCGGAAGCAAGCAGCCAGTGCAGTTTTCCTTGACGGACGAGGGAAGCTTCCAACGAGTTAGATGGACTTTCGTTGCCAGCTCCGAGCAACGCGTTTTCGTGATTCAATACGTTTTGAAGAACGCGGTGACTTCGTACGACGATGCTTACGATTTTTATTGGAAGGTTTGGGGTGAACAGTGGGATGCGCGCGTTGACTCGCTTGAGGCAAGCGTGGTTTTTCCGCGGCCGCTTTACTCCGGCGCCCGCGTTTGGTTGCATCCCGCGCTCGACGCTCACTTTTCGCTCGAGGGCGACAAGCTGCTCGTGAGCGCGCGCGCGATTCCAACTCGCACGTTTCTCGAATTCCGCGTGCTTTTCAACAAGGAGGCGATTGCGTCGCCCGTCTTCGCTCTCGCGCAGCAAGGCAAGGGTTACGACAAAGTCGTCGGCGAGGAAAACAACAACGAACTTCTTTACGGCGTTTACTCGGTTTTGTGGGTTTGGCCCGCGCTTGTTCTCGTGATTCTCGCAGCCGCGTTTTATTACTACTACAACAAGTACGGCCGCGAACCAGGCAAATTCCAGCGAGTTCGCGTGCACGATATTCCGTTCGACGACAAGTCTTGGGAAGTCGAGTGGATTACTATGCAACGCGTTTCCGACAAAAGCTTGATTGCAACTCTTCTAGATCTAGCTCGCCGCGGGCACGTGAAAATCGAGAAGATCGCTAAACAAGGTTTTTTCAGTAAGGATGATTACCTGCTCACTCGTGAAAACGGCAAGGATTCGTTGCATGATTTCGAAACGTGGGTTTTGCACGAGGTTTTCACAAAGAAAACCGGTTTTTGGTTGTATTCCCGTCCTGAAGAAACCCGTTTGATAAAGTTGTCGGAAGTAGCGTCGTCGCACGCCCACGATTCTGAATCCATGATAGCGCGTTGGAAAAAAATGGTTTTGAAAGAAATTGATTCGGGAATAGGCCCGAAGTACTTAGACAAGACCGGAAGAGTTTGGTTCAACGCTTTTGCTTTCGCATTGCTTTGCTTATCGTTTTTGCTCAATTTTTTTGTGTTTCGCGGAGTAGACACAAGCGAGTGGACTGTCTTTGTTATTTGGATACCCCTCTTGCTTGGCTTGTTAATTTTTTTGAAAGTTGTCGGCATGCCGCCTTCGTCTGGTCACTTCTTGTTTTCGCCAGGAAAAGTGATTCTGTTGTTTTTCTTGTGCGTTTGGCTGACGACGCCCCACAACTTCAGCCTTCCTTTTTTTGCGAGCTATCTTGTAATAGCCGTTTTCGCCGTCATCGACAGCGTTTTCAAGTTCACGCTAACGCGCTTTACCGAAGCTGGCGAAGAACGCTTTACGGCGTGGGACGGGTTGCACTGGTTCCTCGACACGATGGACAATATGCGCGATAAAATTCCGACAGACATCGTCTTGTGGGAACAGTACCTGGTTTTCGCAACCGTCTTCGGCAACGCCGATCGCGTCGCGCGAGAAATGCAGGCGCTTAACGTCGTTCCAGAGCGTTACCACGGCTTCGCCGCTTCTTACGGCGCGCTCGGCGGCGCTTCCTTCGCTTCCTCCTTCGGCTCTTCTTTCTCCTCCGCGTCGAGCGCGTCCGCTTCAGGCGGCGCGGGCGGCGGTGGCGGTGGCGGCGGGGGAGGCGGCGGCGGAGGCGCGGGATAACTTCACCGGAACCAAACCCCCAATCCGTTTTTTAACCCCGCGATTCCGAATAATCAACGCTCTAGGCGATTTACTAATATGGCTGTCGAAACCAAGACCGAGTTCGCAAGCGGACTCAGCCTCGGCGACGTCTTGCTCAAGCTCGGCTACGATTCGCTGAACCCGATGCAAGAGCGCGCGCTTCCTTTGCTCGACGAGCCGCGGCTCGTCGTGAGCGCTGCGACCGCGAGCGGCAAGACCTTGCTCGCGCTGCTGAAAATCGTGAAAAACCACGCCGAAACGAAAAGCAAAGCATTGTATATTGTTCCTTTGCGAGCTCTCGCTGCCGAGAAGCACGGCGAATTCTCGAAATCGCTGGCTGCTTTCGGCATCAACGTCGGAATCAGTACGGGCGACTACGATTCGAGCAGCGATGAACTCGCGCAATACGACGTAATAATCGTTACGAGCGAGAAACTGGATTCGCTGCTTCGTCACAAATCAAAGTGGATCGCCGGAGTCGGGCTCGTCGTAGCGGATGAAGTGCATTTGCTGAACGACGGCCGTCGCGGCGCGACGCTGGAAATCGTTCTCACGAAATTAAAGCGCACCGGCGCGCAGTTGTTGTGCTTGTCAGGCACCGTGCCGAACGGGATGGAAATCGCGAATTGGCTTGACGCGAAGTTGTTCCAAAGCGTTTGGCGGCCCACGCCCCTAGTTTTAGGCGTTTGCGATCGCAAGAAAATCTTTTTCGATAAGGGTTTCGTCAAACTCGCGAACGGGGAAGACCGCACGATTCATGACCTCGTCGAACTCGCAATCGCGGAAAACGCTGGAAAAGGTCAAGCCTTGGTTTTTGCTTCTACGCGGAAAAACGCGGAAGCGACGGCGCTCGAACTCGCGGAAACCACGAAAAAAAGGCTTACGCCGGAAGAAATAGCAGATTGCGCGAAGCTCGCCGAGCGAGCGCTGCGCGTGCTCGGCACGCCTACGCGGCAATGCAAACTCCTGGCTTCCTGCCTCAAAAACGGAGTTAGTTTTCACCATGCTGGGATCGAGTCGAAGCAGCGCTCGCTCATCGAAGACGGTTTCAAGAAAAAACGTTGCGTGAAAGCAATCGTCTGCACGACCACGCTAGCGATGGGAATCGATTACCCTGCGAGTTGGGTGATAGTGCGCGACTTGAAGCGTTTCAACGGCGCGTTTTCGGAATTGATTCCGAATCTCGAGTGCCAGCAAATGGTTGGCCGCGCGGGGCGCCCGAGGTTCGACAAGCAAGGCGTCGGCGTGCTCGTGTGCCGTCCGAGCGAAAAGCGCACCATCACGGAAAAATACGTGCTCGGCCCTCTCGAGAACATTTATTCGAAGCTCGCGAGCGAACCGGTTCTGCGCAGCCACGTTTTGGCTTTAATCGCACAGGAGTACTGTCGTTCGAGCGCGGAACTCAAAAAGTTTTTCGGCGACTCGTTTTACGCGTTTCAGTACGGCGACGCGGCGGAGTTGTACGACAAAGTAGAGCGAGTCGTGAACGAGCTCAAAGAAATGGATTTCGTGCGCGAAAAACAAGCAACGCTTTTAGCGACTCCCGTCGGCCGCCGCACCGCGGAGCTTTACGTTGATCCGTTGAGCGCTTACTCGCTTTTGCGCTTCATCGACTCCGCGGGCACGAAAAAGAAAAGCGTTTTTTCGTATTTGATGGCTTTGAATTCCACGACGGAAGCGTTGCCGCTCATGACGGCGACGCGCAAGGAGGAGGAAGCGTTGTGGAACGAGTTGTACGCACTCTCGGACGATTTCGATTTGCAGGCTGCTGAATTCGACGCGCAGGCGCTAGACAAATACAAGACGAGCAAAGTAGTCGACGCTTGGATTAATGAGGAGACGGAAGACGCGATTCTCGATTCGTTCGAAATCCCTCCCGGCGTGCTGCACGCTCGCATGCGCAACGCGGAGTGGCTGGTTTACGCGCTGCAAGAGCTCGCATTCATGAAGAACGCGTCGACAGTGCAAGCGGCAGCGCGCGTCCTGGCGCGGCGCATCAAGCACGGAGTCAAGGAAGAATTGCTCGAAATCTGTAAATTGCGCGGGGTGGGACGCGTGCGAGGCCGCAGGCTTTACGCCGCGGGCGTGCGCACGCTCGAAGAGTTTCGCGCGCGCAGCAAGGAAGAAATCAAGAAAATCGTGGCGTCAAACGGCGTGGGCAGCACGAGTGCTGTCGAAGAAGAAACTGATAGCGAAGAAGAGTAACAATCAACGCTCAAGGAAAGTTATATCAATCACCGCCATCGAATTTTATTGTGGCTCGCTTTTACTTGAATCGCTCTATCAAGCCGTTGACTGATGCTTTTCTCAAAACTATTGGTTCGCACAGGCGTGCTTTTAATTGGAGACCAGGTGAAACGCCTCTCGCTTGGCCTACCTTCATTCCTTTTAATCATTCAGACATAGTTGGGTTAGGTCAAACAAATCTAACTTTGCGTATAGGCTCAGTGCGTGACCCAAAAACTGGTGTCGTAAAGCATTTCGTGGCGAAATTACCCCTCGAGCTAGAGCAGTCAGTAGAAATCCAGACCTTGAATGGCGAAGAACCACGCATTTTCGTATTTTCAAAAGGGGGCAAGAAAACCTTAGTGAACCCCCGACTATATGGCCGGCATGGACAGGTATTTTTGTTGGCTTATCGAGCGGCGGGAAGTGAGTTTGGTTCAAGAGCGGCGCGGTTGCATCACCACTTAGTATTAAAACAGAGGTTTTCCGTTGAGGTAAACAATACGGCCACTAGCCTGCGAAAAATGCAGATTCCAGTTGCTTTAACTAAGGAAGTTGAAATAAGAGAAGGCGGCGGGGCGCCTGCCTTCATTACTTTTTCTGAGGACTTAACGCAAGGCGGAAAACGAGTTGTTCGGGAAGCCCACGATTTCAATTTTTCGATGATTAAAAATGGTCGAACGTTGGAAAAAAAACTTAGCGAGTATGTGGAAAAAATAATGACTGCGAGACGTTACGATTATAGCGTCACGCCAACTAGTCATCTTGAGGAAACGCGCGAGGGTGGACTCACCTCGCAATTAGTAAAGAGAATGTTTTTCATCGTGATTAATCCGAAAACCAATGCCGGTCGCTTGATAGCTGGCGATTTAAACCACATTACAATAGAACCTTTTTGACTGCCATAAATCCGAGCGCGTTCTCGCGCCAATTGATGTCCGCGAAGCCTGCGGCGGCAAGGCGTTGCTTGACTCCTTTCAAAAAGCGTTTTCCCGTTCGCTCGTTAGCGGTTCCCGTGTAATGAAAAAGTCTGCCGCCTGGCTTGAGCACGCGGAAAAGTTCGTTGTAGAATGCGAGCGAGTAAAGTTCGCCCGCGAACGAGAAGCGAGGCGGGTCGTGAAGTGCGGCGTCGAATTCCGCTGCGCCGAATTTTTTTATCTCCTCGAAAGCGTCGCCGCGCACGATTTCGATTTTGGGATTCGAAAAGAGTTCAGCTGAAAAAGAGTTTTGCTTGGCTAAGCGGAGCACTTCTTCGTCGATTTCGATTGTTGTGACTCTCGCGCCGCGGCGGGCGAGCGCGATCGCGCTGTAGCCGAGGCCAGTGCAAACGTCGAGCACGCGCTCGTCGCGGCTGATTTTCAGGAGGCGCGCCTTGTTTTCCGCTTCGCGAAGCGGCGGAGCGAGCCGCGTGCAATGCATTTTGACGCCGTCGATTTCCAGGAACGGTTCGGGAAACGCGCGATTTTCGTCGAAACACAGCGCGTAGCGCGCGTGGCTTGCAGTCATGACTTGTTTTACCGCAGCGTTTAAGAAAAGCGTTTGCGGCGCTGCAGAGTGGCGTCGCGCCGCAGCATCAGCTGGATTCAAGCGGCGGACGCTTCGGCGGCGCTTGCGCTTTCGCGCTTGCGCGCGAGCCTCTGCTTCGTGAGCTTTAGCGCGAAGAACCGCTCGTTCTCAAGGCGGGTGAGTTGGTCGCTGATTTCCTTTATCGCCGAACGCAATTCAGGCTGAACGTTGAACTCGAGCGCGTTAACGCGCCGGTTAGTGCGCTCTATTTCCTTAAGCAGGCGACGCAAGCCGCTCTCGGTTTCAGCGAGTTTGATTGCGAGATTAAGCGCGTTCTCGAACGCTTCCACGCACTCGTCGAACTTCGCAGTGCTGTCGCGCAAATCGTAACCCCGCTCGAGCAAGTTGCGCTGAATGCTCGTGCCTTTAATCCTCGGAATCTTGACGCCCATCACGTTCTTGACGCTGACTTCGATTCCAGGCGCCGAATGCGAGTAAAGTGCAGCGCTTTCGAGGTAAAGCTCTCCCTGAAACGCCGTCGCCAAGGCGAGCGAGCGGTAGGCGCGAAAGGTTTGCGCGTCGAGCTGCGAGCGCAAGTCCTTCGCCTGCCTCACTATCGCGAAGAACTCGATGACTAGCGCGTCGCGCTTCTTCTTGAGGATGTCGTAACCTTTTTCCGCGAGCGCGAGCTTCTGCTTGCTGTTGAGTAACTCCATCCTCGTCGGCTTCAAACCCTCGCGCAAAAGCAATTCACCGTTTTTTTAAATCGCGGTTTAATCGCGTTAACCACGTTTTTCGCCGTTTTTTCAGTTTTTGTTTTCATTTCCTGTACTTTCGGCCGTATTTTTCCATGTGCTCGGGCTTCACGCGCTTGAGTTCTTCCTCCGGAATCGAGGCGAGCAGCTCCCAACCCAAGTCGAGGCTCTGCTCGATCGAGCGGTTCTCGTACTTGCCTTGAGTCACGAAGCGGTGTTCGAACGTGTTCGCGAACGCCAAAAACTTTTTGTCGCGCTCGCTCAACGCTTCCTCGCCGACGACCGCGACGAGGTTGCGCAAGTCGCGTCCTTCAGCGTACGAAGCGTAGAGTTGCGAAGAAACGCCTCCGTGGTCCTCGCGCGTGTGCTTGGGCCCGATGCCGAGTTGCATGAGGCGCGAGAGCGACGGGAGGACGTCGATGCACGGGTAAACGTTTTTGCGGTTCAAGTCGCGGCTGAGCACGATTTGTCCTTCGGTAATGTAGCCCGTCAAATCGGGAATCGGGTGAGTGATGTCTTCTTCAGGCATCGTCAGAATCGGGAGTTGCGTCACGCTTCCCTTCTTGCCTTTAATGACGCCCGCGCGCTCGTAAATGCTCGCTAAATCCGTATAGAGATAGCCTGGATACCCTCGGCGTCCAGGGACTTCCTGCCGCGCGGCCGCGATTTCGCGCAGCGCGTCCGCGTAATTCGTCAAATCCGTGAGAATCACGAGCACCTGCATTTCCTTCTCGAAAGCGAGGTATTCAGCAGTTGTGAGTGCGAGGCGCGGGGTTATGATGCGTTCGATACTCGGATCGTTCGCGAGGTTTAGGAAGAGCACGCTCCGCTGCAGCGCGCCCGTCTTTTCCAAGTCGCGCATGAAAAAACTGGCTTCAGCGTAAGTGATGCCCATGGCGGCGAAGACGACTACGAAATCGGTTTTTTCTCCTTTCACTGTTGCTTGGCGCGCGATTTGCACCGCGATGTCGTTGTGCGGCAATCCCGCAGTCGAAAAAATCGGGAGTTTTTGCCCGCGCACGAGCGTGTTCATCGCGTCGATCGTCGAAAGCCCGGTTTGAATGAAGTCGTGCGGCTCAGCGCGCGCCGCTGGATTAATCGCCATGCCGTTGACGTCGAGTTTTTCCTTCGAAATAATCGGGGGCCCGCCGTCGACGGGCTCGCCGCTTCCGTCGAAGACGCGCCCGAGCATTTCGTCGCTTACGGGAATGTGCAACGTTTCCTTTTTGAAGCGAATGCGCGTGCTCTTCGTGTCGAGCCCCGTCGTCTCGCCGAACACCTGCACCGCCGCCAGCCCGCGCGACGACTCGAGGACTTGCCCGCGTTTTTTTTCGCCGTTCGGGAGAATGATTTCGACGGTTTCGTTGTAAGCCGCGTCCTCGACTCCTTCGACGAAAACAATGGGCCCGAAGATTTTTTTTACGCTCTGGTATTCCTTTATCACTAAACCACCTTTGAAACGCGATTCTGCTTTATCGTTTTTAAATTTTAATTTAAGTTTTTGTTTCAAGTTTTTGTCGTTCGATTTTATTCCGCAGCTTGTTTTTTCTGGAAGTTTTTCGGCGCGAGCGCGGCGTCTATTGAACGCTCGAGCTCCGATATTCGTTTATCGAACCCTTGCTCTGGCGCGCGCTTGAGCCCCGCAATCTCCCGCTTTTCGCTGATGGAAACGATTTTGTCGAGGGGCGCGTCGAGCGAAAGCGCCGCGTTCGCTTTATCGTAGTAGTGCATTATGATTTTCAACAGCAGAAACTGTTTTTTGAGAGACGTGTAGCAGTCGATTTCCTCGAACGAGTGCTGCTGCAGGAAGTCTTCGCGAATCATTTTCGCTGCGTCGAGCACGAGCCGCTCCCTATCCGGCAAGGCGTCTGGCCCGACGAGTTGCACGATTGCCTGGAGTTCCGCTTCCTTCTGCAGGATTTCCATTGCTTTCGCGCGCAAAGGCATGAATTCCGGGGAAACGTTTTTCGCGTAGTAGTCGCTGACGTCGTCTAGGTAAAGCGAATACGATTTCAGCCAATTGATGGCGGGATAGTGCCTGCGGCGCGCGAGGTTCGAGTCAAGCGCCCAAAACGCCTTGGTTATGCGCAGCGTTCCTTGCGAGACGGGTTCGCTTATATCCCCGCCGGGCGGCGAAACCGCGCCTACGACGCTGATGCTGCCGACTCGCGAAGGCGAGCCGAGGCATTCCACGCGTCCGCTGCGCTCGTAGAATTCCGCGAGCTTGCGTCCGAGGTATGCGGGATAACCTTCTTCTCCAGGCATTTCCTCCATTCTGCCCGAGATTTCGCGCATTGCTTCAGCCCAGCGGCTCGTCGAATCAGCCATTAGCGCGACGTCGTAACCCATGTCGCGATAATATTCAGCGATCGTAATTCCAGTGTAAATGCTTGCTTCGCGCGCCGCCACCGGCATGTTGCTGGTGTTCGCTATGAGCACCGTTCGGTTCATTAGCGGTTTTTGCGTCTTGGGGTCGACGAGTTCCGGAAATTGCGTGAGCACTTCAGTCATCTCGTTTCCGCGCTCGCCGCAGCCGATGTAAACGATTACGTCCGCGTCCGCGTATTTTGCGAGGTCTTGCTGCGTGACGGTTTTTCCCGTGCCGAAGCCGCCGGGAATCGCCGCCGTGCCGCCTTTCGCGATTGGAAAGAAAGTGTCGAGAATGCGTCTGCCGGTTACGAGCGGGACTTCGAACCGCTTTTTCTCTTTGTACGGGCGAGCGGCGCGGACGGGCCACTTTTGCATTAGGGAAACGCTTTTGCCGGCGATTACAGCGATTTCCTCGTCGACTTTGTACTCGCCTTCGCCGCCGAGCTTGTCTATCTTTCCGCCGAATTTCGGGGGAACCAAAACTTTGTGCTCCAAATCCATTTCCTGAACAACGCCGAGAACGTCGCCTGCAGCGGTTTTACCCCCTTTTTTCGCGTGCGCCGACGGCGTGAATTTCCACTTCTTTTTTCGGTCGAGGGGCGGAACGTAGACTCCGCGCTTGATGAAGTCGCCTGACTTTTCGCGAATAACGTAAAGGGGGCGCTGGATTCCGTCGAACACCGTGGAGAGAAGTCCGGGGCCGAGTTCGACTTGCAGGGGCGCGCCCGTGCGCTCTATCCTGTCGCCTGGCTTCAAACCGCTAGTGTCCTCGTAAACCTGAATGCTCGCTTCGTCGCCTTCGAGAGCGATGATTTCCCCGAGTAAACCCCCGTCGCCGACTTTCACGACTTCGTTAATGGTGCTGCCTTTCATTCCTTTTCCTACGATGAGGGGTCCAGAAATTCTCGCTAGTTCACCCATTCTTCAACCAACTCCAGAAACGGTTTGAAAAACCACTTTATCGAACGCAAAATCCACTTTTTCTTTTTAATTTATTTTTTTCTTTTTTTACTTTTTTATTTTTTTTACTTTTTTTTTAATTTTTTTATTTCGTGTTCAAGTCTATTCCCATCGCTTTCTTGATGGCTTTCGAGAGCGAGCTTCCCTCGCCTGGCTTCGCGCGCTTTCCGGGAATCGTTATAACTACGGGTTTCGCGAGCGTCTCCAGCGTCTTCAACGTCTTCTGCGAGAACAGCTTCTGCGTGTCCTCCGAAAGTATTACGAGCCCGATTCCGGGTTTCGCGAGCATTTCAGCGAATTTTTCGTCGACGTCGCCTTCCGTCGCTATCATCGCGTGCCTTACGCCCGCGAGCTTGAAGCCGCGCACGGTTTCGACGTCCCCAAAAACCCCGATTTCCTCCATTTTGCTTTTCACTTCGACTTTTCAAGCGTTTGTTCAAGCGTTGCGAGTACCGCAGCTCACGCGCTTACGCGTTTACCGCGAACACTGCGTCCTTCAACTCTTCTTTTACCCCGAAGTGCGTCGCGAAAGCGATTTTGCGGATGTTTTCGACTTCGACGAGCTTCAAGTAGTAGTAGCCGATTATCGCTCCGAAGCTCATGACGCTGAGCCTGAAATCGCGCACGGCTTTTTCCACGAATCTTTTCTCGAGCTGCACTTCGATTCGCGAAATCGTTTTCCTGTCTTCCGGCGAAAACTTGATTCGCGTTTCCTTTTCGACGACTGCCACCGCCGCATCGTAGTCCACTGCTTCGGCTACGCGCTTAACTCTAGCGCTGACTGGCTTCTTTAGCCTTGGAGGGATTTCGCTGATTGCGAGTCCCGTCTTCTTCAAGCGGAGCGCGAGCGCGATGTTGTCGCAGTCTATCTTGTCGCGCAGTATTTTAGATACGCTCGCGTCGCCTTGTCCTTCGATTACTCGCTCGACGAATTCGTGGTGGTAGTCGCTCAACGCGCTCGCCATCATGCGGAAATCAGCAGTCTTGTCGAGCTGGCAAACTAGTTTTTGCGGGAACGCGACCGCGTATTCGCTCTTGCGCAACGCGGCGAGCGCAGCCGCGCAATCCTTGGCTGCAATCATTTCTTCTACGAGCCTGCTGTTTTCCGGCCAAGCGTTGTACAATTCGGTTTTGTCAACAGGCAAGCCTAAGGCTTTTTTCGCGATTATCGTCTTCAAGTCGTTGAGTTCGAGTTCGGCGAACAAGAGTTTGAATTCGTCTTTCGAGCTGGCGGGCGCGAAGCCGTACATTTTTTTTATCGTCGAAACCAGGCTTTCCTGGAGGGCGCGCGAAACGAGTTCGACGCCCTTGAAGCGCTCCGAATTCTTGACAAGAAACGGCTTGTACACGGGATCCTCTTCAAGGAGTTCCACGACTTCGCTCACGCTTTGCACTGCGAGCATTTCTTTTACCACGCTTTCGCTGAGCAAGCGCGATTTCATCGCTTTCACGCGCGCGTTGGCGTAAGCGTAACGCAAATCCATTTAGTCAATTCCTCATTTCTTCGTTTTTTTCGTTTCCTTCTTTTTAGCTGCTTTCTCCGCGTGCGCCGGTTCCGCGCGAGTCGGTTTCGCGAAGAATTCCTCGAACGCCGCCTGCTTCAAGTCGTTGCTTTTCTCTTCCAGCATCGCTTCAAACGAATTGTCCGCGCGCAGCCTCCCGTCCGCCGAAGTCACTATCGCGCCGCCGCTGATTTCGACTGCCTCGCCTGTTTTCCCGAATTTTTTAGCGAGCGGCAAATCGCGCTTGTTCGCGTGGATTCTGCAGTCCCCGCTTGCTGTGCTTTCCGCGCCGCCCACGCACACCTCGCGTTTTCCTTCAGCGACGAGGCGGCCGAAGATTTTTTCGTAGTCGCGGCTTTTCGCGACGCGCTCGAACTCGTTGCGGATTTCGTCCATCAAGTCCGCGAAAACTGCGTTGT
This sequence comes from uncultured Microcaldota archaeon, assembly GCA_903893865.1. GTDB lineage: Archaea > Micrarchaeota > Micrarchaeia > Norongarragalinales > Norongarragalinaceae > CAITNU01. The sequence goes on from CAITNU010000043.1 coordinate 28,047, forward strand.
GCGCTTCAGCCATTATGCGCCGCGCTTCCAGCTTCGCCGAATAGACTTCGACTTCCTTCTGCGCTGCTTCAGCGCGCGCTTTCTCCGCTTCGCGTTCGACTAGCGTTTTGGCTTGCGCTCGCGCTTCGCCGGTTATTCTCGAAGCCTCGTTTTCAGCGTCGCGCAAAACGTTTTCGGCTTCCTTGCGCGACTGTTTTTCTATCTCGCTTTTAAGCTCGTTCAAACCCACTTTTCCGCTCAACTCCCCGAATGCGCTCCGCTTTCGCTCCCCGGCGCTTCTGACGTTTGTCAGCCGCGTCGGGCCCGCCCGCAAAGCGCTGATTCGATTGACGGCCTTTGCCCTTTTTACTTGAGCGAGGAGATTATGAGGTACGCGACGACGAAGCCGAGGATGACCAGCGTTTCAGGCAGCGCGAGGAACAACAGAATGTTTCCTTCCTTCCCGTCCTTCTCCGCCATCAATCCGACTCCAGCTCCGCCGATGACCGTCTGCACCCACGCCGTCGCGAGCGCTCCGCCGGCTATGGCTATAGCTGCTGCAAAACCCAGCAAGCCCGTGTTCAAGTCCACCAAACTCCTTCCACCTCTTTTTTTTTCTTCCTTTTTCGTTTTTTTCTTTTTTCGTTTTTTTAGTTTTCCCTCAAGGGAAGAAACGGTATTCCTCCTCCGCGATAAAATTTAGAGAAGAATTCCACGTAATGGAGACGAAGCGATTGAATCGAAGCTTCGAACAAGCCGAGCGCGAGAGAGCCCAGGTGCCCGAGCACGAATATCGCGGCGAACAAGACGAACGAAACGATCGAAACTGGGTCGGCGGCGTTGAACGATAACGGCAGCTTGTTGATTATGAGCGCAAGAATCACACCCGAGACGCCGAGCGCCATTATACGTAGATACGAAAAGAGGTTGCTGAACAACCCGAAAATTTCGAATAACGCCATCGGGCCCTCGAAAACTATTATGCCGACTAGCGAAGCGATCACGAACGGCAGCGAAAAAGCGGTCGGAAGCGCTTCGGCGAGCGGCTTTAAAAAAGCGAAGAACACGACTTGCGCTGACGCAGTCAAAAACGCGAGCATGCTTATCTCGAGCAGGAGCCAGCTCGCTTTCGCCGCGGCGTGCTTCCAGTGGCGTTCAACCGCGTTTTCGGCGACGCCCACGGCGTAACCCAAACCCAAGTGAATCGCGCCTACGAGCACGGTAAGCGCGATGAGCACCTGGAGTCCCTCGCTTTCGCCGCGCGCGATAATCGGATGAAGCGGGTAACCGAGAACGTTTTCGAATCCGAAGAACTCGCCGTAGACGAAGCCGAAGGCTATGGTAAAGAGCGCGGAGAGGAGCATGATGCCGCCAGCGGTCCTGAAAAACCCTTTCGGCGCCTTGAAGCGCAAGGCGAGCGCGAGCAAAAGCGCGAGCAAGCCGTAGCCGATGTCGCCGAGAATCATGCCGAAAAATATCGGGAACGTCAGGGAAACGAGGAACGTCGGGTCGATGTCGTGGCTGCCCGGCAGCGAGAAGAAGCGGATGAAGAATTCGAACGGCTTGATGAAACTCCGGTTTTTGAGGAGCACCGGCGACACGCCAGCTTCGCTCTTCGGAATTTCCTCGAGAACGAATTTTTTGCCGAGTTTGCGCTCGAGTTCCGCCGCCAGCGCGGGCTTGAGGCGGTTGGGCAGCCAGGCTTCAACGCTTACCGCCACGCTGGTTTCGCCGAACTTTGCCGGCAAGCTTGCTTCGCCCGCCTTTAGTTCGAGGGCGCCGCGCATCAACGCGATTCGCGGCAAGAATTTTTTCTTGAATTCGGCGAGTTCTACCGCGATTCCGCGCAGCGCTTCCGCGTTCTGTTTTGCTTTAGCCTCGACTTGCGCGAGCGCTTCGCCGTAGTGTTCTGTTTGCACGTCGGGAATCGCGATTTCCTTTGCCGCGAGCGCGGTCATTGCTTCGCGTACCGCCTGCGCGGCGCTAGACGGGAAAGCGGCGAGCGCGTAATTCCTGCCTTCGCTTGAGGAGAAAACGAGTTTCGCGGGCAGCTTCAGGAGAGAGCATTCGCACTCCGACTCGGTTTTTTCCGCGGCTTTCGCGTTTTTTGTTGCTCCGCGCAGTTGGAAGTAGGCGAAGCGCAAGCGCGAATTCAACCTGGCGGCCGATATCAGCGTTGTTTTAACGCGGAGGTTCTTGAACGGCGCTAGTTCGGCGCGTTTTTGCGCGAGTGCTTCGGCTTCTTTTCCGAGTTCGTCCTTTCGTTTCTTGAGTTCGCTCAACTCGCGCAGCGGCAGGCCGCGGAATTCGCTCAGCAAACGCGCCGAGTCTGCGTTCCGCAAGTCTTCCGCTGGCGTCGTCGCCGACGCGGGTTTTTCTTTTTTTCTGCGTTCCTTGGGTTCCGAAACCGATTCAAGCGTTTTTTCCGCTGAACGCAGTTCTATGAGCGCGCCGGATATGTCGCGGAATTCGGGGAGCGGCTTGTTGCTTTGCGGAAAAACTTTTTGCTCGCGGACTTCTATCGAGCCGAAGTCGTACAGCGCGCGCACCACGCTTGCGGTGCTGTTCCTGCCGCAGACAACGCGCACTTTGCTCATCCGTTCGATAGTCATAAGAAACGCCAAAACCTTTTTTTCTTTTTACTTTTCGGTTTTTTTCATTTTCTTTTAATCGAAAGTTTTTCGAACGTCTTCGGAAACTGTTTTCTCGCGAAACCCTTTACGTCGCACGCCTTTCGCGCGCGTTCCGCGTCCTCGCGCGCCTTCTTGACGATTTCCGCCTTGCGTTCCTCGATTTTCCTGCTCGCTTCGGCGAGTAGTTTCTCGCGAGTCTTTTCCGCTTCCTCGCCGGCTTTGGCGAGTATTTCCTGCGTGCGAGCCCGCGCGTCCGCCACGATTTTTGTTGCCCGCTTCTTCGCTTCCTCGGCGTTTTCGGCAGCCTTTTTTTCTTCAGCCACGACGGAGCGCACCGCTTCGCTGAAGGCGCGTTCTCCGCTTTCGCTGTGTTCGCCGCGTTCTCCGCCGGCTTCCAGCGTTTCCGTTGTTTCTGGAGTTTCCAGCGTTTCCGCTTCCGTCGTCTCGTCGGTTTCAATTTCTTTTTTCGCGAGCGTCTTGCGTTCGCTTTTTTTTATGGTTTTTTTGGCTGTTTTCTTCATGCAATCACTCTGCAATCGCTTGGTCGTTCGTTTGTCTTTCGCCTACTGCGTGCTAGCCGCCGTTAGCCGTTTTTTCTTCGAATTCAACCCGTTTTTTCTCGTGGAAAAACATTGAAGACACTGAAAACATTGCGGTGCACTCGTTTCAATAGCCGGCTTTTCGCGAAGCTCCGCGTTGAGAGAAGAGGGTTCCAC
>CAITNU010000044.1 GCA_903893865.1 uncultured Microcaldota archaeon
TGCGCACCGCGAGCTTATCCACTTTTTCAGGCGTCAAATCGTGCAATACGACGAGCGCCGGCTTAATGGGAGCAATGCGAATCGCAACCATCGGGCTGCGGCCGGTGCTAGTTTTCGTGAAAAGCAGGGCGCGCTGGTTCGTCGTCGAGTAGATTTTCACGAACGACTCGTACGGGAGTTCAAGAATGACTTTAAGCGAATCAAGAATAGTGCAGCCGAACAACTGCACGTCTTCGAGTTTGCGGCCGCCCGTGAGCGGCTTCGCGTCAATCGCGTGAGCGAACGTTTTGCCGTCAATGCTCTTCGCGAAATCAATCGCGTCGAAGAATTTTTCTTCAGGCGACGCTTCCTGAAAGCGCTTGACGAGCTCGCCGCCTTTCTTGAGGTCGATCTCAAAGAGCGAGTCCACGAAGCGCTTGATCACTGCGATTCCCGGACTCTTGCGGCGGTTGCCTTCGTAATCGCTTATTGTGCTGCTCGAGATTTTTAGAAACTCAGCAAGTTCGCCTTGGTTTATTCCGAATACTTCCCGCCATTTTTTCATTGACGCGCCCGGGTCCTGGGAAAGCGCTATCTCGCCCGCAATCTTGACTTTAAGCTGTTCGATGCCCATTTTTATTTTACACCTTCAGGTTTTGAAATTCGTTTTTCGTTTTCAGCGAGAAAAAGCAAGGCTGAACGGCAATAAAAACCTTGCTGGACTGACGAAAAACAGTTCGACGAATGGCGTTTAATGGCGTTTCGAAATAGGGCTTCGATTCAAGGAGTCAAGGCGTTGAAGCGCGCCTAGTGAAAGAGTTTCGCCCAAACGTAAACCGCTAGGAAAACCGCTACGCCGGCAGCCGACATGGACAAATCGAGGTTGTAAATAATCGATAGCAAGAGCACGATTCCAATGCCGAGCGACATGAACGTGAACGGCTCCAAACCGAGAATGTTTTTCCCGCCGCTGGCATAAGCGGCAGGCGCACCTGCCATCGCGCCGCCTCCCGCCATCATTCCGCCTCCGCCTGCCGGCGCGCCGCCTGGCGCTCCGCCCGAGAGCGGGGTGACGTTTCCCGTAGCGGGATCGACTTGTACCGCGAAGCCGCATTTGCGGCAGTAGACCACGTTGTTTTGCGCGTCCACGTCGAGATTCGGGTTGCCGCACTGGGGGCACGCCACGTCCATAAGTAACCGCCTTTTTCGAGTAACTTTTTTTGTTTTTGTTTAATCGTGTTCGCTCGTCATTACGCGGAACGGGTTTTTAAATGCGCGCGGCGTCAAAACTTGTTTATGGCTGAATTGAAGGAAGCGTTGCTTTACGAGAAAATCGGCGGTGGCAAAGGCGGCGGAAAAGGCGGCGGCCGAGTTCAGTGCCGCTTGTGCAACCACTACTGCTTAATTGAAGACGGTTCGACGGGATTCTGCGCCGTCAGGCTCAATGAGGGCGGAACGCTGCGTTCGCTTAGTTACGGAAAAAGCACGGGCTTCGCAGTCGACCCAATAGAGAAAAAACCGTTCTACCACTTTCGTCCAGGGAGCACAGCGTTGTCGTTCGGTACGCCCGGCTGCAACTTCCGCTGCCTCGGCTGCCAAAACTGGGATTTATCGCAGTTGCCGCGAAGCTCAAAGGAGCCGAAACACGTTTTCGATTCCGTGCCGACTACGCTTCCGAAGCAGGTCGCGGAACTCTGCCTGCAGCACGAGTGCGACGGAATCGCGTACACGTACAGCGAGCCAACGATTTTCTTCGAGTACGCCCGCGACTGCGTGACTGAAACAAAGAAAATCGCTAAAGACAAGTACCACGTTTTCGTGAGCAACGGTTACTTCTCGCCGCAAATGCTTGAAATCGTCAAAAAAGAACGCATGCTCGACGCGATTCGCATCGACCTCAAGTTCGCGGACGACGCGCGTTACGCCGATTACTGCGGCGCGAAAGCGGGTTTCAAGCCGATAGTCGAGAACATCAAGCGCGTTTTCGAGAGCGGGATTCATTGCGAAGTAATCAATCTCCTCGTGCCCGGACTCAACGACGATGAAGACTCCATCCGCAAGACCGTCAAACTTGTTGCGGGGATTAGCAAGGATATTCCGCTTCACTTTCTCAAGTTTTTCCCGAATTACCGCAAGAGCGACGTCGGCGCGACGGCCGACGAGGCGCTGCTCTCGGCGCGAGAAATCGCGCTAGGCAAAGGAATGCGCTTCGTTTACCTCGGGAATACGGCGTTGCCAGGCGCTGGCGACACGGTTTGCCCGAAATGCGGAAGCGTTGTTGTTCGTCGTTCGGGCTTCGGGCTAGTTGAAAACAGTCTAATAGTCGACGAGAAGCGCCACACCGCGAAATGCCCGTCGTGCGGCGAAGCGATTTACGGTTCGTGGTGAACGCTTCGCTTCAAGCGCCTCACGGCCTAAACGCCGTTTTTTAAATCACGGAGTCGCTATTTCCTTAAGGTGTTTTGACTGTCAATCAGAAAAATTTGTGAAAATGCCATTGCGGTTTTGGGAGTAGCATACCCTGAAAAGCGCTTCACGTACACGACTGCAATGGGTGGAAAACGCAGCCTAATTCGCGCACGCCTGATTCCTACGGCGCCGATCACCAAAAAAGAAGTTCAAAAAGCAGTGAATTTTCTCAGGTTGACGAAAGGAAATCTGAGTAATGACCGGGTATCTCGAACGGATATAACAGTCAATCCTTTGTTTGGGAACAAAACAATTATCATCAGCATTGCCGGCGAAAAAGAATGGCCTACGTCGCCGAGTCCTGCTGAACGTCAAGCACAGCTTGACCGAGTCAAGAAGCATTTCGCTCCTCGACAAGCCGGCTTCCGCTGACGCTATTGCTATCTAAAAACGAAGAAAACGACTGAATCGTTTTACCAGCGGTAGGGCTTGAAAGTCCAGAAAACCGCGTACATGAAGAGAACGACGAAAAGCAGGTAGCGGAACCACGCGTACGGGATGACGACGACGAACGTGATGATTACGACGATTACGAGCGCAACCGCCTTGTTCTGAACCATGTCAGGATAAAACAAGCGGTAAAGCATGAGGAAAACGATGATTAGCACGACGAGATCGAAAGCATCCATGAAACCGTCTAGCATTACCGGCGCGAAAGCGTTAGAGAAATTCAAGAGCGGGATGAAAGGGAAAAAACTCATGCAGTAATAACGCCTCGCCTTGCTTTAAATTCTTTTGCTCCGCCTAGTTTTGCCTACCGCGCCAGCAGCGCCCGCCGAGTTAGTCTGCCGCTGCCGCTTCTTCGCTTTCGCTAGCCCGGCTTGAATCTTTTTCGACCACTCGGGCGTGATGAGCTCGATACCGCTTTTCGCGTCGCGCTCAACCTCGCGTTCAATCATTTTCTCTGCGTCGGCAATGCCTTTGCCTACGGTGCGTGCTTCTCTTCCGAACTCGCCTTCGATTCCGCGCGCGAGCTTCAACAGCGCCAGCATGAATTCGCCTTCGTAAATCATCGCCATTACGACGAGCCCGAAAATCATTCCGCTAGCGAACCAGTAGAAAAGCTTATCAGAGAGCACGAACGCGGCTGCTTCGCCGCTAGGCTTCACGAACGAAACCGTCGTATAGTAATTCTGCGCGAGGTATTCGTTGACGTAGAAAAGAATGATTATCGTTACTAGTATCGCAAACAAGCGCCATTTCCAGTTCGCCCACTCTTGCCTGCGCTTGTGCGCAAGCAAGTAATACGAAGTCAGCATTTTGATTCTAGCCACGCCAAACCACCTTTTTTCATCGCTTCAATTTTTCAAACGTTCGAATCTCGCTTTTCGTCACTCCTTTTTTACATCTCGTGCATTCCCGTTGGAGGTTTCTTCCAGAACGTAAGAAAAGGCATTACGAACGGCAGCAGCCAAATGACTCCGCTTGTGAGCACTACCCAGAAGACCATTCCCGCGCTTCCGATGAACGGGTGTTCGATTACGAGGTAATAAACGAGTATCGCGCCGACGACTAGCGCGAACAACGGCGAGAACGCGAGGTGTTCGCGCGCCCAGTTGTACCACCACCAGCCGACGAGGAATAACCAAATCCACCAGAAGTAAGTCGCCCATTGCACGATGTCGTCGAGAATCCAAAGCGCGCACGGCGCAAAAGCCACTGCAAAATCCATCATTTCAACTCACTTCAAAAATGCTTTTTACGAAAATCTCGCTAAACTTGCCGTATTCATTCCCGGCATCGCGCCGTTCGCAGCGCCCATTTGCTGCTGGCTTTGAAGCAACTGCATTTCCTGCTCGCTTAGCTCGATACCCATCTCTGCTTTGCGCATTGCCGCAGCCTGCAGTTCAGCTGCTTCGGCTTGCGTTGGCGACTTGATGTACTCGCGCATAGTCCACTGGTACCCGAAGAGCGGCAGCACGCCAAACATCAAAATCATTTGCAGCATGTTGCCGAAAATGACGAAAACGAAGAAGACCACCGTCAGCAGCGTTATCGAAAGCGAGTGAATGAAGATGATGTACGCCGTGATGATTACGCCGATTCCGAAAATCGTTTGCACGTCGCGGAAAGTGATGTAAAGCCAGTAGCACAAGTAAGAAAAAACGATGATGCGGACGACGAACCCGAGTTCGTTGAGAGTGCCCAGCACGCCGTCTATCGCGTCGATGAACAGCAGCGCGTTGAACGCCAGCGAAGGAAGCAAACCCAAGCCAATCATGCGAAAAACCTGAAAACCTTTTTACTATTTTTTTCAAGAACCCAAAAATCTTTTCGCCACCAGCACGACGCCTAGCAGCACTATTCCAGTAACGAAAAACGCTGCGGCGGTGCGCCACTCCTCGAAAAAGCTTCCTTCACCGCGCCACTCGCGCAAAGCGCCTTGCCCGAGCGCGACTCCAGCGAGGCACGCGCACAGCGACGGGAGAGCGAAAGCTGCGTCGAGCGCGTGCGTCGCGCCGCTGGCGAGGAAAGAACCGTGCTTCGCGCCTTCGATGAGCATCGCTATTGGTCCGCCGTAACCGAAAAAGAAAAGCGAGAAGAGAAAAGAGAAAGCGAAGGCGTTGAGCGCGCCGAACGCGTCTTCCGAAGCGTAATAATACGGCGGCGAAAACTGGATTTTTGCGCCGAGCGCTGGAGCGAAGTAGGCTGCGGCGAAGGCGGCGACGAGCGCGAGAACGCTTAAAGCGAAGAGCGCTTGCTTCAAAACCCTAAAACCCCTTTTTTGATTCTAATTTATTCTAACTATTTTAACTTCAATCTAAACGCGGTATACTTGCGCGTGCGGAACGCCCGCGATGCGCTTGACGTTGCGTATTTCGAACGCTCGGCGCGCTGCTGCGAGCGCTTTTTCTCCAACGACGTTGAGGTTGTACGCTTGCGAAGCGATTTCAGCTGCGCGGGTTTCGTCGACGAGCTCGCCGGCGTAAAACGCCTTGTATTTCTGCAAGTCGATGACGCAGCCGTTTCCCCCGCCCGATTTCAGCACGCTGCCGATGAGTTCGGCGTCGCACAAGGCGGTGACGCTTCGCGTTACCCCGAAAGCGTCGCGGCGCAAGTGCACTGCCGCGCTGATGGCTTTATTCGCCTTTCCGTTTTTCACTTTTCCGGTCTTCTTTTTGCGGATTGCGGTTTTTTTTGCCACGCTTGAAATCAAGCGCCGCGCATTAATAAACGCTTTCAAAACTTTCCGCCGCTTTCCGCCGCCGCTCCGCTAACCGCTGAAAAACAGCTTGAAAATCTTCGAGAATTAGCGCGCGAAAAGCGCGTGGAGAGCGCAGCTGCATGAGCCCGCGCCGCGAAAAACAAGAAACAACAAGAAACGCGAAATCAAGAAAATGCAAAAAAGCGGCGAAAGCATTAAAGGCGTTTTTTACTCGTCGCCTTCCTCCACTTCTTCATCCTCGTCTTCTTCGCCCCACTCTTCGTCCTCGTCCCA
>CAITNU010000045.1 GCA_903893865.1 uncultured Microcaldota archaeon
CACTTCCGCATCCGCCGGTCCGCGCTTGCACCATTCTAGGAACGCGCGCAACCGCGGCTTTTCTCCTTCCGCGACGATTTCCACGCTCTCGCCGTCGAGAAGATTTCGAACGAAACCGTAAACGCCTAGCTGCTGCGCGCGTAATCGCGCGTTCCACCTGAAGAATACGCCTTGCACAGCGCCTGTTACTACCACGCGCATTCGCGCTTTTTCGTTTTTGTTTTCAGTCATTTCAGGACTACACCAGTTTCATGGCTCCACAAATAGAGGTCAAGTTCGGCTAGGCTCATTTTCAAGCGTTTCGCTTCCGCCTCGAGAATTTCTTCCAAAGCCAAATAATTTTTTTCATTCAAAGTCGGCGGAGCTTTCGAAATCAGTTTCGCCTCGCGCATCAACCGCAGCACGTGCCTGTCGATTATTGCGACGTCCTCGAATCCGACGTTGCGCAGAAAGTGGCTTGCTTCCTTCCAACCGAGGCCGTTAACGTTCGCGACCAGCCATTCCCGCGCGCGCTTGCCTTCCTTGAAGGAATAAATTATTTTTCGCAAGCGCGGCGCGAGACACCGCGCCTCGCACACGCGCTTGGCTTTCGTATTGTGGAAACGCACTCCTTGCCTGAGAAAAATGTTGGCGAGCTTAGGCGCGCAAGCGCCGCGCAACTCAGCGCCGCACTCTGCTTGCGTCTTCCACGCGGCTTCCGCGCGCGCGTTCGCAGTCATAAGACAGTAACACAATTCTGGAAACAAGCTTCCTTTTTTCTTGAACGCTTTGAATTCGGCGAGGCGCCGCCTGATTTCCGGCTCGAGCCCGGCAGCGCGGACTTCGTGAACGGTTTGGCGAAAAAAATCCATTGAAATCACGGCTTAAGCAATTCCTGCACCGCGATCGTAGCGTAGCACCCGCTCGCGAGCGCGAAACGCACGCGCACCGGCTTTTCGCCGAGAACGGAAAAGTGCAGGAGCGGCGCGAAAAGCGGGCGGCGCCCGCCGCGCGTCGACAGCCAAGGCAGCGTCGTGAAACGAAAATCTTCGACTCCGAGTTTTTTCTTTTTCAAGAGTTTTTCTTGCGCTGGCGTCGGCTTCGAGTCGGCGCCGACTAGTTCGCCCACGAGAAACGCATCGCCTTTTTTAACGAGTTGCGCGATTTCGCCCGCGTTCGGTGCGTCCGCTGCATCCTCCACTGGCTTCGCTTTGTCTACGTCGGGAAAGCCGAGCGTGTTGCGCGGGCACCACCAATCGCTCTCCAACGGCTTGAACAACGCCTTTTTTTTCTCGCGGGCTTCGAGTTCGTCGTTGAAAATCTCGCTCTGCAAAGCGTGCACGAACAGCAACTGCAAGTGCCTGGGAAAGCGGGAAAACGCTCCAGCGTAATCGCGCGGAGCGCGGGCGAGGTGTTCGAGCAGAATTCGCTCGTACTTGAGGAAGCACGGGAAATAATCGAGCGCTGCGGCGTAATTTTTGTCGCGCGCGAGCCGCGCGCGAGCGGCTCGCGCTGCGTCCTCGCGCTCGCCCTCGTCGACGAAACACAAGTAGTTGTTGACAGCTTCTTCGAAATCCTTCTTCAGCAACGCCGCTCCGACGAGGGCGGCGTTGCCGCGCATGGAACCGAAGCGTTGAGAGCCGAAATAGTTCGGAAAACGAAAACCGAGTTTTTTGGCTTTCGCTAGAATCTTCTTGGCGTTCGGTTGGGTTCCGCAGTTTTCTTTCGTGAGCGTTATCGTAAAACGGTTGCCGGCGAGTTCGCCTAAACGCACCTTCCGCTTCGACTTCCACGCTCCGAGAATTCGCACGTCGCGCACGTCGTTTAGCGCGAGAAGGCGCTCGGACGGGACGGCGAAAGCGCTGCACAACTGCGTGGAAATGGAGTTCCGGTCTTTCGTGCCCGCGAAATCGAAGCGTTTCGGATGTACTCGCAGCCTGCGGCTTATTTCCGCGAGCGCCTGCATCGTGTTCCAATTCCTTTTCTGCAAAACGAACCGGGAAAAATAATCTCTCTCGAGTTGCGCGTCCTCAGGCTTGCCGAGATTGATCGGCGCGCCGTTTTCGAGCACCAAGCCGTCGGACGTGATTTCTTCCACGACGAATTCTTCAGGTGAAAAAGCGTAAGCTCGAAATTTCAAGCGAAAAACCCCTCTCAAAACCCGTCTTTCGTCTTTCCTTCAAAAAAACAAGCGCAAGCAAGCGTTGGTGAGCGTGAATAAGGTCGCGAACAGTTTTAAATGCGCTGAAAGAATAACGATTTCTGATAAGAAATGGCTTTAAACCTCAAGCAAACGCTGTTGGGCG
>CAITNU010000046.1 GCA_903893865.1 uncultured Microcaldota archaeon
AAAATTTAGGCGGCTTAACGAGGAAGAAGATTTGAATGAAAGCGTTCGCTACCTATGGGCTTTAGTTCGAACTAAAATCATTTCAGGGACCAACTCCAAACGCGACTACTACAAGCCTTTGCTTGCATTAGACGATTTGAAGCACGAACCGAATACCGAGCAATTACTCACCGACCTAAATCTTTTGCGCGATTACTTGGAAGACTTCGGCTTGTTCAAAGTCGAGAACAAGGGAATGTCGTTCGGGGAAGGCTACCAGCTTGCACGCGGCTTCAAAGACAAGAAGAGGCTGTATTGAAATGCAGTTGCTAAAGAAAAACTTGGATTGGGCTGCCCGACAAATCTACGCGGCGAATATCGATTGGGTGCACTGCTGCGAAGGACCCGAAGGTAGTGGAAAAACAACGCTGGCGCTTCAAATCTGCAAGCACGTCGACCCTAGCTTCGATGCCTCGCGGGTTGGTTTTAACTTCGCGCAAATAAACGAAGTCATCGATTCGCTAGCAGGAAACACTAAAGGCAAAGCCATTCTGTTAGACGAAGGCGCTGAAAGCTTGTTCAGCCGGGACGCGATGAAGAAAGACAACCGAGATTTCTTGAAACTGTTTATGCGATTCCGGAAGCTCAACCTCTTCGTGGTCCTGTGTATCCCGTCGTTCTTGACGCTTGACCGTTTGCTGCGAAGCAACCGAGTTAAGAGTTTGACTAGCTGCGAGTTCGACTTCGATGAACACAATAATTTGAAGCAAGGGCACTTCAGCGCTTACAGTTACGAGAAAGTCAAGCAAATCGCGCAATACGGGGAATATCCTAGACCCGATTTCACGGATTACTTTAGGTTCACGGACGTTGACCCCGCGCTTTGGAAAACAGTTCAAGACAAAAACTTTGCTTTCTTGAGCGGTTTGGACGAAGAACGCCGGGACGCCAAGAAGCCAGTCAGCAAGCAAGTAGAGTCAAGCGTAATCGAAGCAACACTTAAGTTGTTGGGGGACGCGCCGTCCAAGACGATTGCAGCAAAAGACGTCGTCGTGGAACTTAAGCAGAAGTTCGGCGATGCGGATTGGTTAAACAACCGCTTCATTTCCCGCAAAATGCAAGCACTAGGTTTAGAACGCGCTTCACAATCAAAGGACGGTCTTCGTGCCGTATTCATAGCAAGTCGGGACGTGCTGCAATCGCTTAATAACAACAAAACAAGCGAAAGCAGCGGTAGTTGAACTCTATTTTCTTGATTTGGAAGTTAAAAGAGGTTTTTCGAAAAAGCAGGGGAAGCGGTTTTGACGCGAGATGTGGCGCAAACAAAAACTTGAAGTCAACGGAGGCGATTTGTGTGACTGATGAACAAATTTGTGCGACAAAAGAAGATGAAAACGAGGGAAACAAGTCGGAAAGGTATCAGTTTCGCGTTCCCTTATTGTTGGCCATCGAGGTAGAAGAGGAAAGGAAAAACGCGGGAAACCAATCTGTCACACAATTCTTTCTAAACCTGTTGAAAGACCGTCAGGTATTACGCAAGCACAGGCGGGAGCTAGCGGAATCAGTAGTCGCGCAGATTCAGCGTTACAGCTTAACGCCTCGCGACTTAAGCGAGTCCGGACTCGCGTGGAGCGATTGGACTAGCGCGAAACAACGCGAGGGAGTTGAAAAGAAATAGCTACTGAATGGGAAACCGTAATGCTTGCCGCAGTCCTCGGAAACATAGCGGTTTCGCTTTGGAATAAGCACGTTTGGGGCGAAGTAGACAAGATGCTAGACAAAGTTAAGAAGCAAACAAAAAAGAGGCTCAAGACGAAAAGGAGGCTCAAAAATGAGTAATGAGGCTTTGTTTGTCGGGGTCTTGGTTCTCGGAGCTTTGGCGTGGTTGCTTAAGTCGCCGGACGAACCCGAGAAGCCGCAATCATTTAAGCGGAGCAAGAAGCGAGGTTTTTGAATTTGAATGAATACGACGGTCTTCGGAATTGGCGTCGAGCGCGAGCTTACCAGCTAGTAGTTGGGAAGGACGACGGCCCGAACCCTCGTCCTTACGACCGGCGTTGGTCGTTGAAAGCCGCTGCAACAAGCGAGCAAAGCGAACCGTCAGGACCGAAGCCGAAAGAGTTGAACCCTAAGCGCATCGCGTTACCTGAAACGCCGGACGAACAAGCGTTAGATGACGCGGACGCGGACGATGATGATGAAGAAGACGAAAGAGAAGCGCAGCCGAAGCGTCAAAACGCCGAGTTTCACTTGTCGACGCCCACGTTTCACGTCGTCGTCGCAGCGCGGAGCTTGCGGACGTGCGAGAGAGCTGTTAATCGAACGAGAAATTACTTTGAGAAACGCGAGTCGCAGCGATTCAGGACCGCAACGCGAAGCGTTAGATAAGAGTTGATTGAAAATGCCGATTTACTGCGAAGTGGACTTTGAAAGAAAGTTCAAGCGCTTGCAGGACCGCGAAGACGTAATCCCGCAAAACAAAAAAGACATTCTTGAGTTCTTGAAGTTTATGAAAATAATGAATCGCGGGACTCATCGGCGTATTCGTTACTTGCAGAACTTGACGACGCTCTCGCGATTGCTAGGCAAACCGTTCAGGAGCTTGACTCGAAAGGACGCCGAAGCGTTACTCGCAAAAATTCAGAAGCAAAAGAATCAAGCCGGGAAAGCGTGGACGCCTAGCACGCAGATGAACTTGAAAATCGAGTTGAAGCGGTTTATGGCTTGGCTTCGCAAGTGCGAACGCAAGCAATACCCGCCGGAAGTATCTTGGATTGAGTTAGGCGGCGACTGCAAGCGCAAGCTGGACCGCGAACAACTCTTGGAAGACGAGGACGTCGCGAAATTGCTTAACGCGACCAGCAAGACGCGGTTGAAGGCGCTGGTCGCGCTTGAATACCAAACGGGACTGCGACCAACGGAGCTTTTAGACTTGAAGGTCAAAGATTGGGTTTGCGAGAACGGCGTTTATGGAGTCCGCGTCAACGGAACGAAGACTGCGGCGGCCGTCCGAGAAATTCCCGTCATCGACTTAGAAACAATCAAGCTCGTCAACGAATGGCTGGAAGAACACCCGAAACGGAGGACTCCCGAGTTCAAGGAGTCAACGCTTTGGACGAATGCGAACAACGAACCGCTTGAATACAATACCTTCAGGGAGTTCTTGCGGTATTTGTTCAAGAACGCCGAAGTCGAGAAACCCGCTTTCCCGTATATCTTCAGGCATTCCCGGCTTAATTCGTGGTATAACGACGCGAGAATCCCGCAAATGCAAGTTAATTATTTGGCTGGACACAGTCAAACGTCTAGAGCGATGGCGACCTACCGCCACCCAGTAAAACAAGACGCTTTCAACACCTTCGCGAAGATGTCTGAAACCGCGCCGGACAATTTGGAGCGTCAAGTCGAAGAACTCGCTTTCGAGATGGAAGCGGAAGCAACCAAGAAAAGCCCGGACTACGGAAATGCAAAGCTCGACGCTTGGAAAAAGTATTCGACGGCGAAGTTCAAACGTTGGGACGCCTTGATTGAGCAGTTGCTAAAATGCAAGGTTTTGAAAACGCGGGGACAGAAGTTTAAGAAAACCTTGCGTTAATTAGCTTTCTCAAACCTTTCCAATTCTGAAAATGTTATTGTATCCTTTCGGTTCGCCTAAACTGAATTCGCCGCCCAAAGCGTCATGGGGCGGCGCGGCGTTCCCAACTCCATTTCCAACCACCTTCAAAGTTTATTCGTCCCGTAAGCCTGGCTCTTCGTTTTTTGGGCGAATTTTCCACGCGAAAATTATAAGGCAAACCAAAACTAATGGAATTATAATTCTTTGATTGCTCACAACAAAATTTGGAAGCCAATTAAACAAATAATCAGACGGCGAACTAGTTTGATGCGCGGAAGCAGCAGCGCTTGCGACTGACCCAAAAAGCGTGATGCCGAAGAGCGCAGCCAGCAAGAACAAGGCAATTATGGAAAAAATGAAGAAGCCTAATGCGATGCCTACGCCCATTTTGACGTAATTCCAAAAACTACTTTGTTCTTTCGCCATTTCCAAACACCATTTATTTTGAAACCGTTTTAAGCAGTTTAACCACGTTAGCAATCGGCTTGACTCTACCGCGAACCTGCCGGGCAATGGCGGTCTTCAGCACTTTCTTTGCCCTAGCGCTACTCCAAAAACTAAAAGGCGTTTTCTTCAAGATGAAGTCGTAGTAATCGCCGAAACCAAGCGGCAAAAGCTTGCTTAACGGGTTCATCAGGCGAACGAAGTCCTCGACTTTGACGCCGAACTCGTTTTCAAGCAGTGAAAACAAGCAGATAGTCTCCGCAGCGGTATAAATTGATTTAGTGAAGCCGGACTTTTTCGCTTCTTGAAAATTGTCTGAAAACAAGAGTTTCATCGCTTCGAGAGAGAGAAAAAAACGCCGGACTTCTTCCGCATCTAGGACTTCAAGCCAAATCGCTTTGTCGTCCAGTAACGCTTTAGAAACTTCGGTGGGAGCGACTTCTTTTTCAAGCAGGTCAAAATAGCCGTTGAACAGCGCGAGATAAAGGTTAGATTTCTTTTCCCTTTTCGCGACGCCCATAAGCTTGCGTTTCATTAGCTCTCCGAAGACGTCGCCCTTATACAAGACGGCTGGCTGGTCGTAATTCCAAGCCGCAGCTATTTGCGCCGCGTTGCGCGGCATATCCAAGCAAGAAACCCACACTAGCGCAGCTTTCGACTCAACAAGTTTTTCAGTAGGCAACCAAAACTACCGTTGGAAGTTAAAATGCTAACCTTTTTAAATATCGGTTGTGTTTCATTCAGTTGATATTCAAACGACATAATAAGGGAAGAACAAATGACGCAAAAAACTACGACGATGGGAATCGTGATTCCTGTCGACTTGAAGAAACGCGTTTGGGACCGCGCACACAGCGCCGGGTTCCTTTCCGCGAGCGAGTTCATTCGTTCAGTTTTAACTAAAGAGCTTGAAGCTCGAAGGCGAGGTGTTGAGTAATGCGTGAATTTGTTTTGTTGATTGAGATGCTGCGGTTGAAGCAGCGAGGACTAGTTTGATTTAGAAAGGAGATGATGAAAGATGGATAGAGAAGATTTGGAAAGATTCCTCGACAAGCACATTAAAATTGTTCGGACCGACGGATTCTATTTCTCCGGGCGAATCGAGTCGTTAAACCACGACTCGCTAGTTTTTCGAGACAAATTCAATAAGCCGATAGTCATCGCTTTCGCTGCAATCGGCAGCGTTCAGGAGGTTGCCTAAAATGGTTGCTACTGAACGCGAACTAAAATCGCTTGAAGAGTTACGCGCGGAACTCATCGGGCGCGACGTTTGTTTTAACGCGCGTGTCGTCGGACAAAAAACGCGGTTATGGCTTCCCAAACGGATTATTTACACTTGCGTTTATTGCGGTAAAACTGAGGAGTCGGAACTCTCGTTTTTAGACGCTTATTACTACTCACCGAAGCATCGCTCCCGGCGATGCGGAAAATGCGGCCACAACAACAAAAAGAACGCTCCGATGCTTGAAACCGCTTCCGAATCTTCCGACTTTTCGGTTCTCAAGCTCTCGAATACTCTCGAGTGCTTCAACAAGCCGACGCTAAACACTGACAAACCTCTGACCGTTTTTTATCGTGGAACTGCGCCGGACGCGACCGAAGTCGTCGTTCACGGTCAAGTAGTCGGTTTTGACGACAACGAGCTCGTTGTTGTTGCGGAAAAAATTGAGCCGCGCGAATCGTTTTCGCGGAACTACAAGCCAACGCCTGAAGACCTCGCGGCGTTCGCCCAACAATTCGGCGAAGACAAGCCGTTACCGCTCAAACAAATCGCAAGCGATATGGTTGGGCGGCCACTCACGCAAGAAGCCGCGCTCGTTTCGCTGCATTCTTGCAGCGATGCGCTCCCGGACGTGGACGGCGACCGAACAATTCGCGGCGTCATTAATGGAATAATAATCGGTTCGACAAAGAGTTACAAATCCGAACTCGGAAAGGACTTGACGTACCAGCGTTACCAGTTCGGCGACTTCGTTGAAGCCGAGCAAGCGTCACGAGCTGGCTTGACATACGTCGTGGACGCAGACGACAAGACAATTCGCTGGGGAGCTCTCGTTCTAAACGACGGCGGTTTCGTTTTCCTCGACGGACTCGACAAACTCCCAGTCGAAGAGTTCGGGCAACTACGCGAAGTCCTCGAAAAGGGACGAGTAGCTCCGCGCAAAATGGTTTCGGGCGAAGCACGAGCTCGAACCCGAGTTATTGCGGCGATGAATCCGACGAACTACTCTTGGGTTTATCGCGGCAGCGCGATAACGGATTCTTGGACGTTCAAAGACAAACCATCGATTAGTCGCTGGGACTGGGTTCTCGTTCACGCTCGGGACGACGTTTCCCAAGAATTAATTGCGAACCGAACGCGGCAACAACGACCGATGCCTGACGACGTTTTCAAGAAGCACGTTTATTGGGCGTGGTCGAAACGCGCTTCGGACGTCGTTTATTGCGAAGGATTCGCTGACGCAGTCAAGCGTTTTGCGTTCGGGCTTGAAACCGTTTATGGTTTCGAAGACTTGCCGCTTTGCCACAGTGGAATCCGCGACGTCGTCACCCGAGTTGCTTTTTCATACGCGGTTCTGACGCATTCAACGGACGGGCTCGGTGAAAAGATTTTCTTGAAACCGATTCACGCCGCGCACGCGGCCGACTTCTTGAAGCGTTGTTACGACGACTTGAACCTCGAATCGATGGCCGAAGCGGCCCGGCGCAAGTTTGAACTCGACCCCGAGAACGCGCAAATGCTTGCCGCGACCATCGGCGAAAACGGTTTGATAATCCTTCAGGCGCTTGCCGAGCGACCGCGCAACAGCACTGAACTTGCCGCGATTCTGAAGCGTTCTGACGTCAGCATTCGAAACCTCTGCGGCGAACTCAAAGCCGATGATTTGATTATGGCTGCGGAAGGAAAAGGCGGCGGCTACCGGCTCACGGAAAAGGGCGTCGCGATGGTGAAAACCAACGTCAAACTTGAACCGGAAACGGTCGAAAAAGAGCCCAAATTATCTGAATTTGCTCCTCAAGAAAACCCTGTGACTGTAAAGGAAAACTTTACAGTTCAAGGACAAAAAACAGACACTCAAAACGAAACTGTAAAGGAAAAC
>CAITNU010000047.1 GCA_903893865.1 uncultured Microcaldota archaeon
GTTCAACTTGCTAGGCGTATTCACTCACGAGTTCATGCACCAAGGTTTGCACCACTTGCTCGCGAACCTCCTGCCGTTGCTGACGTTCGCGATTCTCCTTGAGAGCGCAATGAGCGCCGGCGGCGTGCTCGTCATATTCTTCGCTGCGGGCGCTGCTGGCGGTTTAGCGTACTTGTTTTTCGATCAAGGCGCGCTCATCATCGGCGCGAGCGCAGCAAGCTCGGGAATCATGGCTGCCGCAACCGCACTTCGCCCAAAACAAGCAATCGCCTTGGCGCTCCTCGTGTGCTTTCTCGCTATTTTCGTCGTCGGACCAGTAAGCGATTACTTTACAACAGCGCGCAAAACCCAGGTGCAGCAGGACGTGACGTCGCTTTCAAACCAAACAATGCAAACGCAAGCGCAGTTTCAAGCAGTGCAAACGAACGTGAACCAGACGATTTCCCGCGTTTCCGAACTCGAGAGCCAAGGCAAAACAGCGGAAGCCGAGCGAGAACGCGCGATTCTCGCGCAACAACAAGCGGCGCTTGCTGCGGTGCAGAAAGCCGCTGAGGAAGCGAACGCTTCACTCGCCTCGGCGCAGCAGAAAGCCGCCGAGTTGGCGCGAGGCGAAGCGCAGGCGAGCGCACCCATAAGCGCGATTCCGCACGCTGTTGGCGCGCTCGTGGGACTGCTTTTAGTAATCGCTTTCAGGAAGCAAGACGTTGACGATAACATGCGTTCGTTCAAAGAATGGTTTTCGCGGTTGCGGGGACGCGCAAGCGGAAACCGTTGAAACAGTTGAGCGTTTTAGGTTTTGAGTTTGCGGTGTTTGACGCGTTGCGGTGTTTGACGCGTTGCGGTGTTTGTTGTGGATTTGATTTTGCTTTTGCGGCTCGCAGCCGCGCTCGCTGGCACAGGCGTTGCGGCGTGGCAGGACGCGCGCACGAGCTTCATCGACGACCGAATAACGCTGAGTATGATTGCGGTCGGCGCGGCGTTGTGCGTTTTCGAGGCAGCGCAAGCCGCCGACAAGACGCCTTGGCTTTGGGTTGCTGCGGTAGCAATCGCGATAGGCGCGATAGGCTACGCTGCGTGGCGAGCCGGACAATTCGGCGGCGGCGACGTGCTTCTGTTCATCGGACTGCAGCTCCTGCTGCCTTTCAACCCCGTTGCCGCAGTGCCTTACCCGTTTATTGTTTCGATTTTAGTCGCAGCGTCGTTCTTCGGTTCGGTTTGGACTGCAGCTTGGTATGCCAAACGGTTGCGCGAGGAACGCGCTCTCGCTGCGGGCAAAAACGTTTTGTGCGTGGCAGCGCTCGCTCTCGCAGCTGCGGCCTTCGCTTGGGCCTCGCTCTCGCTCGCGCAAACGCTTTTCTTCGCCGCGCTTTTCGCCAGCGCTTTCTTTTTGTCGCTTTACAAGAGCGAAATAATGGCGCGCGTGGTAGTCAAGCGGATTCCGTTGAGCGAAGTCGAAGATGAGGACGTGCTCTCGCTCGACGAGTTGCCGAAGCGCCTGAAGGCGCGCTACGCGATAGGCAAGGTTTTGACGAAAGCGGAAATCGCGAGACTGCGAAAAATCGGGCTCAAGGAAAAAATCAGGGTTTGGCCGGTTTGCAAAGAGTTGCCGCGCTTCGCGCCCTTTGTTCTTGCTGGCTTAATCGCGTGCCTCGCGGTAGGCGACTTGGTTTTGTTCGTTTTGATGCACTGAAAGCAGTAAAGCCGAAAGCCGGTTTCCCGAATTTTTTGGGTTTACAAATAGTCTTTAATGATTTTGCGGGCCTTGGTGTTGTCGGTAGTCGAAATCGCGTCGAGCGCTTCCCCGCCGTAATGGCTAATCGAGAAAGCGTTCGTCACGTTTATTCCCTTGTCCGCAAGCAAGCGGCAGACTTTAGCGAGTTCGCCGGGCGTGTCCTTAGTGCGCACTATGAGTATGTCCGAGTTCATGACTTTGAAACCGTGCTTGCGAAGCGCTTTTGCTGCGGTCAGAGTCGCGCGCGGCTCGAGAATCACGTGAATTATCGCTTGCTTGGCGCGAGTGACGTCGACGAAAACGCTTTGAATGTTCACGTGCGCTTTGCCGAGAATCTCGCTGACGTCCGCAAGCAAACCCACCCGGTCTTTTTCGACTAAAGTCAGTTCCTTCATTTTTCAATCCCCTTCGTTTAAATTAGGAACGGGAAGGCATTAAAACTTTTGTTTTCGGTTTTTCAGCTTTTCAGCCTGCGAGGAACGCAGCGAAGATGCTCGCGAAGCACGCGACCGCAATCAAGCCCGCGAGCTTGCGCCTGAAACGCCTGCTTTTAACCGAAAGCGCGACGAGCACAGCCTTTGTCGTGATTGAACCGATTGAAGCGAAGGCGAGCGAGTAGAGCGCGGCTTGCAACGGAAGCGCGCCGGTGCTGTAGGCGTAAGCTACGGCGGCGTAAACGGAAATCGATGAAACGAGTCCGCCGAGGAAAGCGAAGGCGATTGCGCCCAACGGCGAGTGCTGCAGCGTGCCGAAAACGAGCGACACGACGAAAAACACGATCGCGAACTCGAGCGAGAAGCGCAGGGATAAAGCGCTGCGTTCCGCAGTCAATTCCTCGTTCCAACGAAGCGTTCTCAAGGAAAACCACGCGGTTACCGCGTAAAGCACTGCGAGCGCGGCGATTATCGGGAACGCGGTTTGAAGCAGCGCCACGCTTGCGAGAGCGATTACGACTGAATCGGAAAACGTTGAAGCGAGTGCAGCGGCTGTTATCGCTGTGAAGAGCACGTGCTCGTTAGCTGTTTTTTTTACGAACACCGCTGTAGTCGCTACAGAGGAAACGAATCCGCCTAGAAACGCAGTGTAGAAAACCGCTTTCGTTCGGTAGTATTTCGCTAGAATGTGGCCAGCGAACGAAATCGCGCTCACGAGCACGACGATGAACCAGAAATACTGTAAGTTCAAGCCCAAGCCGAGGACGCTGATTTCGCGCGCGGGCAGTTGCGGGTAAATGATGAAAGCGATTACGATGAAGAGAAGCAAGTCAAGGAGTTCCTGTTTCGTTAGCGTTTCGCCGAGCTCGCGCAACTCTTTTTTCTCGACGAGGAGATAAACGCACGCGATGGCGGCCACGCCGGCTTCAAGAAACAAGTGCCTGCCGATGAGCGTGCCGAGAAAGAACGCGAGCGGGATGACGAAAGTCGTCGTCAAGCCTAGCGACATTCTGCCGTAATAGCTGTAGCGCACGCGGAAAAAGTAGTAGAGCGCGGCGAGAACGAACACGCCGGCGAAACCCGTTCCGATGATTAACCAACCCGACGGGTCGGGCGCCGTGAAATAACTCAGGAGAAATCCGAGGAAGGAGACGAGCGCGAAAGTGCGCGTTCCGAGGACGGGCGTTTTGCGTCCTCGCTCGCGTTCCAAGCCGATGAGTCCGCCTACGGCGAGCGCGAGCGCGGACAACGCGATGAATTCTAAAATCGAGGATTCCATCGCTTAAAGTAAAGAAACGCGGAATTAAAAAAGCGAGAGAAAAAGAGCCGAAAGAAAAAAACAAGAAAACGAGGACAAATTACGAATCAAACGCGCTTCTTGCCTTCGGCGCGAATCGCGTCAGCGATTTTGCGCACTCGCGCGATTGCCGCAGCGCCTCCGGCGCCGCGCGCTTCCCCCTCGCCTTCCTCGAACGCGTTGCCCACGTGCAAACCGTGCGCGCCCGCCTTTATCACTCCCGCGGCGTGTTCTGCGTTCTTGACTCCGCCAGCGTAAAAGTAAAGCATTTCATCCCCGTTTCCGGCGGCGCACATTTTGCGAATCGCGCTAATCATTTCGCTCGGCGCAGGCGAGGGCGCTCCGCTACCGCTGTCGGTAATGAAAACGCGCGCACCCAAATAGCGCGCCGCAAGCGCGCAAGCTGCTGCGAGATCCGCCCGATCGCGCGGAACCGCGTTCGCATTACCGATCCAGCCGACGGCGCGCCCCGGCTCGAGTATGACGTAACTAGTCGGAATCGCTTCGATTTTCATGCGCGCGACTACGGGAGCCGCCTGAATCTGCGCCGTGCTGAGCCAGTAAACGTCGCGCGAGTTAAGCATTTGCATGAAGTAAACCGCGTCCGCTTCCGGCGTCAAGCCGCCCGGCGAGCCGGGATAAAGCACGACTGGAAGTCCAGGCGCGTTTTCCTTGATTTGCTTGACGGTTTCGTCGAGGACGCCGCCTTGCACTCCAATGCTTCCGCCTACGAGTATGACGTCCGCCCCGCCCTCGTAGCTGGCGGCCGCGACGGCCGCGCCTTTCTCGAGCGGCAGCTTGTCCGGGTCGATGAGCGAGAAAAGCATCGCGCCTTGCGAACGCAGTTTTTCCGCGTAATATTTAAGCACTTTCCCGTCTTTCAAGAACAACACCACCTTGCTGCGCTTTCCGCGCCCAATTATTTCCGCGAAGGGTTTTATTAATCTTGGTAAGGCAATAATTCCCGAGTGAAAAAATGAAAGTAGTTTGCCGGAAAACGAAGGCGCTGACAGAGTTTATCGAAGCAGTGCGTTTGCGAACCGACGTTTTCGTGCGCGAGCAAGGCTTCAAGCCGGGATGGGAGCCAGACGAGTACGACGCCAGCGCGACGCAGTTCGTTGCCGTACTCAAAAACAAAGTGATTGCGACCGCGCGTTTTCGCGAAACCGCACCACGTGTATTCAAAATCGAGCGCATGGCAGTTGCGCGCAAGTTCAGGCGCAAGGGCGTGGGTGCGCGTTTGTGCGCCGCGATGCTGAATGAAATAAATTGTCGCAAGCCTCGCAAGGTTTGGCTGCGAAGCCAACTCGCATGCGCCTCGTTTTACGAGAAACTGGGCTTTCACAAAACGTCTAAACCCAAAAAAATTTACGGGGTTACGCACGTCGAAATGAGTCTCACGAAACGAGCAGCTTGATTTTTTTGCGCAGTTCCACTTCGTTCCCCGAATTCTTTATTTCTTTATCCGCATAGGCAATGCATTCCGTGATTCCCCAACCCGCGCCTTTCGCTTCGCGTGCCTCGCTTTTCTTGAACGCCGCAAGCGACGCGACGCGTTCGCTCTCGCGCATTCGGCGCTTCGCTCGGCGGTAACGCACGTCAATCGGCGCGGTCACCGCGATTAAAACGAATTTTTTCTTGAACGCGCGGCGGAAAACTCGAACTTCGTCGAGATTTCGAAACCCTTCGACTACGGTTGTTTTGGCTTTGGTTTTATTTATTCGTGCGACTAGGCGCTTAGCCCACACGCCGTTTCCGTGCTTCGCTTTCTCGGCCGCGCTGAGCTCCTGCAGCGCCTCGCGCGTTACCCTTCGCTTTCGCTCGCGCAACGCGAGCCTGACTTCATCCCCGAGCGCGAAAGTCGGGCACTTGAGGATGCGGCCGGCGTAGCGCGCGGCGGTGCTCTTGCCGCTAGCGAAAAATCCGGTGAAGCCGAGAACGAGTTTCATTGCAATCGCAAGAAATAGGACAAACGGATTTTATAAGCAATCGGCGAGGTTAGCGGCGCCAATGCCTTGTCGCTTCACCCAACGTCAGGGTCATATTCGGCAGCGACTCGTGCAGTTCTTTGGGTGATTTCAGGCGCCAGTGCTCTCCGAGCTTGTCCTTCAAGGCGTACAAAACCGCATTAATTATTTTTTGGTGGAAAACGGGTTTATTCGCTTTAAAGTATTTCAGTCTGTCAGCAAACGGGGCGTATTCCGGATTGTCGTTCGGGATAATGATGCTCAGCGTATTGGGTTCTGTCTCGTGGAACTCTATTACTCCAATGCGCATTTCTCCGCTTGACTCTCCACTGGCGTAGTCTTTGCGATTCATCAAATCGGCAAGCCAACGTGAATCTTGATGATGTGTGACGAAGCAGCTAGAACCATCATTAACAATTCCGTTCTGAAAAAGCTCGTTTTTTTCCAAACGCAGAGTGCAAATGATTTTGCGTTTGCTGTCAGCTTCGTTCGGAATATCACTAAGCAAAATGCGCACTCCGCGTTCTGGTTTTCCTACCTGAAAAACCTTGTATTTAGCCGTGGCAACATCATCTCGCGGCATCAAGGATACGCACGGTTTATCACGCGCGGGAACGGAATCGCGTCGCGAATGTGCTCGAGATCAAGCATCCATTTGACGAGCCGCTCGATTCCGAGCCCGAAACCGCTGTGAGGCACGCTCCCGAAGCGGCGCAAATCCAAGTACCACTCGTAATTCTTGAGGTCGAGCTTCTGCTCTTTCATGCGCTTGACGAGACGCGCGTAGTCCCACTCGCGCTCGCTGCCCCCAATTATTTCCCCGTGCCCTTTAGGCGCTAGGAGGTCGGCGTTCAGAACGTGTTTTCCGTCGCCGGCTTCAGCCATGTAAAACGGTTTTGACTTGCGCGGCCAATTGCAAACGAACAACGGCTTGTCTTCGTCTTTCGTGAGCGCTTCCTCATGCGGAACCCCGAAATCGTCTCCCCACTCGAATTCGAGCCCCGCTTTCTTGAGGCGTTTTACCGCGTCGTCGTAACTCAAGCGCGGAAACGGAGGTTCGACAGCGATGAGCTCCTCGGGTTTCCGGAATTTCGAGAGCAAGTCGCCTTGCTTTTTTGCGAGTTCCTGGCACGCGAACGAAACGAGTTCCTCCTGCAAGCGCATGTTATCCTCGTTGTCAAACCACGCGGCTTCCTCCTCAAGATGCCAGTACTCGGTGAGATGCTTCGTTGTCCGGCTTTTTTCCGCGCGAAAACTCGGGGCAAGAATGAATACGCGCTCGAGCGCGGTAATGAACGCCTCGTTGTAAAGCTGCCCGCTTTGCGTTAGAAACGCTTTCTCGCCGAAGTAATCAAGCGAGAAAAGCGTACTCCCGCCTTCGCAGCCGCTCTTCGTGATAATCGGTGGCGCGAGCTCGTAAAAATCGTTTTCGTCGAAGAATTCGCGTAAATACTTTACGATGTAATGCCGCGCTTTCATTACGCTCGTCATTCGCTGCGAACGCAGCCACAAGTGCCGCACGTCGAGAAGAAATTCAGGACTTTGGTCGCGCGTAATCGGAAAAACTTCCGCAGCGTGAACGAGCTTGAACGCAGTGACTTGCAGTTCTTTCCCACCAGGAGCGCGCTTGTCGCTGCGCACCGCGCCTTCCACTACGACGCTCGACTCGATGAGCGCGCGTTGCGCATCCTTGAATTGCGCTTCGCTCACCGCGTCTTTCTTTATAGCGACTTGCACTACGCCGCTCGCGTCGCGCACGCTCGCGAAAACCACTCCGCCGCTCGAGCGCGTGCGGTAAATCCAACCGCGCACTATTGCTTTTTCGCCGTCCGCTAAATCGAAAACTTTTTCGATTGGCACGGCGCCTTCGAACTCTTTCACTATTAACCACCACGATTTGACGGTGACTAGCCGCAACTAAAACAACTAAAGTTTAATGGGCTTTGGGTTTAAAACAAGAACGCAAAAACGCAAAACGACTGGCTGCGTTTCAGCCGCACTCAACCAGCGAGAAAAGCCCACCAAGGCGCATCGATTTTTTCTACTGCGCCGGTCTGCGCATTGACCGTCGCCGTCACGTCCATGCTCACGGGAATAAGGAAGAACAACGCGCCGCTTCGACTGCCTTTAACGGTGAAAACAGCGTTTCCAGTAGTCGGCTGATTAAAACCGATTTCGTCAACGTGTTCCATCGAAGTCGCTGCTGCCGCGTTCGCTGCCGCACGGTCAGAGTGCACGAAGCCAGTGTCGTTCACCGTTGTTCCTCCGCACTTCAGCACGCGCGCCTGCGAACTGCACTCGCAATCCTTCGGACACGGAAGCGGCGTCGGTGAAGGCGAAGGCGTCGCGCTCGCGCTTGGCGCGGGACAGTTGCCCGAAAAAGACTTCAACGGTGTTCCTTTTGCTTGGCCTTTGAAGTCCGAACACTTTTTGTCGTCGTAATTCCACGCGCACGCCGCGTTCTCCTCGCACTGCCTGCAATCAGCGTATTTCCCGCAATCGTGTTCCTTGCACTGGCTAGGAATAATTACGTCGTTAGCGCCGGGGTTGTCTTTAGTCTTGAAGTCGCCGAGCGGGCTGTAAGGAACGCACTTGCTTTCCTTCTCGGACCACTGGCACAAACGCCTGATTCCAGCCGCGCCGGCGCAAGAGAAACAGTCTTTGAACTCGAAGCAGTAAGACAGCGCCGTACCGTTCGAACAAGATTTTTCTTCGTCAATCCAACCCACTTTAAAACCGCTCGCGTTCAAAGAACCCCACGCGTCGCCGTTGATGCACGCGTCAAAAAACGCGCTCCAACCGCACTGGCTTTCACCGTTCGCGGCTCTCGGCGCTTTAGCGCAACTCTTGCACGAAGCATAAGAACCGCACTGAAGCGGCGGCGTCGGAATCGCGGTAACCGCGGCTGGCTGAGGCGAAACTCCTGCAGGCGGCTGCGCCGTAGGTTGTCCGGGTACGGGAGTCGCGACTTCGCTCGGCAGTTGCGGAGTTGGAGCAGGCATCTCTTTTTGCCTAACGATTATCGGCTCAGGCGCAGCGGGTGCTTGCGCTTGCTGGCCGTTCGCTCCGCCGGGTGCCGCTCCGCCGGCTCTCGGGCAAAAGTAACTGCAGCTCGGCGCGTTGCACGGCACGCACGCGGCGCCGTTCCAAATGCATCCTTGGCGTCCGAAGCATCCGTTGCACGACGTGCCTACGGCGCAGTAATGCTCTTTCCAGTAAATGTCTTGGCACCCGAGATAGTCGTACCAGCGCATCGGGTGTCCGTCCGGCGCCGTGTCAGGGCACACTGGCTCTGGCTCGGGCGTGCCTACGCCGACGCTTTCAGTGCGGTAATAATAACAATAATTTTCGGGAGTGCAAGGCGGAAACGTTGGAATCGCGGGCTCGCCTTCAGTTTGGCTTTCAGTGCCGGGACTAACGCAGTAATTCTGTCCCGGGTAGCAAGGCGTCAAATAATTTTCTGGCTGCTGTGGTTCAGTTGGTTCGGCAGTCCAACCGCTTTGCGGCGGAGTGGCGGGAGCGCTCGGCGGCGAGTAAGGCAAGTTCGGCGGAGTGCGCGGCCAGTATTCTTGCGGAGTGCCCGCCGACTCGTATGGGTTCCAGCCTTCGGGCGTCTGCGGAATCGGCAGACCGTCGTTCGCTTGCGGAACCGAGGCAAAATAGCTTGCGCAGTGCGAAGAGCAACTCGAAGGGCACACGGACCCGCAGTTGTTCCAAGTGGTGCCCGCTGACGCGGCCGTTGCCGTGCACGACGAAAGGCAAGGCTCGTAGCAGTTTGCGTAGCACTCGCCGTTGCTCGAGCCGTAGTTAAAGTAATACTCGAATTGGAAGTACTGCATTTGTCCTTCTCCGTTTTGCGCTTCGTCCTGCGCCGCAGCGAACGGAACAAAAGCCATTACCAAACAGGCGGCTAAAGCGAGTAACAGGAAGCGCGTCGGAAAGCGCTTCTGGAGCGCGTTCGAATTTTTTTCGTTCATCGTCAATTCACCTTTTCATTGCCCAGCGTTTTTAGAGTCGGCTGATTCGACTTCTTCAAGCGCTTTCAAAACGCCGGCTATCGCCGCGTCGCCGCTTGCGTAGTCGCGTAGTTCCGAGTGCATCAACTGCGTTTCCGTCTTGACTGCGGAAAGTCCCGAGTCGATTTCTTTTTTCGCGTCGCTCGAATTCACGTTGTAGTCCTTCAGCAACCCGTCGTTCTGGGCAAGAAACGAACTAAAATAATTCCAACTCGTCACCGCCTGCTTTGCCTTCAACGCGTAAGCGCTCGCCAAAGTCGCTTTGCGCGACAAAGTCGCGTTTCCTAAACGCGCGTCCGCGTAACTCCCGCTCAACGCGTTCAACTCGCTCAAGTCGTTGTTGAAAACAGTTCGTTGCTCGTAATACTTGTTGCCTACGGCGTTGACGCGCTGCCATTGCGCGCCAGGCAAGTAAAAAGCGATGAAGATGAACACGATTATCATTAAGCCGGCGAGCAGGTAACGCACGATTTTTTCCTGCAGCGACCGCGGCGTCCCCTTCTGCGCTTCGGTTTTCGCTTCGTTTTTTCGCGTTGCGCCGGCAGAGCTTTTTTCCGTCGCGCTTGCGGCCGCGGTTTTCAAGGCGCCGCCGCACTTCGGGCAGTAGTTCGACGTCGTCTCGAGTTTTTTTCCGCAGTTCGGGCAAAACTTCATTTCGTTTTTCGCTTCCTTTTTTGTTTCCTATTTTTTGTCAAGTATTTCGGTATTTCATGCGCTTCCAGTTCCGGTTGCCGCCGCGCCCGCGTCCTGCTCAAAAGAGGCGAGCGAATCCTTAATGAGTTGAATGACTTCGCCGGCGGTTTTCAAACGCGCGGCGTTATGCCCGACGAATTTCTCGAATTCCGCCAAGCCTTCCGTCAGCATGCTTTTGAGGAATGCCTTGGCTTTTGTGCTTCCCTGCAGCGCATCCGCCTCGCTCGTTTCCGGCTTAGTTATGCCAAGCCGCTTGAGTTCCGCCAAATTTTCGTGAACGAATTGTTCGAAGCCGTCCAAATGCGACTTGTACTCGTTGATAATCAAAACCAGTCTCTTGGTTATCTCGACTCTCTTTGCGAAGTTGTAATCCGTAAGCGCCCCGCTGCCGTACTCCGCGCCAGTAGCGTTCAACTTGCTCATGTCGTAATTCAGCGTGGACGAGAATTGGTTGAGCTCGTTCTCCAACTCGGCTTTGCGGGCTGCGTCAACCGCGATTTTTTGTCGTTGCGCGTCTTCAGCGCGCTTCTGTTGCGCTTGCTTCATCGCGGCCTGAAACTGTTTTTCCTGCGCAATCTGTTTTTCCTTGGCGAGGCCGCGCATTCCCGCGTCCGCGGCGGCTCCGAGCAAAAACGCGAGCAGAATCACGATGACGATTGCAGCGGTGGTTTTGCGGTTGCTGTTCGCGAGCTGAAATAAATAATTCGTCACATCGCCGGCGTTCAAGTGGCGCAAGTCGAGGTTGGAAGTGGTCACGGTGAAACAGCACGCCGCCGCGTTTAAAAACGCTTTCGGTTTTCGGCGCATGTTCGGCGTGGTTTCGATGCGCGTCGCTTTTTAAATCAGTTTGCGGCGCCTAAAGCGTTTCAGCGCGCGGTTCCAAAAAGAATGAAAACCAAGCGTTTGGAGCCCGCGTTCGGCGTTTAAAGGCGTTTTCCGGGCGTTTTCCGCGTTTCCGAGGGTTTTTAAATGGCGCGGGGAAGCTTTATAAAGGAATTCAACGGAAATTAAAGAGCCGTTTCGAAGCGCGTCGAGCGTTTTCGGGATGGTTTTTACTAATGCTACAGTTCCCGGCGAGTTTCAAGCTGTAGACCCATTAGGCAGCGGCAGTTTTGCTTTTCTAGGCTGAACTGTCCAACTCCATTGGCGTTGATGCAAGCGGTGCGAAACCACGCTTTTTTCCGACTGTGGCGAGCATGGGCAGCGAACAAAGACCAAGGGCGGACTGCTCGAGAGAGAGTTTCGTTCGGCTCATTCGTTTTGCGACGCAGGCTTCGAATAAGCAGCTATGGTAATGGAAATTCTTTCGCAAAAGTTTCGTTGATCGTTGCGAACGATAAAACGTCCATAATATAAAACGCGATAAGCGAGTATAAGCGAAAAGCTCGCAGCATGGAACGACACCAGTTGATCCTGCTGGAGGGCACCGCTATCGGATTGCTATTAAGCCATGCAAGTCTAGGGACCACGCTTGTGAGTCCCGGCGTACGGCTGAGTAACACGTAGTCAACCTACCCCAAAGACGGGCATAACCTCGGGAAACTGAGGACAATTCCCGGTAGGCCAAGGAGTTTGGAACAACCTTTGGCCGATACGAGTCGCCAAATTGCAGGCGATTTTGCTTTGGGATGGGACTGCGGCTGATTAGCTAGTTGGCGAGGTAATGGCTCACCAAGGCGATAATCAGTAGGGGCTATGGGAGTAGGAGCCCCCAGACGGGCACTGAGACAAGGGCCCGAGCCCTACGGGGTGCAGCAGGCGAGAAACTTCCGCAATGCGCGAAAGCGTGACGGGGGTAGTCCGAGTGCTAGCCTAACGGCTAGCTTTTCGCGAGCTTGAATCGCTCGTGGAATAAGGGTCTGGGCAAATCCTGTGCCAGCCGCCGCGGTAATACAGGTGGCACGAGTGGTGCCCGCGAATATTGAGCTTAAAGCGCCCGTAGCCGGCTTCGCAAGTTTCCCGTCAAATCCCTTTGCTTAACGAAGGGGCGCGCGGGAAATACTACGGGGCTCGAGAGTGGGGGAAGCCAAGAGTACGTTAGGGGGAGCGGTAAAATGCTTTAATCCTTAACGGACTACCAGTGGCGAAAACACTTTTTTGTCTTGAACAAAAACCTGTACTAAAAAGTGTCGCTGAAGCGCTTGGCTAAAACACGTCTGACGGTGAGGGACGAAGGCTAGGGGAGCAAACGGGATTAGATACCCCGGTAGTCCTAGCAGTAAATGATGCAGACTTGGCGTTGCAGCCAATTCGATTGGTTGCAGTGCCGTAGGGAAACCGTTTAGTCTGCCGCTTGGGGAGTACGTTCGCAAGAATGAAACTTAAAGGAAAGAAAACCGCGCGACTTATTTTTGATGATTTAATTTTTGTTGATTTTTTTCGTTAGTCGTTAGGTTTTCCCTGAATTGGCGGGAGAGCACCACAAGGGGTGGATGCTGCGGTTCAATTGGACTCAACGCCGGGAAACTCACCAGGAGCGACGGCAGGATGAAGCTCAAGCTGAAGACTTTAGCAGACAAGCCGAGAAGTGTTGCATGGCCAGCGTCAGTTCGTGCCGTGAGGTGTCAAGTTAAGTCTTGCAACGAACGAGATCCCTGTCCACTGTTGCGACCGCCGGAGAAATTCGGCGAGCACTCTGTGGAAACTGCCTGCGTTTAAGTAGGAGGAAGGAAGGGGCGACGCTAGGTCAGTATGGCCTGAATCTCCTGGGCCACACGTGGCATACAAAGGTTGGGACAATGCGTTACAACGCCGAAAGGCGGAGTCAATCGCCTAAACCCAATCCCAGTCCAGATTGCGGGCTGGAACTCGTCCGCATGAAGTTGGAATCCCTAGTAATCGCGCGTCATCATCGCGCGGTGAATATGTCCCCGCTCTTTGCACACACCGCCCGTCAAGCCATCCAAGCGAGGTTTTAGTGAGGCTACCGCATTGCGGCCGTCGAGCTAGGGCTTCGTGAGGGGGGTTAAGTCGTAACAAGGTAACCGTAGGGGAACCTGCGGTTAGATCACCTCCATAAAAAAAATTTTCTCACGAAAATTTTTTGCGGAGCTAAGTGTCCTTTAAGCGGTTTGAAACTAAACCGAAAAAATTTCCACCATAACAGCTGTGCGCGCCGTGCGCGTTTTCGAAGCCTGGAAAAACAAGGGAAAGAAAAAAGAAAAATCAGAGCAGAGGGCTCGTGGCGCAGTGGCAGCGCGCGCGCTTTGCAAGCGCGAGGTCGCGGGTTCAAAAAAACCCTCGAGCGAAAAAACGCGTTGCGCGCGCAGCGCGAAGTGCGCGGGGGTTGTGGAAATCCCGCCGAGTCCATTCGAGAATTGCTGCAGCGGAACGTAACAGTTTCGTTGTGGAATAGAAATGAAGTTTCCGGAGCAAGTTCCTTCGTGGCTGAAGGCGTCTGGAAATCGAAAGGCGGACAGAAAGAACTGCGGAAGCGGTTCGTTTTCATGAAGCCGTGTGGAAGTAAGAAAATTGGAAGCAAAAAGCATGTTTGCTGAATAAATAGAGAGTAGTTGCTACTACCACTCAGTGGATGGTTTGGCTCGAATAGCGATGAAGGGCGTAGCAA
>CAITNU010000048.1 GCA_903893865.1 uncultured Microcaldota archaeon
GAAGTAAGGAAAGCGGCGCCTCATGATTTTAACGCTCATCTCGACCGCGTGCCACGCGCCCAAATCGTCGATTACAATCGCCTGAGGCGCGAAAAGCACGAGGAGCGATACGACGAACGTGACGAGAACGCCGAGCGTGGGACCCGCCGCGCCGAGGAAACTCGTTTCGAAAATCGCGAGATTCACCGCCAGCGTGACGAGAAACGCGGCGAGAAAAACCAAAAACATGCGGTAAGTGCACGACTCGATTTTCTCGACTTCGTTGTGCGTCAAACGGTTGAGCGTGCGCTGCGCGCGAACCACGACGTTAATCGCGGTTACGGCGAAAGCGAACAACGCGAGCGAAGCGAAGAAGACGATTGCGATAAACAACGCGTCGAACGGCGTGAAGTTCAGCGCGAGGCTGCGGAAGCGCAGGAACGTGCCGCTCAAAGCCACGAAATTCGGTAGAAGCAACGAAAGCGGGAAAGCGATGAGGAAAGGAATGCTGAAAAACGATATCAACCGCAAGTTTTTGCCGTGCGCTTCCACGGCGTGTTCAAGCAAAGCAGTCAAACTCAAAACAATCCCCTCACTGAAAATATTCCTAAATCGTTAAAACGCGTAATCGTTAAACGCGAGTCGGTTTAAAGGGTTTTCGAAACCCCGCGAGAAAAGCTTTTTCCGCTTTTTTCAAGCAACGCCTTCAAGCCACGCCGCGCCCGCAGCTTTGATTTTCACGGCACGCGTTTCGCCCAAGCGAACGCCGTCGCGAACGATAACCGGCGCGTACTCTTCGCTGCGACCCAGCAAACCAATTTTCGCCGCCTTTTCCACGAACCGCACGCGCAATGCTTTTCCCACGAAGCGCGAATTGCGCCGCGCCGCGATTTTCCGCGCCAAAGCCATCGCTTTAATCGCCCGCCGCTTGACGACGTTATTCGGCAACGCCTTGAGTCGCGCTGCCGGCGCAGTTGGCCGCGAACCGTATTTAGACACGTTCACCAAATCGAACTGCAGTTCTTTCATTATCTTGAGCGTCGCGCGGAAATCGCGCTCGGTTTCAGTCGGAAAGCCAACGATGACGTCAGTCGCAACCATGATATCAGGAACTTCTTTCCGGAAGACTTTGACCACTTCTTTGAACTGCTTTATTGTATACGGGCGATTCATTGCCTTCAGCACAGCATCGCTCCCGCTCTGCAGCGGCAAGTGAACAAAGCGAAACACGCGCGGTCCAGCGAATTGCTCGGTGATTTCCGGCAGAAGCGCCGCAGCGTGCTCGGGATTCATCATTCCGACTCTGCAGAGAAAATCCCCAGGCAAAGAGTTTACCGCCTTCAATAAATCGGTGAGGGTTTGCTTTGGCTTGAGGTCGAAACCCCAGCAACCCGCATCCTGCGCAGTCAAACGCACATCAAGCGCGCCGCCAGCCGCTGCGCGCTTCACTTCCCGCACGATTTGGCTCAAGGGAACGCTAACGAGAGGCCCGCGGCTGGCGCGCGTGCCGCAGAAAGCGCATGCTCCGCGGCAGCCGTAAGCAATCGGAATCCGCGCGACAAAACCGTGTTTGACGAGCGTTTTCCGCCTGCACGCGATCGCACGCGCTTCGCTGCCACGCAAATCAGTTTTAGGCTTGCTCTCGCTCAATGCAGAAACAACTTTTTCAGGCGCGGCTGCACCGAAAACGAACGCATTCGGCGCCGCGGCGCGAACGCGCGCGAGATTCATCGCCGGCAGGCAGCCGCACACGATGATTTTTTTTGTCGGCTTTAGTTT
Organism: uncultured Microcaldota archaeon; assembly: GCA_903893865.1. Classification (GTDB taxonomy): domain Archaea; phylum Micrarchaeota; class Micrarchaeia; order Norongarragalinales; family Norongarragalinaceae; genus CAITNU01. Next base: position 1,759 of record CAITNU010000048.1, read on the forward strand.
CGCGAGCTTTTGCAGGTAAGCAACAATTTTTTCTTCAGTAGCGGGCTTGACGCCGCACGTGTTGATGATAATCGCTTGCGCGTTTTCTTCAGAATCCGTTATGGAATAGTTTTTGCGTTTAATCAGCGCGGCGAGGAGCTCGCCGTCAGCCTGGTTGAGCGTGCAACCGTAAGTCTTCAAGAAAACGCGCTTTGATTTCATCGCGTTGCTTTAGCGCGGCAAAGAATTTTAATGCTGACTAGGCTTGGTGCTAAGGAGATTGATTAATGCAAGCGGTTATTGGCGGGCTTAATGCGAAGCTGGCGCGTCGCCGTGAGATTGGCTGACGCCGCTGCTTGGGTCAAGCGAACTCTTAAGTTGCTTCAGCGGCGCCGCCAAATCCAGCTTAAACGAACCTAAAGACGCGTCGAGAGAACCCAACGCCTTCTGATTCCGGCTCAAGAAATAAACGATGATGAGCATTATCGCTAACGTGGTGACGTCTGAGCCAACTAGAACCGAGACTAGCAAATTGCGCAAATCGTCGATTAGCACGAAAGCAAGAATGATTACCGCATCAAGCGTGTTCACTCCACAAAACCCCGTTTCCCTTTTTTTTTCGCTTTACAACCCTTTGAGCCGTTTTATCCTCTAGCGCGAATCACGGTTTTAAACAAACCGTAATCGACTTCCAGCAATCCGCCGTGCTCGAGAATCGCCGCAAGCCTCTCGATTGTATGGTATGGCAAACCCAGCCGCGCAGACGCTTCGATTATCGTCAAATCCCCGTTCAACGAGCAAAGCCCAAGCAACCGGTCAGCGTGCGTCAAGATTTCGCGCCTCGGCTCGCATTTCGTTTCAGGCGTCGCTTCAGGCGTCGCTTCAGGCGTCGCTTCAACTTTCGCCTCGACTTTCGCTTCGCGCACCGCCACTGCCCTTAATTCCTCTTTCATCGCTTTTCCCTCTTTCCGCGCTTTCGTTTCCGTTTTCCTCCCGTTCTTCCCAACGGTTTTCCCAGCGCTTGTTTTCGCTTTCTTTCTAGCTTTCATTGTTTTTCCCGCCTTTTTCTGAATAACAACCCTTTGGGCAATCTGCCGACAAAGCGCGATTACTTTCCGTCCGGCTTGCCGACGACTTTCGCAACCTCGATTTTAGGCTGCGGTTTTCCCGTAAGCCAGTGAGGCGTCATGCTCGGCTCGCGCATATCCTCAATAGGAACGAGAATCGGGCGAAGTTCGAACTCCTGGTAATTCGAGTACGCAGCGCCAGCGTGCCAGAACTTGTAAGAACCCCAAGCGATTGCCACGATCGAAGCGATGAGATAAGTGTCCCCGCCTGTAGCGACGAGCTGCAAAAACGCCCAACCGCCGACTATCCACGCCGCGATAGCCAGCGCGGTGCGCTTGTAAACAGCTTGCAGGATGAGCGAATACTCTTCAACGACTTCGTCCTTCGTTTTCGTAATATTGAACTTTTTCTCGCGCATTTGCTGCGGGCCCCACGTGTCGCGAATCTTCGTGGGCGCGCCTAAGCGCCTGAAGCCCGGCATCGTTTTGCGCAAAAACATTGAAAACGTATACGGTTCGTAAGCCATTTTGTTTCACCAATCAACCATCATTCTTTCTTTTTTCATTGTTTTTTCATTGTTTTGCTATTTTTTTCCTCGTTTACATTAACCCCCAGCCCTTGTTGAGCAAGTAAGAATTGTGCGGCACCATCTGCACGGGATCGTGCTCGTAATCGCTCCAGCCGCCCGCGTAACCACCCCACGCCTTAGTGTAAAAACGCGAACACAACGCCGCGAAAACCACCGCGCCGAGAGCAACCGTGAGATCCTTGCCTTGAGTGTAAAGCGTGAACGCGACTAGAGTACAAACCAGAAAAACAATAGAAAGAGCGAAATTCTTGTAAACATTGTCCATAACGTGCTTGTAATACTCGACGAGTTCCTTGCGAGTTGAAACGCGCCAAAGCGCTGAAGGATCGATACGACCGATTCCGCGGTTGTGCGGCTTGCCCGTCCAATCGAGCTCTTCGGCTTCCGGCATAGACTGCCAAACGCCGATAGGACTTTTACGAAGAATATCATCCAGATACTTCATGCTTTTCAACCCAAGTTTTTCTTTACCGACCCAAGACCCAAGCCAAACTATTTGTTACTACTTTCTAATAGTTACACATTTGAAGTATTTAAAGCTTTCCTTGGAGGACGTTTATTCGCTTTCCGACGATTTCCGCAGCCGCGCCGTCAGCGCAGCCTCCAGCGCCTCCAACCGACCGCCAGCTGCGACGACTGGCCGCAAGCTAGCTGCACCGTTTTCAAGAGGTTTTAAATAACTCCTCGAGCGTAACAATTGCCTTGAAAAAACGTGGGAGGAACGCTTAAATGCCTAAAACCAAGGAATCAAGCAAATGCGAGCGCTGCGGCAAGCCGCATTACTACTTCGAGCCGTGCGATTACTGTAAGAAGCGCGTCTGCCGCGCGTGCCAGAAGAGCAGCAAGAACGCCAGCAAGACGAAGCGCATAGCAATCTGCAAAACGTGCTGGACAACGTCGAAAAAGCGCAAAAACTTCCTTGCGGCCTGAAAACGCGTGAATTTACGAATTTCCTGAAATTCCCGAAAAAGCCGGTTTTTCAGCTGAATTTTCTCGTTATTTTCACTGGTTTTGCCTCGTTCAACGGTTTTTTCGTCGGGTTTCGTCAGGTGTCCAAAAATGAGCTTGCTTGAAGAAATTGAAGACGTTGCGCCAAGCGTTTTCCTGCTTCGCGGGTGGGCTACGCCCAACGACATTTCGTCGAACTGCTTTTTCCTGAAAAACGAGGCGAGCGGCGAGCTCCTGCTCATAGACTGCGGGAACGCCAGCGAGCGAACCAGCCGCGAAATCAAAGCAGCAGAAAAAGAACTCGGCGGCGAGATTGCGGCAGCGTATTGCACACACGGCCATCCCGACCACGTCGGCGGAGCTAAAGCAGTGCCAAGCCAAACACCGGTTTTCCTCAGCGAGAAAGACTTTTTCCTGATTCCTGAAAGCGAGCGCAACCGCTTCACACCGCTTAAGGCGGACGCCGTCAAGTTCGGGGACTTTGACTTGAAAATCCTTCGCACGCCCGGGCACTCGCTCGGCAGCGTCTGTTTTTGGGACGAAGAGCGCCGCGTGCTCTACAGCGGCGACACGCTCTTCGCGAACGGCGCGTTTGGCCGCACTGACCTCCCGGGCGGAGACGAAAAAGAATTGTTTCGCTCGCTGGATTTAATCAAAAAACTGGGTTGGCGCGTGTTGTGCCCGGGACACGACGAAGTCGAGCGCGCGGAAGCGAGCGAAAAATAAACCGAATACTAACTAGTCGCTAAAACTCGCCGACGATTGATTTAGGGTTTCAACCTACTTGGTGGTCTGCAAGCACTTTCTTGCCTACCGTGTGGTCGTCAAGCGTCACTTTTCCAACAGCGTGGTATTTGAGGTACTTCTTCGAGTAAAAACTCATTGGACCGCCGCCGTCGTCTCCGCGCACACGCAAACTGCTTATTTGGTCGTCGGCGTAAATCTTTTTGCGCCCACTGAAAACTCGCATTAGTTTAGGCCCGTCATCTTCACGCGGTACAACGCTAAGCGCTTTAACCGGACCGCCGATGTCGTCGCCGCTGTTTACTCGCAAAGCGGGAGCGCGGCCCGACGTTTTAGAGAATACTTCCGCACCAGAAACGAAAGCAATGCAAGACGCGAAAATCAGGACACCAACCGCGAAACACACGAACAACGCGCTTAGTCTCATTTCCAATCGCCTCCTTTTCCTTCAAACGCATTATGGTTCAGCATTTTAAAAGACTTTGCTTCGAGCGAAAAAGAAAGGCTTAAAGAATCAGGCGGTTTAAAAAAGAGCGGCGACTAAAACGTTGTCCTAGTTTTTTGGTTTTTGATGCTCGTTTCGTCGTTTCGGTGGGATTGCATTGCAGAACGAATTCATTCCGTGGGTCGAGAAATACCGGCCGCACAAACTCAAGGACGTCATCGGGCACGACGCGATTACGAAACGCCTCGAAGCATTCGTCAAAAGCAAGAATTTACCGCACTTGCTTTTCTGCGGTACGCCGGGCAGCGGCAAAACCGCGTGCGCGCTCGCAATGGCGCGCGAACTCTACGGCGACGCGCTCCCGCAATGCTTTCTCGAATTAAACGCGAGCGACGAGCGCGGAATCGACATCGTTCGCGGCAAAATCAAGGACTTCGCCCGCACGCTTCCGCTCTCCGACGTCTCATTTAAGCTCATTCTCCTCGACGAGTGCGATGCGATGACGAGCGACGCCCAGCAAGCGCTGCGCCGCACGATGGAGCAGTTCTCGGGAAATACGCGCTTTGTGCTAAGCGCGAACTATTCTTCGCGTATAATCGAGCCGATTCAAAGCCGTTGCGCCGTATTCCGTTTCCCACGGCTTGCGGAGCCGGACGTGCGCAAAATCATTGACAGAATAATGGAAGCCGAGGGGCTGAAGCTCGACGAGAAAGCGATTGAAGCGGTTGTTTACGTCGCGGACGGGGACGCGCGCAAGGCGATTAACGTGTTGCAAGGTGCGAGCGGACTCGGAGAAAAAAAAGTGAGCGAAGACGACGTGTTCAAGGTCGCTAGCCGCGCCCGGCCGAAGGAAGTCGGCGAAATGGTCCGCTTCGCGCTGAAAGGCGATTTCTCGAAAGCGCGGACGCTGCTCGACGATTTGATGATTCGCTACGGCTTGAGCGGGGAAGACGTCATAGCGCAAGTCTACCGCGAAGTAGTCGCGCTTGACGTAGGCGACGAAGCGAAGATAACGCTCGTCGAACGCGTCGGCGAATACGATTTCCGCTTGGGCGAAGGCGCGAACGAACGAGTGCAGCTCGAAGCGTTACTCGCGCAGCTCGCGCTGGCAGGCAAAAACGCGAAGAAATAGGAAACAGAAAAGGAAAGAAAAAACGAAGAAAAGGAAAACGCGGAACGCGGGTTTATCAAAGGCTTATTGCCGCGAGCTTCTTGCTCTCCCGAATGAGTTTGCTTAATTTCTCGTAAGCCAGCGGCGCATCGTCCTCCGTAACGAGGAAGGAAACGCGCGTGAACGAACCGACGGTGTTCAAAATGCTTACTCCTAAGTCCGCAAGCTGCGTCGCTATCAACGCGTAAATCCCCGGCACGTCGAGAGATTCATCAGGCAGGTTAATCGTTACGACCGCGAGCTCGCCGCGCTTGTCGACCACAGTGTTTTTGTCTTTCTTGACCGCTGGAAGATGCTCTATTTGCACGAGCACGTCTTCGGGAATGATGACGGATATTTCGTTCACCCGCTGAATCACGTAACTGTTCTCCGCCTCTTCCGCGTTCAGGTTCTTTACGAGGTCCATGACCTGCTCGTAAACACCCAGCCTGCGCTTGAGCTTAACAAAGGCGAATCCCGTGCGCAACTCGACTTTAGTGTCTTTCATTATCGCGAGAACAGACGGGTAAGCTTCGCTCGTGAGAAAACGCACGTTGCGGCGAATCGCCATTACGATGGTTTCAAGCTCGACTTTGCCGCCAGTCTTTTCTTCCACGAACGGCTTGATTACGCGCGCCAGAGCGGAATAATTAATCAAATCTAGACGCATCGCCGGCTTCAAATAGTACATGCTTTCCAGAAGCTCGATTACTACGTCTGAAACGCTTGCGACCACGCAAATCCCCACACCGATGAAATGAAAAAAGAAACGGGCAGAAGGAAAATTCTGGAAGTTCCTCAAGCAAGCCGAATTTAAAAGCCTTTTCAGCGGTTTTTAAATGATTTTAAAAAGCCGCGCGAACGCCAGGCGGTTTGTTCAAAATCTAACAAAAAATACGGAAAACGAAAAATTTATATAGTTATTTCGGTTTAGTCATCAGCGGTGGGTGGTAGTTCGGCGGGTTCTTTTCTGCCTTGACTTTTTCGTTTATTTTCCGTTTTTACGCTAACGTGGAAAACCGTTGCGGTGCCGCGGAAGCAGGGGGTTGCAAAGCAGGGGGTGTTCCTCTTTGATTTCGCCCCTGCCTCTCCGCGCACTGGCGAATAAAAGTGAAGAAAAATGTTGTTCGAGATACGTCGCGAAACCGCTGCTGAAAAGGAACTCGACGCGTTGGAAGGCGAGTCGAACGTGCTCACCGCCAACGACTTGTTCGTGCCGGCAGCCGCAGGCTTGGCCGCACTCTACTTCCTCCTCGAAGGCAACTTACTGCTGCTTTTCATAATCGTTTTGGGCGCGTTGTTCGCTTACAACGTCTGGACGAGCGGCAGCAGCCACGAAAAAGGCTTTTTCGCGCCCACTTTTTGAGTCAAAAGTGAACGAAAAAAACGCGCGGCTGCCAAAGCTAAAGTTTGTAGCGCAGAAGGCACGCTAAACCGAAGGCAGCGAACTCGCTTCCGGCTTCGTTGCGCGAATCGAAAACGAAAACGCTCGCCCCTCCGCGCTCAGCCGCTTCGACGACGCGCTGGGCGCGCTCGTCGTTGCGCAGAATTTCGTCTAGAACGAAGATTTCTTCCGCAGCGCGCGCTTCGACTGCGGCGCGCACGTCGTCGATTCCGTAAGCGACGAGCCCGCCGCGCGCGATTCGTTTTTTGAGCTCTTCCAGTTTTTCCCATTCCAACGTCTGCTTTTGTTCGCCGAGAATGCGCTGCGCGATTCCGCGCTTGACGATTTCGCCGACGCCAGTGCGTTCCGCGTTGCTCGTAGTCTCGAAAGAAATTTTTTTCGTGACTTCGGCGTTTTGGCGCTCGGCGTACTTCTTGAAATCGTCCTTCGCGAAACCCGGACCGGCGACGATTACGCGCGCCCCGCGCTGCACCGCGCTATCGCACGCCTTAAGGATTTCCGAGAAATACTTTTTGCGAAACTCCGCATAACTTTTCGGGTCGCGCTTGCTCGCCTCACTCTCGATCTCGTAAGCGTAACGCACTCCTGAAGGCGTGAGTTGCGCGAGCGTCGCGCGCTCGTCGTCCATGGCAATAATGAGCGCGTCGACTCGCGCGGCGCGCTTGCGCGCCGCTTCGAGCGTCTTGCGCTCGTAGACGCCGATTTTCTTGCGCAACTCGAAGCGAGTGCCGATTTCTACGTCGAGCGTCTGGTGTTCGCCCGCGGGCGCAAATTCCTCTGGTTCGCCTCGCAAAATCACACCCGTCAACCGCACTCGGTTCGCTGCTTCGGCGAATTCCACGCTTTCGACGCGCAGTTCCACGCGGATTTTCTTTTTCTCGCCGCTTTCGGCGCGTTCGAGGTCGCGCGCTTTGAACCTGCGCCAAGCATAGCCTTTAGCTATATCGCCCGCGTTCGCTAGGCGCGTGACGACCCACAAATCTTCCAGCGTCTCGGGTTCGAGGCGCAGCTCGCTTAATCCGCCTTCCTCTTCCCCGATTTTAACTTTCATTTTCGCGCACCTTTCGCACGCTGCACTCCGTTCGCGTTCAATTTATTTTTGCTCCGCGTTCTTAAAAAACAAGGCTTTTTAACTCGCGGCGCTTTAAGCGGTTCAGGGGATGTTAATGGTAAGCAAACTCGGAATCGGAGCGCTCGCAATAGGATTGCTCATAATTCTCGCGGAATGGTTCCTGTTTTTCGCGCCGAAAGCAGGCGCGGGCGCAGGCGTGCTGATGACGTTTCTAGCGTATCTGCTCGTCGGCGGATTGCTTTGGCTTGGAATCATATTAATCGTCATCGGAATACTAATACTCATAATTTGAGCCGGCTGCCTGTGCGCCGCGCTTGTCGCTTCCCTCAGCCTTTCTGCGCGCCAACGCCTTGTTTTTAATTCTTCGCCGCGCACTATTTACGCTTCAGTGATTCGCTATGGCTAAAGAAAAAGAGCGTGCGAGCCGCGTAGCCGTAATCGACTTTTCCAAGTGCGATTCGCAAAAATGCGGTTTCGCGTGCGTAAAAATTTGTCCCGTCAAGCGCATGGGAGGCGGAGCGATAGCCATACCGAAAGAAGAGAAAATAGCGCTGGGTCAAGCGACGCCGAGCCAAGCAGCGCAAGCGCACCACGCGAAGAAAAACAAGGTTTTCCCGGTAATCGACGAGAAGCAGTGCGTGGGATGCTCGTTGTGCGCTAAAAAATGCCCGTTCGGCGCAATCAAGATAGTCAATCTTCCGAGCGCGCTCGGCGCGCCGTTCTTCCAGTACGGGCAAAACTCTTTCCGCTTGTTCGGCTTCCTCCTGCCGCAAAAGAAAAGCGTTACGGGCGTAATCGGCGTAAACGGCATTGGCAAGACGACGCTCCTGCGCCTCCTCGACGGCTCGCTCGCGCCAAACTTCGGCGTCTTCCACTACGAACTCACTCAAAAAGAACTCCGCTCTTTCCTTCCTCCCGCGGCAACGCAGTTTTTCACGACTCCTGCGGGCGAGCGCGGCGTCGTCGCAAAGCGCCAGTACGTCGACGAAATCGCCGCGCAACAGCCAGACGATTCTATCGAGTATTTCGTGCGAAGCGGCGATGAACGCGACGCTTACGCGCAGGCAGTAAAGCAATTCGAGTTGCAGAACTGCTTGCACCGCAAGCTCAGCGAAGCGAGCGGCGGCGAACTCCAGCGCGCGGCGATCGCTGCGGCGTTCGTCAGCGACGCGCAAACGTATTTCTTCGACGAGCCCGCGAGCTTCCTCGACGTAAAACAGCGCCTGCTCGCGGCGAAAGGCATTCGTTCGCTTGCCCAGGCGGGAAAAAGCGTAGTCGTAGTAGAGCATGACCTCGCGGTTCTCGATTATTTAAGCGACAACGTGTGCGTGCTTTACGGAGAAAAAGGAGCGTTCGGCGTCGTATCGCAGCCTAAAAGCACTCGCGTTGGAATAAACGAGTTTCTCGACGGGTTTCTGCGCGAGGAAAACGTGCGGTTCCGAGAACATGCAATTCATTTTCACGCCCGCGCGCCGGCAGACGGCAAAGCGCGCAAGGAAAGCGTTTTCGCTTACCCCGCACTGCACAAAAGGTACCCCGAATTCGAATTGCGCGCCGCGAACGGCGAAGTTTTTGCGGAAACGGTGGGCGTGCTCGGTCCGAACGCAATTGGAAAAACGACGTTCGTCAAACTCCTTGCAGGCGTCGAAAAAAGCGACAACGGCGCAGCGGTTTCCAAGAAGCGCGTTGCTTACAAACCGCAATACCTTAAAAGCGATTTCGCTGGCACGGTGCGCGAACTCTTCGCGAAAACAATGGCGAGTCCGCCCGACGGCTTTGCTGAAATAAAGCGCAAACTCGAAATCGAAGACTTGCTCGACAAAAAAGTTAAAGAGCTTAGTGGCGGCGAATTGCAGCGTTTATCGATTGCTCTCTCGCTCGCGCAAGAATGCGATTTGCGCTTAATCGACGAGCCGAGCGCGTTCCTCGACGTCGAACAACGCCTCGAAGCGGCGGAACTCATAAAGCGCGCTTCAGATGCGGCTTCAACTCCTTGCTTCGTAGTTGATCACGACTTGCTCTTCATCGACGCGGTAAGCGACAAAATCCTTTTGTTCAGCGGCGTCGCGGGCAAGCGCGGCGAAGCAGGAGCGCCGCAGGCGCAGCGCGAGGGAATGCATGATTTCCTGCGGGAAATGGGCGTTACGTTCCGCCGCGATCCGCAGACGGGACGGCCGAGAGCGAACAAGGACGGAAGCGTCGCGGACCGCGAGCAAAAAGAGAGCGGGAATTACTACTACGCTTGAAAAATAAAGGAAAATGAAGAAAAAAAGAACGCCAGCGCAAAAGTTTTATTCTTTTATTCGCGGCAGTTGCACTTGCAGTCGCTTCCGCAACCACAACCGCAATCGCACGAATTCTTTTTCGTTAATTCTGCGAGCCTGCGCAGCATAACCTTGTTTTCTGCGCTTGCTACAGTCTTGCGAGTCCGTTCGATCACATCGGGATTGACGCTCATTGAGTCTATTCCGTATTCGACGAGTTTCTCTGCCACCCACGGCCACACGCTAGGCGATTGGCCACAAATTCCGCAAGGTATGCCGTGCTTGTGGCAGCGTTCGATTACCAGCTTTATCGAACGCATCACGGCGGGGTCGCGTTCATCCATGTATTTTGCGAATCCGCCGTTATCTCTATCCGATCCAAGCGTCAACTGGGTGAGGTCATTCGACCCGATCGACATGAAGTCGACGCCAGCCTCGCAAAACTCTTCAGCCATTATGACAGTGCTCGGCACTTCGCACATTATCCCGAGTTTGAAATCCTGATTTTGCACGAGCCCCTGCTCTTCGCAGATTTGCTTGCACTTCTCGAATTCCTCGACAGTGCGCACGAACGGAATCATGAGCCAAAGATTCTTGAGCCCGTACTCGTTGCGGACTTTCTTTATTGCCTCAATCTCCATTTTGAACACGGTCGGGTCCATGACGTAACGGAAGCAGCCGCGGTAACCAATCATCGGGTTTTCTTCCTTGGGTTCGAATTCTTCGCCGCCCGGCAAGCCGCGGTACTCGTTCGTCTTGAAGTCGTTAGCGCGGTAAATAATCGGGCGCGGGTCGAATGCGCTGCAAATGCGGCGGAGGTTTTCCGCAAGCATGTCGATGAATTCGCGCGAACGGCCGTCTTTCGCGAGCTTGTTAGGGTGCACGCCGAGCCCCGCAATCATGAATTCCGCGCGGAGGAGCCCAATTCCGTCAACGTCTTTCTGCGCCACGCGCTCGGCAACGTCGACGTCCGCGATGTTCACGTAAATCTTCGTGCCCGTAGTGTAACCGCCTCCCGCGACGACGACGGTTCCTGCGATGCCGCCTTGCGCTTGCGCTGGCGCTTCGAGTGCGATGCGGCCGTCGTAGACTACTCCGCGTTTGCTGTCGACTGTAACGGTTTGCCCGTCCTTGAGGACAGTCGTCGCGTTTTTCGAGCCGACGATGCACGGAATCCCGAGTTCGCGGCTCACGATTGCGGCGTGGCACGTCATTCCGCCCGCGTCAGTGACTATCGCGCTCGCGCGCTTCATTGCCGGCACGTAGTCGGGACTCGTCATTTCAGTGACGAGGATGTCGCCTTTCGTTATTTTTGCGAGTTGGTTTCTGTCGATGACGAGTTTGACTATGCCGCTCGCGATTCCCGGGGACGCGCCGAGGCCCTTCAAAATGACTTTTGCGTCCTTCGCGCTGGTTTCGTGCGCGGGCGCGCTCGCGTTGCTTGCGCTTCCGCTTGCTGCGTTCGCGCTGCCTTTTTTCGGGCGCTCCGAATCCGGTTCCTTCGCCTTTGCCTTTGATCGTCGTAATCGCGCGGCTTTGCGTTATGTAAACGCGTCCCTTCTCAACCGCCCACTCGATGTCTTGCGGGTAACCGTAGTGCTTCTCAATGCCGCGTCCGTACTTTGCTATCTGGACGATAAAATCGTCCGACGTCTTTTGTTTTTCCTGGATTTCTTCAGGCACGTCGCAGTGGTCGGTTTTTCCGTTCGGCAGGCGGATTATCATCATTTCCTGCTGCGAAATGAATTTGTCGACGATTTTCAGCGTTTCCTTGTCGACGACGTAATTGTCAGGCGTGATTTGCCCGCTCACGACCGCTTCGCCGAGGCCGAACCC
>CAITNU010000049.1 GCA_903893865.1 uncultured Microcaldota archaeon
AAAAACAATTGGCGCGAGGACGTTAAAGTCAAAGTCACGCACTACGACGGTTACTCCGACTGCAAGGTTTACAAAGGCGAGAATGCGGGAAAGGGTTTGGCGGATACCAACCTGAATTCCGGCACCGCAATAGTATTCAAATGCGTTTCCACGAAAGCGGGAACAGGGCAACTGCTTTTGAATTTTACTTCAACCGAAGGCAAGTGGTACAAGGACTTCCCGATTGCGGTAACAGTCTTCAATCCGGACGCGAGCGTCGCCTCGCTTTATACGAACTCGCCGATGGGCAAGATCTTCGTAGGTGAAAACACGCTTAAAGGCTTGGGTGAAACCGCGCCCGCAGGCGGCGCGGCAACGCAAAGCGGAGCGAGCGAAGCGAGCTTCGCCGGCGCGGGGGCTTCCGACGAGAAAAAAGAATTTCAGTCGTGCCTTCAGTTCGCTGACGAGCCTTCGACTGCGCCGGTAGAGCCTAAAGTCGTCTCGGCGTTTTCATTGTGCGAACTCCAATTCTGCGCAGGAGTCGACGCGGTCGAGAAACTCGATTCGTTCATTGCGGATACGGCTGCGCTCGCGATTTACGAAACCAAGAATCCGACGATGTACGAGAAAATACAGCGCCGCTTCGGGCAAGTGCCGAGCAAGCCTTGGCAGAAGGTTTTCGCGTTGCACTTGACGAACACGGCGATGACGAGCGAACAGTTGGTAAAGCAAATCGATGCGAACGTCAAGAAACGCAGTGACGAACTCAAGAACGAGGGTTTCAAGCGCGGAATAATTTTCGACGACAAGAAAATAGCGTCCAAACTGACGGGTTGCGGGATATACGTTTTCACGGCGAAGCTAGACGCGGGCGGGTTCGGCGTGGCGAGCACTGAAACGTACGAGAATCGTGTAAAGGACTTCGCGCTTCAACTCGAGGTCGAGAAGAAGGCGGATTGCGAGGAATCGATTGCAAACCTCCCGCTGCTCATGAGCCCGGACGACGTCGACTTTTTCTCGGGAAACACGGTGCAACCGCAAGACAAATTGCTTGGAGTTAATTTTATTGACGTTAAGACTACGGTGCAGCGTTGGGCGCACTTCAAGCAAGCATACGTTGGATTATATTACGCTGAAAACAACGATTTCGATTTGAAGCAAGCGGCCGCTTTAAGCGTCGCGTTGCACAAAATCGAGCGAACGAGCCCGAGCGGCAAGAACGGTGTTTACCCGTCGTCGTTTTACGAGGATATGGGGCAGTGCTGGAGCAACTTGGCTGCAGCGCGCGCAAGCATCGGCACAGCTTACGGCGTAGCCATCGGCGCACTCGTAGGGTGGTCTATTGCTATAGAAAATCCTTCGCCGATACGCGCGTTCGCGCAAGCGTTTGCAAGCGTTTTCGTCGCGCCTTGCGTGGCTAACCTCGTGATGCAAAACGTGTTCAGGAAAGGCGCTTCGGGGTGCGCTCAAATTAATTTCTGCACGCACATGGCGATGGTTGCGTTAGCGCAAGGAACAGTCGACGGGTTGACTGCCGGTTTTACAGTAAGTGGCAGAAGCACTTTCGGCAAACCGGGAACAGTAATAGAGCGTACTAGCAGCGGTGCTCCTCGTACCACCACGAGTTTTTGGGATGCGACTACTTGGACTAACGCGGGACGCGACGCTGCCGGTTACTCGCTTTTCGTTATAGGCATGACTGCATTCGGCAAGAATTCTGACCCGCGAATCGTGTATCTCGGCGGCAAGGTGTTCAACATCGCGTGGGGCGCGATTCAAGCCGCGCGAGCCGCGAAAAAACCGCCGACGACCACAACAATTCCTTCGCCAGTACCCTCCGTTCAGCCTTTGGCGCCATCTACCCTACCCTCTCAGCCCAAACCACCAGCTGTAACAGGAAGAAGTGTATCCGTTAAGCTAATAAATGATAATATTGGAAAAAGCCCAGACGTATGGAAAGAGATAGCTTACACGGCAAATGGAAAGATTGTTGATCCAACCGCGGAGAATGCGTATTGGGTTTCCAAACAGGGCTTGGGTACAGCACCAATTCCGGCTCAAATAACTGGCGCGGCTTACGATTCTGTAGGTAAAAATAAACTTTGGCAAATAACCTATCAAAATCCAACAGGTTCAGGACTGGTTTCGGAATATATGCCTGCTACCGGAGTTCAAGGTAGCGCTACAAAATATTTCATCGGACCCAATTTGTTTAAGAGTGAAGTAACAGGTTGGCAAACATTTTCAAAAACTAATCCCCTGCCACTACTGTCAGAGGTAAAATCAACTGGACTTCGTAAAATCGATTTTGCGGACTTGAAGCAAACGCAAGCACCACAATCGATTGCTTCAACGCGCGCCGCTACCACCGCGTTGTCTTTCGCCGACTCCACCACGGTAGAACAAGGCGGCACACAGCCGAAGAAGGGACTCAACCTAGGGCAACTCGCCATGTTCGGCATCCCGATTGGTATCACTGGATTCACAATGGTACCCAAATTAATTAGTGCAGCTAAAAGCGGTAAAGGAATCTTTGGAGGGTTGGGAAACTCTTTAATCAACCAAGGACCTGGCGCAGCTGCAGGAGCGCTGGTTTTGTTCGCGTTTCGAGTTGAAGGCAAGCCAGTTCGCGCCGAGTTCAACAACCGTTTCTCTAGCCACGTGCTCGCTTTCCACTACGAAGGCGGAACGCCCACCACGCGCGCTTATTGTTACCTTTCAAGCAAAGAGAAGAACAAGTACGGTGAAAGCAAGAGTTGCTTGAGTCAAATGGACGTGAGCGACGCTTCGACGCTTTGCCCGAAAGAGAACGACGCGTGCTTGTTCGCCAAGCGCTCGCCTGCCGATGTGCCGAACACGCCGCAGGAAGCGGGAGTACTTGGTTACACGACGGTGCTAGTAGTTAACAACGAGAAATTCAATACGCGCGACGTTTTCAAAAGCATTTTCCAGCCCGAGATTCCGCCGGTGAGCGCGAAAGACGGCGGCAAAACGATTGCGAAGTGGAGCGACGAAGTCGGCAGAACGCCACCCGTAGCTTCAGACGCGGATTACGAAACAGCGCAAGCTGGTTACGCGGCTTCTTTCGGCAATTTGCAGAAGACGACTGAGGATGCGAAGAATAAAGCGGTAGCTGAAACCAAAAAGTG
>CAITNU010000050.1 GCA_903893865.1 uncultured Microcaldota archaeon
ACGAAAATCGGGATGCGGCGGTTCTGCTTCGCTTTTTTCCCGAGAAAACGCTTGCGTTCGAAACTCTTGTTCTTCGACATCCAAAACCACTCTCTTTTTCAGTTCGATTTTATTCCGTTTTTGCTTTCTATCGCAATTACTTGCTCACGCGCACGATTTTCGTTTCCCGCCGCTGTTTCGCGATGAGCCGAGAAACGAATTCCTTCAACTGCGCCTCGCTCACGCGCGACTTAAGCTGCCCATTCTGCGCCAAATACAAAAACAATTGCGCGAGTTGCGAGTAAAGTTCCGCGTTCGCGGCGCGGATATTTGCGAGCCGCTCGTACGCTGCCGGCTCGAGAATCTGCTTCAAAACCGAGCGCGCCTGCAACTCCGCGGCGCGGGCTTTGCGCAATTCCTCGAGTTGCGCCGCGCGCGCGTTTTCCGCTTGCGAGTCACGTGAATCCTGCGAATCGTTTTCCTCCATGAGCGCTCACGCGCCGAACAATTTAAACAGCAATTTCTACTTGTTGGCTGCAGCTTTGTCGAGCAACGCCAAGCCAGCTGGCGCGATTACGCGGCCAGTCTTCTCTTTTTTCACGAGCCCCGCTTTCTCGAGCTGCTGCAGCGCGACGCGAATGATTTTGCCGCCGCCTGGCTTGTGGTGAGGCGAGTGAACGACGTGCCTCTGCCTTCCGCCGTACTTGTGGCGCAAACGGCGCACGCCCTTGTTGCCGTGAATGTAAAGCGTCCGTAACAGCGAAGCGCAGCGCGTGAACCAGAAGTCTTCCTCCGCTACCGGGCGCTCGTTGTGCGAGCCGCTCTTGACGCCTAAAACCCAGTCGGGCGTCTTAATCGCTTCAGTTTTTTTGAGTTCCGCCGCAACCCGCGTTATCAGCGCGTCGGGCGAAACGTCTAGAGCCGAAGGCAAAACAATCCCTCCAATTTTTTCAGCTGCTTTTCAGCTATAATCGCTTATGCTAGTGTTTGATTTGCTTGTTTTCTTTGGTTTTCTTAGAATAAGGAAACCGTCGAGTATTCTTGCAAACACAGGTATATAAAACTGTTTTTCCGCTGCCCGCGCGCTTCCTGCCGAGCCGCACGCGCACGGTTTTCCCAGGAATCCACGGAAGACCGCACTCCTTGCAGAATGCCTTGTTGCCTAGAGGCAAACGATGGCGCGCGGCGATTCGGCGCGCGAGCGAAACGTAGCGCTTCGCCAGCGTTTCATCCGAGTCCAGCGTCCGCGCCGCAAGCAGCAAAAGTTTTTCGCACCTGCGCCGCGCGACGTCGTTTATATTCATGGCAAACCATAAATACGACTTCGAATTTAATTAAGGATGCTGAAAAAAACGGTGGGTTGAAACGGTGGGTTGAATGGCGGAAGACGAGTTATACAAGTTAAGCGTTCGTGCCTTGATACAAGACGGGAACCGTTTTCTCCTAGCTCACCAGGATTGGGAGAAGGCGTGGGAAACGCCGGGAGGCCGCGTTCGCGAAGGCGAAAGCGTGCTCGACGCTGTGCGCAGGCACGTGCGCGAAGCGACGGGTTTCGAAGCGTATCCTGAAGGCGTCATCGAATTCGCGCACGGCAAGAAGAAGGAATCGAAGTATTCGCAGTTGCACATCATTTTTAAGGTCAAGCTGGATTCCGAAAAGAAGGGTTCGCCGATTGAGGGCGTGAAAACCAAGTGGTTCAGCGCGGCTGAAATCAAGAAGCTCGTGGGCGAACGCAAGGCGGAGTGGCATGATGAGCGCGTCTTCGATAAAATCTCTTGAAACGTTCAATAATTATTTCTCTTTTTCTAGCGCCATTTGAATGCAGGTTAGAGCTTGCGCAAGGACCGCGGGCGCAGTGAGTTCGCCTCCAGTCAAAGCAACGTGCTCGAAATCCGCAAGCGCCAACTTGTTTTCAAAATCGCCGTGCGGGAAACCGCCGATGACGACGGTGAAATCCTTTTCCTTTCCCGCGAGTTTCTCGAGTTTTTTCACGAGCGAGCGCAAACTCGTTTGCTCGCCTCTCGCATCGAAAACGAGGGTAACGCAGCCTATTTCCGCAAGCAGTTCGCCGAGCGTTTGCTTCTGCAATTCAAGCAGCGTCTTGCCGCCAGCGCAAATTTTTTTCTTTTTCCAAACATCCTCGATGAGACCGCAAAACTGGTTGAAAGAACGCGGAAGCCTGGTTTCGGAACTTACTTTCAGGACGTAATCGCCGCGGCAATGCATGAAAACCCTGAGCGCGCCGTTTTTGTTGAGCGGCGAATCAAGCGCGTACTTCAACAAGTCGTGCGCGATGTCCGGTCGCCCCCGTTTTTCCTTGCTCGCCAGCGCGCTCATCGCGGCGTAATGCTTGTTCGCGTCGAGGAGCAGTTCGCCCGCCGCTTTCCGCCTGCGCTTCGCTTCAGCCAACACTTGCGGCGTGCGCTGAATTTCGCTCGGCACGAGCTCGAGCGCGGTTTCAGCGAAAACGACGTTAATCAAAAAATCGACTCCGCGTTCAGAAAATTGGATTAAAAACCTGTAAAGACATTTTTTTAGGCGCGATTAAACGGATTCCAGGAGATAAAACGTTGGTGGCACAGCGAATGCCGCCGCCCAAAGCCTCTCGCTCACCGGATACGCCGTGTTCTCCCAAAGCTTTATTGTGTTTGAATGACGGACCGACTACGACATTCACACCTCGATTCCGCAAAGCATTTATGGTTTCCTTCGAGTCTTTCGATACGACAACCTTGCCCGGTTCGAGAACTAGAAAATTCGGGTCTGCTTTTTCATGGGATTCTATTTTTAAGCCCCATTTTGAAGCGATTTCGTTTAGTCTAGCTTTATTCGAGTTGTAATACTCCGGCTCCACTACAAGCGTTTTCGTCCCAGGCTCAACATTAAGGTTATAGTCTATATCTTTAGACCAAACTTTTTTTCCGCGCGAGATATAACCGAAACCGTGCGGCACTACCTCGACTTCAAAATTTTTAGAGCGCAAAAAATCTAAAGTTTTTTGAAGGCGTTCACTTGAAGGAACTTCTTCTGTGAGCAGTGAATTTTCGGACAGTAAGTTTATCATAGGAGGCACAAGCGCGTCACTAACTAGCAATCTTTTTCCTCCAGCGGGAATGACTGCGCCTCCGTTGGAACACCAAAAATTTTCTATTTTGGTCACTGACGTAGTAGGCTCAGAAATCGCTGTGTATGAGTTTCTAACCCAAGGAAGGGTATCGTACTGGCCGCGATCAAGTATATTTACGATTCGCGCTCCGCGGCGTTTAGCGAGGCGCTCGAACTTTCGGTAGTCGGAAGCAATTTTCAACTTTCCGCGCTTGCTTTCAACGAGAACCGCTGCTCTAACGTCAAGATTCTCGCGACGTAGAGTAGAAATCAGTTCAAGACGCTCTTTCAAAGCTTTTTCGTATAAGCGCCGCAAACGCAAACTTCTGACGTTAAAGCGGAAACTTAGAGAAGGCAAAGCTGAAACCAGGAAAACAGGGCGTTTCATGGAAAAACTATCTACGAGCGTGTTTATAATTTGAACAGTGATGTGTAGAAGCTAGAGCAAGCTGAGCTTTTTTTCGAACTCTTTGAGATTCCGCACGAAGAAAAACTTTTCCGCGGCGCTGCGCGGCTTGTGCTTGCGGCCGCGATTCAAGAGAAAAGCGGTTATTCCCGCTGCGCGCGGCTGGTCGAAGTCGAAGTCGCGGAAATCGCCGACGTGAACGATTTCGCGGGGTTTCGCGCGCAGCACGCGGCACAAGCGAGCATATACGCGCTTCGATTTCCGCACGGTGCCAAAGCGGCCTGAAACGGAAAAACGCTCGCTGACGTATCGGCTCAGTCCAGCCGCGTCGAGCTTGAACTCGAGAAAGCAAGGCGCCGCGTTCGAAACTACTACGACGCGAAAGCCCTTGCGTTTGAGGGAGCGCAGGACAGGCGCGGCGTCGGAGTAAGGCTTTGCGAAGCGCCGCAAGTCGCGCATGATTAGCTTGCGGCTGCGCCGTATTCCGAATCGGTTGAGCCAATAACAAATTCGATACCAGTTTAGCCTATAGTTTCCGACCGCGTCGTAAGCGGCGCGGCACTCGCGGTAAGCTTGCTTGAACGAAACGCCGTGCTTCGCGGCGTAAAGCTTCGGCACTTCCTTGAACCACATTTCGTCGTCGAAGCGCTTGTCGACTAGCGTGCCGTCGAGGTCGAACGAAATTATTTTGAAGCGCCGCATTTGTTTTTTCACTCGAACGAAAAAAAATAGCTTTAGAGCTTAGTGGGCCTGCGGGGATTTGAACCCCGGCCTTCCAGTTCACCCAGCTGCGAGCGTCCCGCGAAAAGCGGGGGCGCGCGCTTCGTATAAGACTGGCACTCTAGACCAGGCTGAGTTACAGGCCCCTTTTTGAAAAACGCTTTACGCGCTTTTCGAAGCGTATCTTAATGCCCGTTGATTGTTTTAAAACATTCGTAAAAAGGCGTCTGCAAAAAGCAGGGAAACGCAGCGAAACGCAGCAAATTCTTTAATAAGCCGGCGGCGTAAGCAAACTCGTGGAAGAGCACCCTGCAAAACTGAAATTCAAGGACTTGTTTTCGCTAGCCAGCGCCGCGCTCGGACTATTCGTCATTCTCATCGCTTGCGGCGCGGCGCCGCATTACTCGCCGCTTGTGCCGCTTGATTTCGCCGCGCTCGCGCTTTTGCTGAGTGCAGTACTGGATTATTTCGACGGAAAAATCGCTCGCGCCGAGCACGAAGCGAACCCGTTCGGCAAGGAACTAGACTCGTTGTGCGACGCGGTTGCTTTCGGAGTGGCGCCTGTTGCGTACGCGGTTTGGGCTGCACCGCTCGTTCTCGCGCCTTACGGTTTGGGTTATGCGGCGGTTTTCGCTTACTTGCTCGCAGCGCTCGTTCGCCTCGCGTGGTTCAACGTCCAAGAAGACCGCACGCACTACTACGGGCTCATCGTTCCAGTCGCGGCTGTGCTCGTAGTCTTAAGCGTTTGGCTTCTCGCTGAAAACGCTTGGATCGCGTTGTTCGTTATCGCGGCGTTGATGCTCTCGCGCTTCAAGTGGAAGAAACCATTGTAGGAGCGGACGGGGAAGCAAGCGGAATTCGCGCATAATCGCTGTGCACCGCGCCTTCAGGCGTCAAAATGCTTTTCTTGAGAGCGATCTCGCTCGCTTCGAAAGCGCCGAAATCGGCGGCGCCGAATTTCAATGCAAGCAAGCGCAGCACGTCAGGTTTGTTGCCTTGCTTCACGCGCGCTATAGTCGCGTGGCCGTGGAAGGCGCGTCCCTCGTCGTAAGACAATGCCTTGGCGAGTTTCGCTTGAAGCGCGACCAACGCCAGCGAGTCAATCGCGGCGTAAAGAACTCGCGGCTTGCGTGCGTCGGGAAGAAAACCGATTCCTTTTACGCGAACGCGAAACGGCGTTGCGCCGGCGCACTCGCGCTCGAGAATTTCTTTTTTCTGCAGCGCTTCAGCTTCGCTTATTTCCCCGAAAAACGCTAGCGTAACGTGAATCTGCTCCGTCGCAACGAACGAACCGCGCACGCCGAGCCGCTTCGCTTCGCGCCCCACCTGCGCCAGCCTTTCGCGAACCTCGGGCGGGATTTCGAGAGCAAGGAAGCAACGCATTTTTTCGCACCGCGAGAACGTTAGAAAGCAAGCGTTTTTAATCGCCGCACTGTAAAGAGAAACGCGGTTTTCACGCTCGCAGAAATTTCAAATTGTTGAAGGTGGTTTTCGTGAACAAGGCGCTGTTCGTTCTCTTGACTGTTGTTTTAAACGTCACCGCGGTTACAGCCGTAAGCGCCAGCCACTTGCTCGTCACGGAACCGATACGGCTTACCGCCGCGCCTGGCGCGGAAATCGATTTGGGAGTCGTCGGCCCCGGACAAAAACTGGAACTAGTTGTCATGCGCGAAACCGGGGAAGACGCGACGGGAATAACGTACAAGAGCGAGGCGTTGTGGGACAAGATGTTCGTCGCGCGCGAAACGCTTCCTTCCGGTTGGAGCGCTGAAGACGCGAAATTCTACGAGCAGCCAATGCATGCATTCGTTACAGTCGCGCCTGACGCGAGCGACGGAGAGTATTATTTCAAAATCCGAGCGATAGACGAGTACGAAGGCGTTGCGCCAATCGAGGCGGTCGCGAAAGTGCGCGTGTCGCGAGACGTGCTTGATGCGTATCTGGAACAAAAAACCTTGAGCGTTGGCGTCGACCAGCCGGCGCTTTACTACCTGCATTTGGGAAGCAAGAGCAGCGCTAGCGACGCTGTAGCGATAAGCGTGAACGGATTGCCTTCCGCGCCGAGCTTGACGCAAAAAACTTTTTTGAGGCACAACTCTGAAACCGTTCTCCCCATTGAGCTCAGCGAGAAAGAACGCGGCGAATACGCGCTTTCTTTCCGAGCGGAATCGCTCTCGAGTCCCCTAATTTTCAAGGAAGACCGCGGCACGCTCGTCGTGCTTTCGTCGTTGTGGAACGACATGCTCGCCGTCGCGAACGGCATTCTCCTCTTTCCAAGCGCGGAGCAACCGATTCATGCGGGACTAGGATTCATAGCACGACTACTGAGCTGAAAACCGCTGGACGCCGCAACAAAAGTCGCCGCCGCCTCAACGCAAAGCGCGCACGCGCGCAAAGTCAAGAACTTTAAACAGCCGAAGGCATAATTGAACACGTATGAACACGACTGCAAACAGAAAAGAATTCGAGGCGCACAAACGGCGCGTAGCCCGAGCTCGGGGGCTCGCGAGCGTGCCGCGCACAAGCGAATTCCTTGCGGATTTGCCGCTTAGCCAACGGCGCGCGCTCAAGACGAGGCCAATGCGCAGCGCCAGCGGGATTTGCGCGATAGCAATAATGACGAAGCCCGCGCCTTGTCCAGGCCGCTGCACTTACTGCCCAACCGCGCCAAACGCGCCGAAAAGTTATACCGGCGAAGAGCCGGCAGCGCTGCGCGCCAAACAAAACAATTTCGATGCAGGCAGGCAAGTGACGGCGCGCGTGACGCAGCTGGAGGCGATAGGCCACGAGCCTAGCAAGTGCGAATTAATCGTTATGGGTGGCACGTTCGCTTCTCTCGCGCCGCGCTACCAGCACGATTTCGTTAAAAGCGCGTTCGACGCGTTCAACGGCAAGCGAAGCGTGAACCTTATCCAAGCGCAAAAACTGAATGAGAAAGCAAAGCACCGCGTGACGGGCCTCGTTTTCGAAACGCGGCCCGACTATTGCCGAGCGGCGCAAGTGCGGCGCTTCATCGAATTCGGGGGAACGCGCATCGAAATCGGCGTGCAGAGCCTTGATGAAGCCGTACTCAAAAAAGTGCGGCGGGGGCACGGGCTCGCGGAAGTCGCTGACGCGACAAAAAACTGCAAGGATGCTTTCCTCAAAATTACGTTCCACGTGATGCCCGGGCTTTACTCGACGCCTGAAGGCGACGCCGCGCAATTTCGCGAGTTGTTTTCCGACGAGCGGTTCAAGCCTGACGGACTCAAGATTTATCCTTGCCTTGTGATTCCCGGAACGCCGCTTTACGCGGAATGGAAGCGCGGGCGATTCACGCCTTACGATACTGCGACAGCAGCGCGCGCGATTGCGCTCTGCAAACGCTTTGTTCCGCGCTACTGTCGTATCATGCGCGTTGACCGCGACATTCCCGTTCGCCGCATCGCGGCAGGCGTGGATAAAAGCAATTTGCGCGAGCTTGCTCAAAGCGAACTCGCAGCGATGGGCGGCAAATGCGAGTGCATCCGCTGCCGCGAAGCGGGATTCCGCGAAATCCACGGCACGCGCGTCGCTTTCGACGAAGCGGAACTCAACCGAATCGATTACCGTGCGAGCGGAGGACGCGAAGTGTTTTTGAGCTTCGACGATGAGGCAAGCGATTCGCTCCTAGCTTTCCTTCGGTTAAGGTTTAATGAAGACGCTGATGAACGCGCAGGCATTAGGGAACTGCGCGTGTGCGGGGAACAAATTCCGGTTGGCATTCGCCGCCGCGGCGCGCTCCAGCACGAGAGTTTGGGTGCGAAGCTGCTTGCGCAAGCAGAGGAAATCGCCGCAAGCGAATTCGACACGAAACGCTTGTTCGTTCTCAGCGGTGTCGGCGCTCGGCCGTATTACCGCAAGCGAGGCTACGCTTTGCGCGATTACTACATGGTCAAGAAAATTTGATTGAAAATCGAGTCACGCTAGGCGGAACAACCGCGTCTTGCCTCGACCGCTCTCGCCCGCAACGTCTTCGACAACAAGCAAACGCTTCGTCACGAGCAAATTAAGATAATCGCGCAGCGAACGCTCGCTGAGCCCCACGCCGTCCTTCCCCGAAACGCCCGCCGCGAGCTTCTCGTACAAATCGCCCGACGACAACGGCGCCTTGCTCTTTCGGAGGACAGCGATGATTTCTTTTTCGACGTCAGTCAATCCCACCAAACGCTTTTCCTGCGACGCGGTGCGCTCCTCCTGCCCGCCGAACGCTTGCCGCGCGTCGTTTTCGCTGATTTCCTGCGCGCCCCTGCGCTCCGCACGCTTGCCCGCGTCGTACAACGCGCGCAACGCGACTCGCGCATCCCCGTTTTTTTTCGCGGCGAACGCGATGCACAACGCGATCACGCTTTTCGGGCAGGCGCCCTCGAAAAACGCTGTTGCCGCGCGTTCGCCCAGAATTTTTTTTAGTTCTAGCGGAGAATAGCGTTCGAATTCCATGCTGTGCGGCCGAAGCGAACTCAACGCCCGCTCGTCCAAACGCCGCAGCGCGAGCGCGTCGTTGGAAATGAGGATTAGCGTGAACGCCACGCCGCTCGTCTCGCCTGCGCGAGCGAAATCGTAAAGAACCGAATCCTGTCCCGCGTGCGCCAAGCGGTCGAACTCGTCAAGCACAACTAGCGGCGCGCGCTTCGTGTTGCGCGCGTTTTGAATTATGCGCGAAAAAAACTCGTCGCTCGCGAGCCCGCGGCGCGGCAGCGCCTCGCCGAACGCCCGCGCGGTCGCAGAAAGAACTGCCTGCCGCGTCGAATCGTGCCAGCAGTTAACGTACGCCTGAACAGTTTTTTGCGAATATTCTTGCAGCGAGCGCGCGACGAAACGCGCGCTCGCGGTTTTCCCCGTGCCTGGCGGTCCGTGCAGGAAAACGCTTTCGCCCGCGGAACCGTCAGCGAGAGGCTCGAGGCACGCGGCAAGCGCTTTCAATTCTTCCTCCCTGCACGGAAGCGAGTCGGGAATGAATTCGGGGTGCAGCGCGTCCTCGTTCTTGAATATTCCGCGTTCGTTTCCGCGCTCTGAATTTGCGCGTTCGGAATCGGCTGCGCGGGAAAACAAATTTGAAGGCATGCGTAAGGGAACGGCGCTAACGAATAAAAAACGAGCGGACGCTTTTAGGGAACGGAAATAATTGGGAGCTCGTAAAGGTTTTCACTGCAGCGCGTATTCTTCCTCGAAAACCACTTTCTTGACTTCCGGAGCGGCGAACTGCAGCACGTTAGAAATAAAGCGCAGCTTGCGAACGAGGAAATCCGAATCCTTGCGCGCCTTCGCTGGCACTGCCACTCGCGCGACTCCGGCTACCGCGTCGAAAACGGTTTTCGCTTCGAACTGCCCGAGGAGATCTTCGGTCAGCGCGTCGAGCTTGTCTTTCGGCGAACGGAAAATTCGCTTGATTTCGAAATCGTATTCGACTTCGCTTCCAGCGAGGTCGTGGTTGAAGTCGACGCGCACGCGTCCTCCGCTCACGCTTTGCACTCGAGCACGCGCTCCGTCGATGTCGATGACGAGTCCCGGCGCAGGCGAAATCCCTTGTTCCTTGAATTTCTGCAACGGAACGAGGCGAACGAGCTCTGGATTTCGTT
Source organism: uncultured Microcaldota archaeon (assembly GCA_903893865.1). Lineage (GTDB taxonomy): Archaea > Micrarchaeota > Micrarchaeia > Norongarragalinales > Norongarragalinaceae > CAITNU01. The sequence goes on from CAITNU010000050.1 coordinate 9,808, forward strand.
CCCCGAAAGCTTTTTCTTTCGGAATCGCTACGCTCCGCTTTTCGCCTACTCGCGCTCCAACGAGCGCTTCGTCGAGCCCGCGCACTACCTGCGCTTTGCCGGCTGCGACTAGCACGGGCTTCGCGCCAGACGACTCGAAAGGCTTGCCGTTGGTTTTGCCCGTAAATTCGAGCGCGACGAAATCGCCTGCCTCGGCGACGCTGGAATGCTTCGCCGCTGCATCGTGAATTGGCTTGTCGGCTTTTTCCGCTTTTTCTGTTTTTTCGTTTTTTTCAATTTTTTCTGCTTGGACTGCTTTTTCGATTTTAGCCATTTTTTGAAATCACCGTATCAACGTTTTAATGCGCGAATCACTGAGTCACTGAACGAACGGTTTTGTGAAGCGAAGCTGCTCGATTCGACGCGGGAAAGGGTTATAACTATCCAGGTCTGTTCCAACCATATTCACGGCTATAGAAACTGGAACCGTGTTATTTACCGAATTAACCGCTTCAACGAAGCCCTCAATCTCAAGGGTTCCCATGCGAAACGGGTGGTTGCGGAAAGCATTCAACAAGTCTTGAGGCGTGGAGGTTCGCGAATCATTAAACGATTTTTCACTCTGAAAAGTAATATTTGTTTTTTCAGTCACATCGCCTATTGTAAGGTTCAACCCCGCATTGCGCATGACTACCGATCCTTCGCCGCACTCGGAGCTAATTATAGTGTTTAGGCGCTCGATGACCTCGCGGTCTTGAGTTTCATTAGTAGCGTTTATGTAAAGCGAAAAATCGTCTGCAGCCCAAGGCCCGTTATGTTTATACGTTCCTGAAACCGATTCCAGAGATTTTATAAAATTCGCTTTGGAAGAATTGCAAAAAACGTATGCCTCGTCAGAAAAATACATTATTTTGGCTTGAACTATTGCACTGCCAATGAAAGTCGTCGGCGCTTCCGGCGACGGAGTCGGCGCGGCTTGTTCTTGCGAGTACATCATCGGCCAAAAGAATTCGAGGAAGAAGAAGGCGATTATGGCGATGGTCCCCCAGTACAACAAGTCTTTTCTCGAAACCTTCAAAACGCAACAACTCCCTCGCTCACGATGCGATTGCAGCAAATTACAGCAAAGCAGTCAAATCATTCCTTAAGCTGCTTGTCGTAAACGCCTTCAGTTATTTCCTTCGTGACGATTTTCGCGTTTTTTCCATCGATCGTCACGCCGAGGCTCAAACACGTGCCGACGACTTCCTTGACGCTCGCCTTCAGTGAGCGCGCGAGCGAAGCGCTTTGCTTCGACCTCGCGATTTTCACTGCCTGCTCGAACGACAAGTCGCCTATCGTCTTCTTGCCTTTCACGCCCGCCTCTTCCTTCACCGGCTCCTTTAATCCGAGTTCGCGTTTTACGAGCGCGCTAGTAGGCGGAGTGCCGACTTCGATTTCGAACGTTTTCGCCGCCTTGTCTACGACGACTTTAACCGGCACTGAAACGCCCGCGAACTCCTTCGTCTTCTCGTTAATCGCTGCAATCACTTGCCCTATGTTCACGCCCGTAGGCGCCAAGCTCGGACCCAGCGGGGGGGCGGGACTCGCCTTGCCGCCTTCAACCATCGCTTGAACCGTTATTTTCGCCAAAACAATCACCTGAATTTTTCCTTGTTGCCCAGAATCGCTTAAACTCGCCTAATCTTGAAGCTGCGCCGTCAAGCGTAACAAGCGGAACAGAAGAGCAATTATTTTGTCCGACAGGCATTTAAAAGCTTCCTCCATCCGCCCCCGCAAACGCTGGAAACCCTTTTTAGTTTTTTCGTTTTTTCGCGTTCTGTTTTTTTCGCGTTCTTTAAATTTCGCGGCCGCGTAACGAACGCGTGCAAAAACCGCTTGTTCGGACAATCGCGTTAATCGCTATTCTCGCGCTCGCAATCGCCTTCGCCGGCTGCGCGAAGCAACCGCAGCAAGCGAGTCCCACGCCGAAAACAACGCCTAGCGCTTCGCCTGCCGCGACGCTCAAGCCAAACGCGTCCGCCGCCGAACAAGACTACGATTACGGGAAGTACCTGCTGCATTCCGAAAGCTTGACGACTGCGCCCGACGGGAAAGGCGTTTCCACTGACGAGGAAACGATTTCGAACGAAGGACCGGAAACCGCGAAATTCAGCGTCGCGGAAGTATTCCCGCAAACGAAGTTGTCCGACGCCGACGCCGCGGCTGTGAGAGACGGGGAAACGCTTGCGACGCGTCACATGGTTTTAAGCCCGTTGACGCAACTCACTGACGTCGAACTCGGCAAAAACGAGCGCGTATCGTTCTCTGCCAGCTCGCAAAACAAGAATTTCGCTGAAAAAACGCCGGTGCGCCTCGTGACAGAACCGGATTTGACTGCGTTTCAGCGTTCGAAGCTGCTGCCGGTGCTAGCGAAAATCGCCGAACTCGGCTTGGGTTTGCCGCAAGCGAAAGCTTTTGAGGAAACCGTGAACAAGGCGTTCGCTAAAATCAAGCAGCAGCAAAACCCGTTCGAAGATTACGTCGACGCGGTGGAGGAGTACGTCGACGAGATACACGATGAAATCGAGGCGGCGCAGCGCGCGGCTCCGCCGAAGCCCACGCCGAAAATCGAGCAAATCAAGTTTCCGATTCCGACGCAGCCGAAAACGCCTACGAAGGAGGATTTACAGCAAATGCTCCCGCAATTTCCGGCAAGCATAACGTTCAACGTTACGGAAGCCCGCCCGAGCGACGTGAAAACCTTTTACTTGAAACCAACAACGTACTTAGGGCAAATCCTCTATTCCGTCAACGGAAACGCCGCTAAATATTTGAAGGCTTCCGCGGAGCAGGACGCGGCAGGGTACCTCGTTACGGTAAGCGCGAACGTGAAAAGCGCGATTAAAAACGAAAAAATTCCTTTCGACTCGGTTTCCGGACAAATCGAGTTATCGTTTTCGCTGCTTCCAACGGAAAAAAGAAGCGTGCCCGTAAAGATAACCGTCAAACACGTGGACCTAGCGAAAGTCGAGGAAGAACCCGCTGAGGACGTTGAAGAATTGCCTGCACCGACGCCCACTTCCGAAACGAATCCACCTGAAACGAAACCGTCAACTAGCGAAAAACCGACGGAAAGTTTAAACGGCAACTGTCTTCAAGACACCAGTCGCGTAGCTGGAATAGCCAACCGATACGCGGAAAGCCAAACGCCGCCCGATGAGTGCGCTGATGTGACTAAGCAAGGAAGGGCCTGCGCCTGCACCGTCAGCGTTATTCTGAAGGAAGCGGGAATTTCAGGAATTGAACGCACGGACGGAGCTAACGATTTGTACAATAAAGTTCTGCGCTTAGGCAAACAAGTAAACGGCCAGACGGAAACTCCGGATCTGAGCGACTTGCGTGAAGGAGATCTAGTTTTTTCTAAAACGTACCCTGGAAATCTGCACCTGCCGATTTCTCATGTGGGAATATATGTTGGAAACGGCCAAGTGGTGGAAGCCAGTAAGAGCGTCCGCAACGTCAATTTGCTCGATGAATACACCGGAAAATACTCTTGTGACATCAAAAAATACGGACCATCTTCATCTAGATGCGCTAAAGGTGTTTGCTGCAGTGATGACACGGCGCATGAAGGGATACCTAAATATCAGGGCGCGGTGCGCGTGATACCGAGCTGCTTGAATTAGAAAAAACGACTACCACGCCTATTGCGGCAGCGGCTTTATCGTGCCGAGCTTTATCGTGACGGGAATCGGAACCGCGACTTCCACGAGCTCGACGGTTACTTCTTCCTTCTCCTTGTCGATGCGCACTACTTTAGCTTTCTCTCCCTTGAACGGGCCGCTCGTGATTTCGATTAGATCGCCTTTTACGAGCGTGAGTTCCTGCGGCTTGCTTTCGAGCAACTCCGTTATTTCGCCGAGCGAAATCGTTTTTGAGAGCACGCCCTTGACGTGCGGCACGCCGGCGGTCAAGCGTTTTACTTCCACTTCGTTCGACGCTTCGACGATTAGATATCCCTTCAATCGAGGCGAGACTATGAGCGCGGCTATTGGCGCGCGCGTTTTCTTGATTTTTTCTTGGAGAAGGTCAGCAACTATGCTTTCCTGTCCTGCAGTCACGCGGTAAGCGAACAACACGATAAAACACCCCGTTCGGATTTCCTCGATTTCATTCGATTTTCAGTTTTCAGAATTTGCCTTTAAACAACAATGCGATAGTTGAAATAGCCAGACCCGCGACTCCGATTATAATCATGCCTATAGCCGTCGTCAAACTCATTTGCCGATATTCGGCTTGGCTCGGCTTGTGCGTAATCGCAATCACGCGCTTGCTTTGCACGACGAACGAATCGAAAGATTCTTTGAGAGACAAACCAAATCCCCTCCGAAACGAATCAAACAAAATCAAAACAAAACCAAACACAAAACAAAATAAAAATCAAAATAAAAAAATTCAAACGAATTCGAGGCTCAGATCTTCGACCGCCTCGGGAAGCGCGCTGCCGCCCGAATCGAAGTGAGGCGTTATTCCAGCGATTACCGCGAGAACGTGAATCCCCGCTTCCTTCGAATCATCAATTGAAGCGCCCCAAATAATGTGCGCGTCCTTCGCCATCTTCTTGCTAATAGCCTGCACCGCCGCCTCCGCTTCGCCGAGCGTCATGTCGCTGCCGCCAGTAATGTTTATGAGCGCCTTGTTCGACGCCTTCAAGTCGAGGTCGAGCAGCGGAGACGCGAGTGCTTTTTCCGCGGCCTGCACGACGCGATCACGCTGATCCGCGTTCCCCGCTTCGCCCAAACCGATGACTGCAGTCCCGCTTCCGCCGAGAATCGTTCGCACGTCAGCGAAATCGAGGTTCACAAGCCCCGGCTTCGTGATAAGCTCGGTTATTCCTTTCACCGCGTTCGTCAGCACGCTGTCAGCCACTTTGAACGCCGAATTGAGAGGCAAATCAGGAACGAAAAACAATAACTTGTCGTTCGGAATCGCGATCGTAGTATCCGCTTCCTTGCGCAACTTCTCAAGCCCGTCGAGCGCGTTGCGCATGCGTTTAGTTCCCTCGCTCGCGAACGGAAGCGTTACGACGCCTACGACGAGCGCGCCCGCTTTCTTTGCTTCGCGGGCCATCACGTGCGCGCTTCCCGTGCCTGTTCCGCCGCCCATCCCGCACGTAATGAAAACTAAGTCTACGCCCGTGAAAAGCGAACGCAAGTCTTCAACCGCTTCCTCCGCCGCAGCTTCGCCGACTTCCGGATTGCTTCCCGCGCCGAGCCCGCGCGTCTTTTTCTTTCCAAGCAAGAGCTTTTTGTCGCATTTAATCGTGAGAAGATGCTGCGCGTCGGTGTTCGATGCAACCACGCGCGCGCCAGCGATGCCCACTTCAGCCATTCGGTTAATCGTGTTGCTTCCGCTTCCGCCAGCGCCTATCACGACGACTTTCGGCGCGCTTTCCTTTAGGTATTGAAGCAGCTCTTCGTCTTCCTTCGACGCGGGCTTGCCGCCTTTCTCGATTACCGCGTAATCTTTCCTAGCTTCGTTCATGAAAACCACTTCTTTCTTGTTTCTTTTCCGTTTCTTCCCCGATTTTTAGGCTCATTAAACGCAAAAGGACTTCGAAAAATTTAAAGTTTGCGAGTTTATTCCACTCAAGAGTAGTGGTTTAAAACTCCGAGTTACTTAATGAACGCCGAGCCTTATTAATGCTTGCGGAAACCGAACCGCAGGGGGCTATCGCCCCCTTCAGTTCAAGGTTTTTTCTGATTCCCCCAAACGACGGGAAACAAAAAAGCGCGCTCGACAGTTGAGAGTTGAAAAACGCTTGAAATTCACTCAAAACACGAAACGCGTTTGCAGCGAAACGCGCTCCCTCAAAATCCAAGGCGCGGAAGCGGTTGCAAGCGCCGCGGTCGACGCGCTCTCCGCAGAAATGCGCGCGTTCAACGGCTCGACGCGCGAGTTCTCAAAACACTTGCTCGAAACAATCGAGTTCCTGAAAAGCGCGAGGCCAACCGAGCCCGCGCTGCGCAACGCGCTGCGCTTCATCGCGCTTCAAGCAGTCAAAAGCAAAGCGCGAGACGTAGGCGAATTAAAGCTCCTCGTCTCGCAGGAAGCGCGCGATTACCACTCGCGCTCGCTCGCCACGAAACTCAAGATCGCCGAGTACGGCGCGCGACTCGTCCCGCGCCGCGGCAAAGTGCTCACGCATTGCCATTCGAGCACAGTCATGCGCATTCTCAAGCGCGCTTTCGACGACGGAAAACGCCCGGTCGTCACGTGCCTCGAAACGCGTCCGCTGTGGCAAGGACGCAAGAGCGCGGCCGAGCTCAGCGCGCACGGGTTGAGCGTGCGACTAGCAGTCGACGGAGCGATGACGAGCGTGCTCCGCGAAATGAAGAACGGGGACTGCGTTCTCGTGGGAGCGGACGCTATAACCGCGGAAGGCGACCTCGTGAACAAAATCGGGACCGCACCGCTCGCGCTCGCCGCGGCAGAGTACGACAAAAAGTTTTACTCTGCGACGGGCACACACAAGTTCGACCCGCTCACGCTTTGGGGACGGAGCGAGCCAATCGAGCAACGCTCGCCTGACGAAGTGCTCGCAGCGCGCGATGCCGCGAAAAGCAAAATCAACTTGCACCGCACGGAAATTCTGAATCCGGCGTTCGATCTCGTCGACGCGAAGTTCGTGACCGCTTATGTCACGGAGTTAGGCGTCATTCCGCCGCAGAGTTTGCTCGCGACGGTGTGGCGCGAGTTCGGTCTCGACAAAAAGGAAAATTATTGAGGTGACGGGAGGCGGAAAAAATGTTTTTGCTCGATAGTTTTCTTCCAGTTCCCGCGGGCGTTGTTTATGCTAGTTTGCTAGGCGTACCTATTCCGTACTATACTTATACGATTTTATTGTTGGGTTTGGCATTAAACTATTTAGTTAATCTAGCGCTCGCAGCAGTCGTTTTAAAGTTAGCTAAGAAATCACTGCAGGAAAACATTTTAAAACTGCTTTTATGGATAGCGATAACGACCACGCTTATTTACGTAGTGGAATTATTCGATTTATCGATAGGCATCTTCGCGGGTTTTGCGATGTTTGCGCTCTACTATCTCGTCTTTACAAAAAAGTTTGGATTAAGCGAGAAACAAGCGGTTGCGGGAGCGCTGGCTTTCGCGATATTGACTAATCCTTTTCTCTATATGCTGCCCTATCTTTTTGCGCCTCCAATTCATGGTTCGAATACCGCGCTGAGAAACGCTTGTAGTGCGGCCCTAGTGCAGCAAAGCACTTGTTACACTACGAAAGGAGATTGGAACCCGAACGGACACATTTACGACAAATCCGCGATAGCGACTTGTTTGAACGTTTCAGAAAACGACAAGCACGTCACTAACGGCAGTTGCGAGAATTGCGGTTTCTGCTTCGATGACATTCGAAACCCGACTTACGTGTGCTGCGGACCTCAGCCTACTTAGTCAGGCGAGCGCGAGGCTCGCGAAGGCGAGCGTGCCGATGATAAGCGCTAAAAGCGAAGCATTTCGCGCGAAGCGCAGCGTTTCCCTGCCTTGCTCGAAAGAAGTCTTGAGAACGACTGCTATGAACAACGCGTCTGCAGCGAGCACGAGAACCGCGTAAGGAAGGAAAATCGTTTTCTCCACTAGCGGAAACAAACTCAACATCACCGCGAAATAAATCAATGCGTTCGCGAAAATAACCGTGCGCTTCGCGCCAAGCAGCATCGGCAGCGTGCGCGCTCTTATTTTCTTGTCTCCCGCAACGTCGCGCAGCGTAATCAGGAATTCGCGTCCGAGCCCCGCGCTGAAGCTCACTGCGCAGAAGAGAAGAACGTAGTAATTAAGCGTCTGCGAAATTACGAGGTTGCCGTAAAGAAAAGATACAGCCATGCTCGACGCAATGAAAGCATTGCCGACGAGCGGCAAGCGCTTGAGCACCGCGTTGTAAGCGAGGCTAAGCGCGGCGTAAACGAGAATTATCAGGAAAGCGGTTTTCGGGAGCGGTGCGGCAGCGGCGAGCGCGAGAACGTAAAGCGCGGCCGCAGCGTAAAAAGCGGTTTTGCGAGAAATTTCTCCGCTGACGAGCGGCCGATCCTTGCGCTTGAGCGCTTTATCACTCGCGAAATCGAAGTAATCGTTCGCAATGAACGAAGCGACGGTGACGAGGAAAGGCGCGAGCGCTGGATAAAGAAAAGTGGCGTCGAAGCGGCGCGTGACTAGGGCTTGCGCTGAAACGACGGCGAAAGCCGCAATGAAAGCGTGTTCGACGCGCGCGAGGCGCAGCCAAGCGGAAATATTCAATGCCATGACGAGAATAAAGCGCGGGCGCGTTAATAAAACTTTAATAAACGCCGCGCGCGAAAACAATTGCGTCGGCATCGACAGCCCCGTCGTCTAGCGGCCAAACGCGCGCGCCTTGTTTCAAGGCAAACGCGGGCTTGGGACAACAGGCTCTGAACCTGTGAACGGCGGTTCGAATCCGCTCGGGGCTACTCAATTGATGAGAAAGAGGTATTGCTGAGCTTTTCGAGACTAGTTCTCGAATCGCCGTGATTGCAAGAGAGTCAACTGAAATAATTTTTTGCGTTGAAGGAGAGTGACGAGCAACGGCTTGAACCGAAAAAAAGCCTTTTTTTAAATAGCCCGCGCTTAACGTAGACAAACGCGCGCAGTAACGCGCTGCAGCGCTTAACTCCGTCGAGGTGCATCGAATGTACGTTTTCGGATTGGACCCAATAGTCTTTACCGTGCTCGTCAGCGTAATAGCGCTCTGCGTAGCAGCGTACATCGCCAAAGGCGTTTTGAAGCAGGACGAAGGCACGCCGAAAATGCGCGAAATCGCTGCGGCAATTCGCGAGGGAGCCGAAGCGTTTCTAAAACGCCAGTACGGAACAATCGCGATAATGGCGCTCGTGCTCGCCGCGCTAATATTCGGCGCGTATTCGCTCGCCGGAAGACAGG
>CAITNU010000051.1 GCA_903893865.1 uncultured Microcaldota archaeon
GCGGTTTAAGAATTCTTTTAAAGCCTTAAAAACTGGCGTTTACCGGAAGCGAGGCGGGATTCGGTTTATAAACCCTTTACGCCAAACTTTTAGCCTCGCTCCGCCCGTGAAGGTGGCGCGCAGGGAGGTGCCGTTAGCATGGCATTCTCCGGACAAATGCCCGCCGACTTGTTCGACGAGCTCGACTGAACGAAAAAGGTCGAATAAAAGCCGTATGAAGCGAAACAAAAACGCTTGAAAAACGCGCGCCTCGCGCTCGCTTAGCTTCGACGCTAGTCATCGAAAAAGTTTTTATAACCCCTAGTTTTAACGCTATTCACTCGAGTTTAGGAGGTAGTCTAAATGGGTTTCGTTTCGCTGACGGTCTGGGTATTCCTGATGTTCGTCGCAATCGGGATTTACACGAGTTTGCTAGCGTTGTCGAAGCCGAAGGAGAAGCTTTACCGCGGAATGATCAAGCTCGGTTTGTTTCTCGCGGTATTCGACTTTATTTTTGAGTCGTGGGGCGCTTGGGCGGGTTACTGGATAAGCAAAGGCTCGCTACTCCCGCTTGACGTTTTCCGCATTCCCGGTTTCGAAGGCGTGCCCGGCGAAGTTTTCATTATAGCGTTGTGCGCGGGCGCTACGTACGCGCTGTTGTTCCCGAAAAAATTCGATTGGCGCATCGCGCTGCCAGCGAATTTTCTCATCGCTTGCGTCGGCGCTGGAATAGAAGCGATACTCATTTCGTCTGGGCTGCTGGTTTATACGGGTGGTTGGACGAGCGGGCACGCGGTTGCAGCGTATTTCGTGACGTTCCTTCTGCTCAACTGGGTTAACTCGAAGTATTGCGCTGACTGAAAAAACGTTTAAATGTCTGCGCTGTAATTCTCGAGTGGAAATCGTGCGTTTCGCAATCGTTTTTTGCCTCGTGTTTTCTTTAGCCTTAAGCTTAGCCACCGATGCGGTCGCCGCTTCAGCGACAAATTCCAGTTCCGAGTGTTCGTCGTGTTTCGTGACTAATGCGCTTCCGTGGTGGGTTTGGGTTGCCGCAGCAATCGGCGTCGTCGTTGCGGTTTGGTTGTGGAACGCTCGGCGCGTCCGCAAGAAATAAATCCGTGGGATGCGTTGCTTTTAGCGAAGGTGGTTAGGAATGCGTGAACAGCACATTATAGTTGAAGACTATGGTTCTTGGAAAAAAAGAAAGAACGAAGACTATTTGCTTATGATGGCGTTAGTATTTCTTTTTATCATCGTCTTTGCTTGGGATTTTATAATAAAATTCATTATTCGAAACATTTTCCCAATTGCTTTTGCCATTTGCATTGTCGCCGCAATGGGATTCTCATTAGCTAGACGACGCTATCAAAAAGCAGCCAAGGCGCTTTTTTGCCTTGCCGCAATATTTTTTGTTTTGTCGCTTCCCGGCGTTCAAACATTCTTTGGCGGCATTCTAACGCCTCAAAAAACACCAGCGCCTACAATCGCTCCTCAAATTGGTCTGGCTTCGCCAACTCCCGTTTGTATTCAAAGTGGCGAGAATTGTGAACCGAATACACCTTGCTGTTCTGGCGGTTGTTTAGTTAACGGCAAATGTTCTCAAATGAGCGCCGAATCTTCTCCTTCACCAACGCCGTTTTGCGTTCCAAGCGGTGGGAGTTGTTTGGTGGAGGGTTTCGTTCGAGCTGACCCAAACAAGCCATGTTGTCCAGGATTACAATGCAATTACGATTTCGGAATATGTAAATGAGGAAGTGGTTAGGAATGAGCGAAATGAGTGTTTTCGAGTGCATTGCTGCGAGGCGCAGCGTGCGCGATTTTGAACACAAAAAAATTCCTGAGGACGCGATTCAAAAAATCTTGGGCGCTGCGGTGCAAGCGCCTAGCGCGAGGCACGTGCTGCCGTGGCATTTCGTTTTAATCGAGGACGAAGCCAAGCTCAAGGAGCTCAGCGACTTCGTGCTCAAAAAATACGGTGCAGTCAAGGGTTTCGCGGCGCGAATCGCTTTCTTGAAGGGGAAAACGGTTTTTCACGACGCGCCGCTCGTCGTGCTCGTCGTTTGCGACGAGAACGCGAGCAATTGGGTTAAGGAGGACGCGGCGCTCGCTGCTGAAAACGCGTTTCTCACTGCTCGCGCGCTCGGCATCGGCAGTTGCTTCATCGGAATGGCGAACTCGTTGAACGACGACGAAAGCGTTTTGCGTTCTTTGGCGTTGCCGAAGGGATTCAAGGTTTTCGCTGCGCTCGCATTCGGTTTCCCGAAAAATGGGGTTTGGCCTGAAGGCGACAAACGCGAAATAAAAATCGTGAAGCGGTTCTGACGGCTAAAAACCGAGTTTCGTCTGCTTGGGTTTAGGCGAGCTCCACGCTGACGTCGCTGGCTTCTTTGCTTCCGCCGTTTCTTCTTTTTTCTCTTCTTTCACTTCAGTTTGGCTTGAAGCTGGCGGACACTTCGTTGTTTCAGGAGCTCCGCATGCCACGCCGCTTGCCGCGCCCGTCTTCGTTGCGGAGCAGCGTTCCGCGTATTCGCAGTAATCGCACCACCAACGCATGTCCGCGTGCGTCTTCGCTTCCGGCTCCGGCGCAGCGTCTTCAAGAAGCGCCTTGTGCAGCACCGCGAAGCGCTGGATTCCGTCTTGCGCAGCGCGCTCGTCGTAAGCAACGCTGTAAACAATGCTGTTCAACGTGTTTTTCTCTATGTAGAGGAGCGCGCCGTTGTGGACGCCCGTAGCGTGCATGTAAAATTGGAGTTGCGCCGCGTGGTGCTTGCTTGGGCCGCGCGGCATGCGTGCCGCGCTCTTGACTTCGACTAGAATCGTTTTCCCGCTCGTTTTGACGAGTAGAACGTCGTCTACTCTGCCGCTTACGACGAAGTCGCCGCAGTTCATGACGAAAGGCATTTCGCTTTTGAGTAATTCAACTTCAGGCGTTTTCCCGCTTTTGAAGACGTGAACGACGTACTCGTGCAGAATGTTTCCCGTCTCGAAAATGCGGCGTTTTTCCGCGTCGAACTCTATTGGGAATTTGAAGGAGAACCACGTCTTGCGCAGGCACGAGCCGACTTCGCTCGGGTAATAACGCCCCACGGTTTTGGGTTTGCTTTCCCTGTAAAGGTGCTTGTCGAGTAGCGCGTTGAAGTCGAACAACTCGTTTTGCTCGCTTTTTCCTTCCTTTTTTTCTTCGGTTTTTTCAGGCATGGTTTTTTTACCTCGTTGTATTTCTCGCAGCCTGCTTTTAACTTTTGCCGAACCGCGCTTCCGGTGAAAAAGAAAAGCTAAAACTGGAGGAAACTAAAGAAAACGGAATAAAGCGAAATTAATAAACGGGCTGGCGAGCAAAATATTGCGTTGCGGTTGCAAAGGTGTTTTGACTTGGAAATTATTCAATCACTTTTCGGGCGGCGCACGCCGGTGGCGAAAAGTCTTGACCCTTACCGCGACCGGTTCGACGCATTGCGGCGCAGGGATCAAGGTTTCGGCGGTTTGACTAAGCCGATCAGTCCATTCGGCAGGGGTAAACAACACGCAACGCTCGTCGACGTTTTGCAGAGAGAACGGCGGTATGCAGCTTCTGGAGCCGGCGTTCCGCGGCGACCAGCGTCTGCAGCCGAGTTGAGGCAGTTGTTCTTCAAGCGTTACAGGGCGAAACAGTTTCAAGCCATGTTTTTGAAGCGTTACGGCTTCAAGCAGCAGCCGAGTCAAGGCGGCGGTAACGTGCCTGCCACGCGGAGATTGCGCGATTCAAAAGAATTCGCTTACAAGCGCGTGGCGTGATTTCGAGGTGTTTCGATGGTTGTTGCGCCTACGGCTCTTGCTCGCGAACGAGGACTCGCCGAGCGGGAAAGCGAGGCGGGTGCGTTGGCGCGGAGTCCGCTTGAGGAAGCGCGGGAGCGAATTCGCGAAAACGAGGTTTTGAACGAGCTGCTTAATTTCGGCGAGAGTCGCTTGACTCTCGAAGAGTTGACGGCTAACCGCATGCAGCGGCGCATTGAAGCGCGGAAGACGTTAGCGCAGACCGGCAGGGCGAGCATTTTGTTCGACGTGATTCGCGCGGAGGAAGCTGAAGACGCTTTGATGCGGCGCGAGTACGTTTTGCTTCGCAATACTCGCGGTTTCGCGGATTTGATGACTGCAAAACGCTTTTTCGCTTCGTTGCCTGGAATCTCAAATACAGTGAAGCAACGAATTGTTCGCAAAGTTCAAGAGCAAGCGTTGGCGCAACTCGTTAGGAAAGAGAAGCAGCCGGGCTTCTGGTTCGTTGTTTCCGGAGCGCGCAACCCAAAGCTTCAACAAATCGGTGTTAACGGTTCCGGAGTACTGCTTTTGAAGACGGTTAGCAACGCGCTCAAACTTCACGCCGAACGCCTGCAGCCGCGAATCGTCCGGCGTTGAACCGAGCGGTGTTTTTTTGAATTCGCTTTCAGTTATTGATTCAAAAGATTTGGCGCGCTTGCGGCGAGCTGGTTACGCAATCGTCGGCGAGTACAAGCATTCCGCGGTTAAAACGTGCACTTGGACTAAGAACGCGCTCTGCGGCAGAGGCGTTTGCTACAAGCAGGCGTTTTACGGAATCGCTTCGCACCGCTGCCTGCAAATGACCCCCGCGCTGCCTTTCTGCACTCACTCTTGCCGTTTTTGCTGGCGCGATACTACGATAACGCTTCCGAAATGGAAGGGCGCCGTTGACGAGCCAGCGCAAATCATCGACGAAAGCCTCGCCGCGCAGCGCAAGCTCCTAGTCGGCTTTAAAGGCAACGACGCGGCGGACAAGAAGCTCGTGAAAGAAGCGTTTTCGCCGAATCAGGCGGCGATTAGTCTCGCGGGCGAGCCCACGCTTTACCCGTTGCTCGGCGAACTCGTGCGCGAATTCCACAAACGGGATTTCACTACTTTCATCGTCACTAACGGCACGAACCCGCAAGCGCTCGAACGCCTCGCGAACGAAAACGCGTTGCCTACGCAATTGTACGTTTCGTTGTGCGCTGTCGACGAAGCGACTTACCGCAAAACCAACGCTCCGCTCGTCAAAGACGGCTGGAAGAAACTCAACGAAACCCTTGAACTATTCACGTCGCTGAAAACGCGCCGAGTAGTGCGTTTGACGCTGTGCAAAAACCTTAATCTGGATGACGCGGCTGGTTATGCGCGCTTGATCGAGAAAACCGGCGCGGAATTCGTCGAAGCGAAAGCTTACATGCCCGTCGGGTTTTCGCGCGAACGCCTTGGTCCCGCGTTTCAGCCGTCGCACGACGAAATAATGTCGTTCGCTCGCGAATTGTCGGAAGAGAGCGGTTACGTTTTGGCTGGCGAGCAGCGCGCTTCGCGAGTCGCGTTGTTGTGCCGAGACGACGGCGTTGCGAAAAATCGTTTGATTAAGCGCTAGTTTTGACGAATTCGAGGAGCACGCGCCTGTCGCGCGGTCCGTCGAGCTCCATTAAAATTATTCGCTGCCAAGTGCCTAAAACAAGTGTGCCTTCCTTCACGAAAAAGAAGGTTTCGCTTCCCGCAGCTGCCGAGCCGACGTGCGCTGCAGCGTTGTCGTCGATGCTGTCGTGCTCCCACTTTTCCTTTTTCAACTGAGCAAAGTATTTCTCGTAATCGCGGCAAATTCGCGGCTCGAACTCGTTTACGACTAACGCGGCAGTGCAGTGCGGCACGAAAACGAATAGAACGCCGTCCCGCCATTTTTCTTTTCTTGCAATCGCTTCGATTCCGTCGGTAACGTCGATTGCCTGGATTTGCTTGCTGCTCGAAACGCGGAATTCCTTCAAACCGTTTTTCACACTGTTTTTCCTCTATTTTTCCTTCGGTCAATCGCTTAATTTCTTTTTCAGCTTCATCCACCACGCGCTCGACCCGCGCTCCATTTCGCGCAACAAGCGCTTCGCGCTCTTCGTTTTGATTGCGCGCTTGATTCGGTTTCTCCAGTCGAACGCTTGCTTGAAGCCTTGCTCCTCGTATTCTTTCGCCTGGAAAGCGCACTCGAGGAGATCCGCGTCGCGGCCGATCGGCGTAGCGTAACGCGGAAGCAACGCCTCGAAATCCTTGCGCAAGAGCGGGGGTAAGAGCGCGAACTGTTCTTTCGTAACGCGTTTTTCCGCTTTGCGGCTGTCGAGATAGCGTTGCGATACTTTGTGCAAGTCGAGGAGGCGCGTTTCGTGAAGATCGTGCAGCAGCAAAGCGAAAGCGTATTCGAGGGCTTCGTTGCGCGTTTTTCCTTCCAAGCGAGCGAGAACGAATGCAATGAGCGCAGCGCGTTGCGAGTGCTCCGCCACGCTTTCTGGGTTGCGCACGCCTGCAATCCACCACCCGCTGCGCTTGACGAGCTTGAGCGCGCCTGCTTCGTGCAGGAATTTCGCGGTTTTAGCCATGCTTAATTCAAGAAACGAGGTTATTTAAATTAAATTAACACATGTTTTATGCAGGTGATTTGAATGGCTAGCCGCATACCGAAAATTGCTCGACGCTCTGAAAAAGCGATGTTTGGCGAGGGTGCTGGAGCTAAGCGCATGATGGTTGTTACTTCAACGCGCGGAAGATCATCCGAAGTTCAAAAACGCTTTTTGGCTACGCTTCCTTTTTTGAAGAATCGGCCTCCCGCAAGCCAGATTTTGCTTCCCAAAGATTTGAATGTCGATGCTTTCGACGCGAACATTCATCCCGGAGTGCCGCACGGAGTTGAAACGCCGGTTTACCTTCATGCTTACCAACAAGGCGGAATTGCTGGCGGCAGGCACGTCCCGCAAATTCAAGTCAGCGGAGAAGCTATTTCCCCCGCTTTGTTGAAAGTCATGGATAACGCGATGAAAAAGCGCGACCCACTGGCCGAAGTTAAAGTTGAAGTCAACCGCTTGGGCGGAAGCATTTTTGCTCCCAAAAAAGTTTTTAACACGGGTCACATCATCAGCCAAATAAACAAAAACTTTGAAGTAACGAGTTTCGCTCCACCTGACAAACTCGGACGCGGCGCCGTATTGGCGCTTGGACTCAAGAAGGACGTTTTACGGCGGTTGGCTGCGCAAAAATAGTTCGCTTAAACGCTGCAGGTGATGCGCAAGGCGTCGCGCACGCCTGGCGCGAGCCCGAAAATAGTTATCAAAAGCAGTAAGTACGTTCGAGCTTCGCCTTTCGCTTCCTTCCTCAGCGCCCACACGGCGGCGTAAACGAAAGCGATTTTGATGAGGAAAAAGAGCAGGGGCCCGCCGATTGCGAATAGCGCGTTGCCGACGACGTGTTGTTCGCCGTATCCCGCGAATTGCACTCCCCAGAAAGTTGCTGCTCCGTCGAGGCATTGAGCGAAATAAGTGACGCTTTCGATTTTCGCGGTTTTGATTTTCCGCCAAAAGTCTATGCGCGTTAGCAGGAACGCCGCGATTGCTGCGCTCGACGCGATTGCCATGAGCAGCGCCCAATTTTGGAAGAGGAGAATTAACGGAAGGAAAGCGACGATTGCCGCTCCGGCGCCGAAGTTGAATAGAGCGTTTTCGAAACTCCCGCAGCACCGCTGTCCAAACTTTTTCGCGAAAGCGATTCCCGCGATGACGACGAGAAACGTGAGAACGTAGATGTAGGGTGTCACGAACGGGTAAATAGTTGCGCCGAAGACGGTGACGCCGCGCGGTAGCCAGTGAGCGTCCTCCCAAACGCGGAGCGCGCCGCCGAAGACGATGAACGGAATAACCGCGTAAAAAAAGCGTTCGTTTATTTTGATGTGCGAGCGCTGCAAGCCTTTGTAGATGACGTACGCGGCGCAAAGCGCGATTGCGGCGAAGACGAGCGTGTTTACTGCGTTGTAGGGTGCGTAGTCGTTCGGGTGCGCTATGGGGTTGACGAAATACTCCTGAATCCAATCCATGTGGAAAAGAACAAAGCGCCGACTAAAAAGCCTTTCAGTTTGTTCGCGTCGTAAGAGCTCCTATCGCAGTCTTTGTGCTAGCCTAGTGTAAGTTTCATTAAATAGTTGTTTGCAGCCAATGTGCGTTTTGTTGTGCCAGCACTGGCGTATTGTTTTAATGGAGTTGCTTTCGGGAACAACGTTCACGTACGGGCCTAAGTTTCTTACATAGTGGTACATTGCGCATTTTCCGCCTGATCTAGTCAAGGGTTGTTTTTCGTCTAGTTTTCTTAACGGATGCCCGCCTAGTTTTTTGGGTTTATACGTGGTGGTTGCCCTTTGAACCGGTGGACCCCAATATTCGTCTAAGCGAATGTCTATGTCAGCTGGAGCTGATTTGTCTGTTTTGCCGAGTTTTTTGGATTCTTGTCCGTAAAGGGTTAAGCCAAGCATTGGCGGGAAAGGGTTTTGGTTTGACAGGGCGGGTCCGCCGGTTACGCCTATGAATCCGATGTTTTTTTGTATGGCTTGTTTTCCAACTATTTTTTCCGCGAGTGCCAATCCCTCAAGCGGGTACCCGACGAAGTCTCTCGCGTGCAAGCCGAAAATTGTTGGTGTTTCTCTAGAGAAAATATATGAAAACAAGCGCAAATAATTTGCGGTTTCCTCTTCCCAGAGTCTTCTGATGATTCTTTTCTGCTCTGGCGTGTAACCTGAAATGAACCCGTCTGCTTGCCCGATTTTTGCCTCGTTGAACTGTTTTTGGTTTTGCTTTTCAAATCGTTTTAGTTTTTTTTGGAAGCTTAAATCGTGCGTCAACACCACTTCGAGCTTGACGCTTGGAAAGAACGCGCGCCCGAGTTTTTGCAAGGTTCTGGCGTATATTTTTCCTACAGCGTAAACCGCGCGCCTAGCCTCGGCGGGTGATGTTTTCAGAAGCACTGCATTAGCGGCAACTGAAGACGCGTATTCGTTAGTCGGAATCATCAAAATTAATCGCCCGCCTGAAGTTTGAGCTATTTCAAAATAGCGGAGTGCTTTCAATAAACTTCCGAACGGAACGCCTTTTATTTTTCCTGGCGTTTTGATTTGCCAGCCATTTTTAGATAATCTGGCCCCGTTAAGCAGTCGTTGACTTTGTTGCTGGAGTTCGGCGCCGCCTTCAAACAACGGTTTTGGCAATATTCCAGCTAAATCTATCTGAACCTTGAATTCCTTGCCATTTCTGTCGACGACCCGCTTTTGTACGGTTACGAGACCTCGAGACAGAAAACAAAAACCGCCGATTACGTCTGCGCCGGGTTGAAAAACATTCTTAGTGTTTTCAGAATACATTAAATTAAAATCTGGTCCGCCGATTCCCCGAAAAACATGGGCGGCCTGTCCCTTCTTCAGCGCGCCCAGCACGGTTTCAGGCGAGCTTTCACCTTCAGACCAAGTTTTCAGTGCTTCGTTGTAGTGTATTCCTATCAGATGGGCGCCTATGGCGTCGTGCTTGAATTCGCGCATTGAACTCTGCAGCATAATCCTTCACTATTTGCGGGATCGCATTAAGTGTTCTTAGCATAGTCATTTAACTACTTTTCTTAGAAGATTAAAATCGGCATTTATTCGAAGGACAGTATTCCGCTATGACGCACTCGCAGCAGCGCGGGTTGCGGGGAAGGCACGTTTGCTGGCCGTGCGTCACGAAGAGTTCGTTTACGATTAGCCAGTGTTTGCGTGGAATGATTTTTTCTAGCGCGATTTGCGTTTGCTCAGGCGTTTTGGTTTTAACCCAATGCAAGCGGTTCGAAATCCGGTGAACGTGAGTGTCGACTGGGATTTGCGGCAAGCCGAACGCGTAGACGCACACGCAACCAGCTATTTTCGGCCCAACGCCCGGCAGCGAATCGAGCTCGCGCATTGTTTTAGGAACCGTGTCGGCGTAGTTCTCGTGAATTATTCGCGCGACTTCGCGTATTCGCTTCGCTTTTCCTTTGTAGAAATTAATTGGTTTGATTAACGCCTTGATTTTCACTAGCGGAGCGCGCGCGAGCGTTTTCGGAGTTGAATAAACTGAAAAAAGGGCGTCGCTTACCGCGCTCGTAACTTCGTCCCTCGTTCTAGCGCTGAGCATCGTCGCGATTAGGATTTGAAACGGCGTTTCGTGCCTGCGGTTCGCAAGCGATTCAAGCATGGTTTGCGTTTCGTAGCGGCGGGAGAGGCGCTTGAGCACTACGCTTATTACGTTTTTTGAAATCAATTTTTTTCACGATTTCGCGAATTAGGGGTGCGCGTTGTTCAAGCGAGGAGCGCCGCGCCGACTGCTGTCGCGTATTCGCCGTTCTTCGGGAAAACGCTTGCGACTCCGAAGAGTTTTGCGGCTGCCGCGGCGCGCTCCCTGAAAAACTTGTTTTTCGCCGGCACTCGACCGCTGAAAACTATTTTCTGCATTCCTGCGGTGCGAGCGGCGAACGCAGCGGAGACGCCCACGCTCTCGCCGACGAGCGTTATCACGCTTAGCGCGACGTCCTCTTTTTTCGGCGTTCCTGGAAGCATCGTGACTTTTCCGAGGTTAGAGGCGGTCGCGGTTGGGGGAATGATTCCTATTCCGCCGCCGACTATTTCGTTTACGGTCAAATCGAGTCGCGGCTTGCCGCGTTTCGCGTACGCTTCCAAGTCCCACGCGCGTTTGGCGAGCAAGAGTTTTGCGAGCCCGTCGAGCGTTCCGCCTCCGATGCCTGTTCCGCCGATGTGTTTTACGCTCGCGCCGTCAACTGCCACGAAAGGCGTTCCAGTGCCCACGTTAGCCGCGAGAAAGCGTTTTTCTTCGCTGAGGAACGCTGCGCCGAGTCCGACGCACTGGATTTCGTCTACGCGCTTGAAACCGCTGCACGAGGCGAGGCGTTTGCCGCCGGTGCACGCGAATACCGGGCACGCGCTGCCGCTCGTATTTTCGTTCACGAATTCCTTGAGTGAGGTGTTAGAATATTCAGGCGTCGGAACGCTTCTTACTGCGGAAAGCTTCTTGTTTTCGAGCACTACGAGGTCGGTGTTAGATATTCCGCAGTCTATTCCAACTCGCAATTCAGCCACTGGTTCCCACCTGCTGTAAAAACTTGGACGCATCGCTTTTCGTTGCGTTTGTCTGAAAGCGTTACGACTCAGAATTTAATAAACCCAGCGGCGAAACTCGACAACGCCAAAAGCACGCCTATTAATCCTTCCCCGCTGATTAAGCCCGCGGCGACGAGGCGCCAGAAATCGGTTTTGCGGGCACGGTCGATTGCGAGCCGCGCGAGTCCGCCTGCGAACATCGGCACGCTTAACTCGATGGGTACGTACATTCCTATTCCGAAGGCGACCGCGATTACTCCGTAATTGAAACGCAGCGCGATGAACGTCGCGGCCGCGCCGATTATTGCGCCCGCGAGCAGCGCGGTTGAAAGCGTTGTCGCACCAATTATTTCTTTTACGGCCACAGCCTGCGGCGCCGGCAGGCTCAGAGTTCCGATTCCTTGAGTTTGGTCGAGCGCAACTAAGACGACTCCGATTACGAGCGAGGAAACGACGACGCTCAGCATTTGCGCGTGGATTTGGTTGATTGGTTTCGCGCGCAACTCGTGTCCCGCTTTCAAGTCTTGCAGAAAATCGCCGCCCATGCCTGCGGCGATGCAAACAACTGCCGCAAGGAGTGCGAGGGGCACGGCTGCAAAGCCGAAAGCGAGTTTCGCGGCGATTAGCACGATGAGCGCGAAAATCTCCATAGGGTCGACGTTCATTTCGCCTGTTACGCGTCCGCCGACGTAAGCCATGGCGAACGCGCCGAGAATTGCGACTACGCTCAAAACCAAGTCGAGTCCGGTTATTATCGTGAACAAACCCACGCAAGCGATTGCGAGGATGCCCGTCCACCTCAACCGCATTCCAGTGGTTTTCTCAGTCGTCCGATAGTCCGAAAATATTTTTCTGAGTTCGGGGAGCCCGCGCAGCAGGAAGAACGCTATCGCGGCGCCTATCACGATTCCGATGCCTATTGGTTTCGCGAGTCCCGCGAGCGCGACTGCTTTGTCGGCGAAAGCTCCGCTCGAGACGAGCCACGGAACTAAAACGAAGTGCGTTGTTACCGCACCGAGGAACCACGCTCCCGTGAACAACGGTCCGATGAGCACCCCGCCTGCAAGCGGGATCAACGAAATCGACGTTCCGAACGAGAACAAGCGGCTTGCGCCGGCCTTCAGCGTTTCGAGATTGACGACGCTCGGCAACGCGCCGAGCCCATCACGCAGGAACGCGAAGACTGCGCCGACTCCGAACGCGGCGAACAGCGTTTTAGCTTTTTTTCCGCCCGCGTCACCCGCGCGAATCAACGCCGCTGCGGCGGCGCCGTCGGCGAAAGGCAGTTTGTTTTTAATGATGAGTTGTTCGCGCAACGGAATAGTGAATACTACGCCTGCGATTCCTCCGACGAGCGCTGCGGCGGTTATTTCCCAAACGCTTACTTTGAGTCCCAGCATCCAAATAGCCGGAATGGTGAAGATGATTCCCGCCGCGAGTAGTCCGCCCGTGCTTCCGGCGGTTTGCATTACGACGATTTCGCGGCTGTTCGTTTTCCCGAGCAGCGTGAGCGCGGCGAGCGAGACGAGCGACGTAGTCACAATCGGCCAGTAAACGCCGCCGATTTTGAGTCCCGCGTAAGCTGAATACATAGTGACGAGCGCGGCGAGCACGCAACCGAGAATGAGCGCGCGAGGCGTGAGCTCGTCGCTTCTCTTGCCAGAAAGTTTCTTCAAAGCAAATCACCACGTTCTTTAAGCGCCGCTTCAGCCAACGCAGTTCGTTATTCTTTCAAGTCAGCGCAAATCGTTGAAGCAAACGGCTTTATTTTGGGCGCGTTTAAAAAACAGCATGCCCACGACGCTTGTCGTAAAAATCGCCTGCCGAGACGCGGAGCGCGGCCGCCGCGCGCTCGCCGACGCCGGCGTTTTGCGCAAAGACGCGATTCCGCAGCGCACTCCAGAATTCGTTTTTTTTCCGGTCACCAAAAAAATTCCGCTCGACGTGGCGCACTCTTTTTCGCGCAAGCGGCTCGCGAATCGCGTTAGCGCGCAACCGTTCAAAACCACGCTCGCCGAATTTCTTTCGAAGCGCGAGCTCGATGCGGCGGTAACGAGTTTCGATTTGGTCGGCGGAATAGCGGTGATCCAAGTGCCCGCGCGGCTCGAGAAAAAGAAAAAAAGGATCGCGCAAGCGCTTTTGCGCGCGAACAACAGGATTGAAACCGTTTTGCGCAAGACCGGCGGCCGCACTGGCGCTTTCCGCGTGCAGCGCGTCGAATGGCTTGCGGGAGCGAAAGCATTCTCCGCCACGCACAAGGAGAATGGCTGCGTTTTCCGCGTTGACTTGCGCCGCGCTTACTATTCGCCGCGTTTGAGCACGGAACGCCAGCGAATCGCTTCGTTGGTAAAGCCGAACGAACGCGTGCTCGTGCCGTTCGCGGGAGTGGGACCGTTCGCGATTCCGATTGCGAAGCGAAACAACGCAGTCGAAGTCGTCGCAATCGAATTGAACCCCGCCGCAGCAAAGCTTTTGCGCGAAAACGTGGTTTTGAACCGCGTGAGCGATAGAGTGCGCGTCGTCGAAGGCGACGCCCTCAAAATCATGGGTTCGCGCGAATTCGCGTCGTGGGCCGACCGAATCGTGATGCCGTTGCCGCATTCAGCGAAATCGTTTTTGCCTAGCGCGTTGCACGCGCTCCGACGCGGCGGCGTTATTCACTTTTACCGCATCGTAGAAAAACGCAGTGGCGCGCACGGGGGCGAAAGGGAACTCGAGCGCGAAGCGCGAGAGGCTTGCGCCGCTGCAGGAAGGCGGTTCGTGAAACTCGGCTGGCGGCGCGTAATAAAGTATTCTCCCGCTCTCGCGGAATTCGTGCTAGACTTCAAAGCGTTTTAAGCGAAGCGCTTCACTTATTCTTGATGAGCTCGAGCAAGCCGTCAATGCGCTTGTTGAGGTAATCGTAATCTATTTTCTCGTCAACTTCGTCCTTCACGTCCTCGAGCGTGGCCTTCAGCTTGACGGCGTGGTTTTCAACTCGCGAAATCTTTTCCTCGAGCGCCGACGTCTCTTCAAGCACGTCAGTCTTGAACCGGTGCACTGTTTTCACCAAAAGCAGGAACAACGCTATTGCCGAAACAAGGAGAACCGCGGTTATAGCGTCGAAGCTTACTTCGAGAAGCACGGGAATCATGCGATTGCAACCTCCTTAACCAAATCCTTTTTCGAGAGAAGCAGCGCCGTCGCTTCACTCAAGCGCGCATCGCACTGCTTGAGCCCCGCCTTCTCCTTCTGCAATCGCTTGAGGGACTGAGTTTCGCGGTGGATATCTTTGAGCGCGGCTTCAGCGTAATCTATGCGCTGCCCCGAACGCGTCAAAGAATCTTGCGTCGTGCGCATGGCTTGCGCGGCATCGAGCCAAAGGAGCGCGCCGAAGCCGATGAACGCGGCGAGAATTATTTGTTCAACTAAGCCCATGAGTTTAAAGCAACGCGCTTGCGGTTAAAAAGCGTTTTTCAAGACGATTAAACCGGCATCTCATATACGGGGAGTGTTTTTTTTCTAAATAGTGTATCTATAATTTTTTGGACCATGGGCCTTTTTGTTCTGTATCCTAAGAATTTGCGTGCTAACTCGTTGTGTTTTGCTTGTTCAACTTCATTGATCGGTTTTGCTTTTACAGACTCGCCTATTCTTTTGTTTTTGGCGAAAATCCAGGTGCTAGCAGTTATTTTAGTCGCGCCTTTTTCAGCAGCTTTTTGTTTAAATCCATCGAAAACTTTTTTCATAGCGTCAGACGTGAATACTCCTCGGCTAGTAGCACACATCACTCCGACGTGCATAGTGTTTCCATCTGTTTTCAAAAAAGCAAATCCTTTTCCTTTACGGACGGCGTTCGCGAAATTTTTTGCGTTTACACTCGTCAGAGCTCCATCTTTTTGGATAATTGTAGTTTCATAACCCTCCGCAGCTGCCTGACGTGCTATAAGCCCCAAACCAGGTATAGCTGTAACACCTCTAGTTGATGTTTGTGCTCCAAGCGCCTTCTTTGAACTCGATTTAAGTACTGGCCAAAACGCCCCAAAAAATTTAACCGCACCGACACCTGTTTTTATTTTGCGTTGGCTGCGCGTGTCGATGTTTGTGACAGTTTCGATTTTTGCGGCCAGTCCTTCATCTTCCTTCTTTATTCTTGGCGCCTGTTTTTTTTTGACTAAGCCTAATACCGCCATCTTTGCGCCCTTAACTTTTAGATGCACCATAGTTTATTCGCCTCATATTTCGCCGTCGAGAGCAATAATGTTGCTTTTGATATATATCCCTAGCGCTCGCACTGGAGCGTGTAATGAAGAGCGTGGCGGCAACGGGCTTTCCCTTCTTTCGAAAGTACTCGCGGCGTCGTAAGAGTGCTTTACTTCTGCGTTCGGAATGAGAGCAGGTA
>CAITNU010000052.1 GCA_903893865.1 uncultured Microcaldota archaeon
AGTTCTGCAAGCGCTATAAATAGTGTTGTTGGCTGGAGCGTTGTATGACATAGCCTGTAATGTACCAGAATTACAATAGTGAACCGCGGACGAGGGATCCGTTTCATTTCCAGTATAACACCGAGATCCGCTGGCACTTTGGCAGTACTCGTTGAAAGAACTGCATGTACTTGTAACATTAGTGCACCTCACATTTGCAATGCCGTCAGTCATTGTTACAACAAACCGCTTGCGGACGTAAGAAGCATTCAACTCCAAATCGAATTTAGCTGAAACATTGTCGTTATTACGCAAGCGAACAGCAACAACATTGTCGCCCACCCGCAAAAGCGTTTTCGGAACCCTAATCACTCTATTCCAATAAGCGGCTGCATGCTCCACGGAATCAGAGTCAACAAGATTGCCGTTGACGTAAACGTCTGCGCGGTCGTCGGAGTAGACAAACAGGTCAGTAAAATTAATGAGACTATTCAACTTAAACGAGTTTGAAATTGAAAACTTTTTCCTAAAATAATAATCGCCCTGCGCTTCCACTAAATCGAATCTAACTAAATCAATTCTCAACCTAGTCGCTGCATCCGCGCCGCTCGTCTTGTTTAAGGCAACGGTGATGTTTCTAGTCGATGACAAGTAATAAGTCACGTTCTCGGTTTTATTGCAATAAAAAGTAGTATTCGCGTTAGCCGTAACGACCGCACTACTGCAATTGCTTGATTCCCACGAACTGGTGTTGTAATTGAATATCAGCATCGAGTAATTGTTGGCGGTAGTGGAATTGAATTTAATTAAAGCAAAAATTCCGGTGACGTTAAAGCTCGTCGGAACTTGACTCGAGTTAAACCACGCTTCGATCGGCAGGTCTTTCTCGACCAGCGCGCCGACCGTGTGGTACTGGTTCGTGGACTGGGTTGAAAAAGTCGTCGACTGGCCGAATCCGAGGTCGGAGCTAGTGTACAAGCTAGTGTTGCCTGACCCAGAACGAAGGTTTAATAGATTCGAGTTACCACTGACCCTGAAGCCCACGTAATCCCCTGGCGTGACGGAAACAGGGGTAGGCAAAAGAAATTGCTCCGCGTTTCCAGCAGGTATAATGCGGGAAGCGGCGACGTAAGTAGCAGAGTAGTTGTTTGCCGGGCCAGTGCCTTGCCTAAACAACTTGAAGGTAATCGAGCGCCCATTTCCAGAACCAAAAGCGTAAGCAAACCCCAAGAGCCTAGTAACGCCTGGTGGAATCGCATATGCTGACGTGCGAGTAAAGCGGTCGTTGTTTCCCTGCGAGTTACTGTTTCCTGCTTGAGTAAATTGCCCAATCCATGTTTGCGCGGGAAGAGACGTTTGAGAAACGGAGAGGTTTAGGGTAACACCGTCTTCAACCCACGTATTTGAAACAATTCCTTGAGCGTCACCTGAGACGTTCTTAAACTCTGAAGCATTTAGGGTGGCGGAAACAAGCGTAACCAAGTTGCTGCCGATGTTCGTCGTCACCGCGCCTTGTGGAAAACCGAGGCTTGCAGCGCCGCTTCCCCACCCGCTGCCGCTATAATTTACTTCAGTCCAATTCCTGCCTTGCGCGTCAAGCGGCGGTGTGGCAGTTGGAAAAGCAGCGGTGTAATTCCAAGCGCTGCCCCGAAGAATCAAGGCTTCATCGTAGTAAACCGGGGTTTCGTTCAAGATTTTGTAAGCGCGGTTTATAGCGCAACAAATGCAAGTCGTATCGTTTGTCGCATAATTATTTATTGCTTGGTGCAAGCGCGTGGAGTCACTAGTTAAATTCACTGACCAGCCGACTGGAGCGGTTTCACTGTAATTAACTAGTCCAACGCGGTTTCCTGAAATGTTTAGAACTCGGTCGACAAACATTCCATCTATGCATTCTGCCAACCAAAGCTTTTGAGTACGCCCAGAATAGTTGCATGCATTGTTGCAAGTAGTGTAAGTATGTGTGCCACTACTCGAACAACCCGGTAAAATACTTCCACCTATGGGATCGCCCATACTGCCCGAGACGTCAGTGATGAGAATCACGTCAACAGGAATTCCGCCCGTAACGTTCGCGTAAGCCCACAATTTCATGGGCACGTTCTTCTCGCTGAGGTCGGCGGAATAGTTGAACAACGCTGCAAAACTCGCGTTGTTGAGGAGCACGAGCTGGTCGACGTCGCTGCCGCTCGAATTGAAAACAGTTTTGTTTCCAATCGTGAAATTCGTCGTGTAATTGTTGTAGAAGTGCAGGCGGGCGTTCACACTTGAGACGGTACCGGGCACGTAGAACGTGTCATAGTAGTTGATTACCCCGTTTATTCCCGGGAAGTATTGGCGTTTGCTGTTCGATGGCTGCGTAGCGAAACTCGTGGTGTTGTACGAAACTTTAATGAATCCGCCGCCCACGAACTGGTTCGCCATCTGAGTGCCATTGAAAGCAATTGTGAAGTTATTGTCGCTGCCATTCACAATTGCATTGAGACAAGTAGTGTTCGTAATACTCCAATTCATCACTGAATAATTACCGCTCGAAACGTTGTTGAACAAACCGCAGTTGACGCCGTTCGCGTATAGAGTAAAGTTGTCGTTCGCGTTCAACTCCAGAAAGATAGAAGAAATGCTTGCGTTCAACGGAATGCCGCTGAGCACCACAGTCAAATTCCCTTCACCCACGAAGCCACCGAAATAATAGTAAGCCGCCTCGCTCTTGCCTGCTATTTGCTGGAGATACGCACTCGCCACGCAACCAGTGGGCGGCGCTCCTTTCGCTATCCCGCTCACGAGCTTGCGGCTCGACGCCACGAAACCGCTTGACGGCAAATCGCTCGAATTGTAAACCGCTTCATCCGCATAATCCAGCGCCCAATTAGCGTTCTCGGGAATGTAAGCCGCGAAAAGCGCGCGAGCGAGGTTCGCAGCGATGCTCGCGTTTCCAGTGTTGTTTACTGCCCAAAAAGAACCGATTACTTCATCAAGCGTTCGGTTGAGGTCGTCGTCGGAAAGCGTTCCCGAGTCGAACAACGCCGCAACCGCGGGCTCGCGCCTCACGTCGACTACGCGCAGCCTCGAAAGCGCGTCGGTTGCTTCCTGCGCCGTCGATTGAAGCGAGGTTTGAATCAATTCGGGAGCCCAAAAGCTTTGCTCGAACAAGTAGAGCACGGCAATTGCGGAAGAAAAAACTAGGAAAGCGACTAGCGCGTCGAGACTAAGCACTAATCCCCGTCGCATTATCGAGTTTTCAGCTTTTGTTTTCGTTCTCATTTTTGTTCGCATCATTTCCATTTACTTTTCATTCCCGCGTTTTTCTTCGTTTCGTTTTTTTTCGTTTTACGCTTTGTTTTACGTTTTAATCACGATTTTCATGCTCACGATTTCACGATTTCCATACGACGAGCTTCGCGACCGCGAGCGAACCCCAGTCGCGCTGAATTATTACTGGCCGCTGCACCACGAACGCGTCGCTCGCGCTCGCTGACGGAGCGATTCCGAAATCAAGCTTTGCACCGACTAGGTTGAAAACGCTCGAATCCGGAATGGCGTACGCTCCGAAGCTTGAGTTGAAGTCGGCTACGTAGTAAATCCGGCCTTTCTCGCAGTCCCATCGCGCGACGAGAGCGAGACTCGAGTTTGTCGCGTTCTGCACGAGCACGAACAGCGGCGCGTCGCCGCGAGTCGAGTTGCTGTAAACCGCCCATTTCGACTGCGTGAAGTTCGCTTTGTCGCTCGCGCTGACGTTGTCAAGAAAGAAACTCGTTTGGTTCACGGAGCCAGATTGTGTTCCTACGAAAACGAGGGTTTCATTCAAGTCATTGACCAGCAGCGGCGTCGTTTCCTGACCCGCGTCAGCAGCGGAAACGCTTCCCTCGAAAACAATGAGCCCGCGTGCCTTGAGGAAAGAACGCAAAGCGCTTTTGCTGACGTTCGCATACTCGTTCAACTTGAAATTCGGTTGCTCGATCACAATCGTTCGGTAAGCGTTGCGCGCGGTGGCGTTCGCGAGCATCGCGTTGAACAAATCCGCTCTAGCCAAAGGATTTCCGCCGTATATCACCGCGGGATAAAAATTGCGGGCGTCGCCGTGGCTCGGCTCAATTCCGCTTCCAGCCCAGTAGTAATCCCAAACGACGCCGGTGCCGTTCAACAACGCGAAAGCATCTCGATCGTCAGCCGCGAAATAAGCTATGGGTTCGAGCGCGATTCCCGAGTGCGAAGCATTAGCAACTAGCGCAGCCGACTGTTCGGAAGCGTTCCAAACCTCCTGCAAAGTAAAGCGAAAATCGAAACCGCCCAAACCAAGCAGATAGCGCGCGTCGGACTCATTCAGTTTCGCGAAACGCAGTAGTTTCGCCGCGTCCAAACGCGTTCCGGAGAATTCGGCGGTCTCGCCGTTCGAATCGAGAGACAAGCCTATGCTGTTGACGTTTGTCGGCGTCCAATCGTGCGGGTAGCCGGGCGAGTACGACAGCGCGTCGAGGGCCGAGAAAGCGCTTGCCGCCAACACGTTTTTCTCGTTCGCCGCCTCGATGTTCGAACGCATGCGCGTCAGCAAGTACGTCGCAGACAAGAGCACTACGAGGAAAATCGCGAGGCTGACGACTAAATCTATGGAAAAAAGCTGCGCCCGCCTCGAGTGCGCTCGCCTAGATTGCGTCCGCCTCGAGCGTTCTCTAGGTTTGTTCGCCATTTCTCGCGCTGCGCGTTTTTCAACTGAACTCGATGATTCCGTTATTGTTCTTCACCTTGTTCGAGCCGGCGTGCGGAACGCCGTTCACTTGCGACGTCATCAACGGGCTGCGGCACGAGTAACTCGGCCACGAAACCGACACAGCCTGTTCGCTTGGATAAATTATTACGGCGTAAGCGTCTCCGTTCACGTCTTGCGGGAGAAAGAAAACGCGTTCGTAGCCGTCGCCAACGCTTACCGCCGTGCTGACCTCGGAAGCGATTTGCTGGCAAACCGCCCAGCCAGCGGAAATCGAGGTTTCAGTTAAGGCTTCAGACTGTTGGGTACTAGTGATTATGTAAATGATTGTGAGAAACAAAGCGAGGAAAGCGACTATCGCCATGAACTCGACTCCTGCCTGGCCCCGCTTGACGAGCTTGTCGAAATAACCGAACGCGCTCGTTTTCGCGCCTGCTGCGTTCGCGCCTGCGGCAATCGCGTCTGCCGCGCTCGTTTTTGCCTTCAATTCGCCCACCACTGCAAAACCCGCTCCTGAAGAAAATCGATAAACGCCATAAACAACGAAAAACGAAAACCGCGTCTAAATCAAGCCG
>CAITNU010000053.1 GCA_903893865.1 uncultured Microcaldota archaeon
CTGCGAGCGAGAAGGTGCTTAAAGGCACTAGAATGAACGACGTTTGAATCGAACGGTCGCGCTAGGCAAAAAAACGAAGCAGCGCGCAAAGCGCAACGAGTGGGTTTTTAAGGCGACGAAAGCACAATCTTAACTGCACAAATCGCACACAATCAAGTCAAAGAGGTGGGTCAGACAATGGAAAATCCAGCAGTGCCAGCCATTCAAGAAGCGCGGAAACCGGAAGCTCAAACCCCAGCCGCAGCCAACACTCGGCCGGATTCTGCAGCCAACGCGGATTCGACGCGCGAAGCTGCGCGCGAATCGACTCGCGAACTCGGTTTCCAGGAAACCGCTCGCCGCGAGCCGCGCGAAATGCGTTCCGCATGCGACGAAGGCATTATTTTCGTAGGCAAAAAGCCGTTGATGACTTACGTTCTCGCAGTAGTAACGCAATTCAACGCAGGCGCGAGCCACGTCAAAATCAAGGCGCGGGGAAAAGCGATTTCGCGCGTAATCGACGTTACTCAAGTCGTCAAGAACCGTTTCATGCAGTCGATGAAGATAGCGAATTTCGACGCCACAACGGAACTGCTTCCCAACGAAGACGGCACCACGAGCAAAGTCAGTTCGCTTACGCTCACGCTCACGAAGTAAGCGGCGCAGCGCCAGCAGTTTTTTCTTTTTTTCAGAACCGGCAGCCGCAAGCCGTATCGCTAATGCGGCGAAGGCAAACCGTTAAAATAAGTCGGAGGCATAATTTTCTTCATGAAGACTCCTGTGTGCGACGCTTGTCTCGCGACCAATTCTTTTTGCGCGTCATGCCAGCGCAAGCTAGACTCGGGCGAGGTAACGCGCACGGAACTCGAGATAGCGAAAACGTTGCGCGCGGAAAACCTGTCCGAGCAAGCGGGTTTCGAACGCGCGCTCGAATTGAAGGACGCAGTTCTCATTTTCACTCTCACGCCCGCTGCGGTAATCGGACGCCAAGGCAAAGTCGTCAAGGCGGTCAGCAAAGCGCTCGGAAAAAAAGTGAAGGTCATCGACGACGCGGCGTCGCCTCACGACAAGGTAGCTGAAATCCTGCGTCCCGCGCGCATGCTCGGCGTGAACACCGTATTCAAAAGCGGCGGGAAGGAATTCCACATCCGCGTGCCGCGCGAGGAAGCGCGCTTGCTGCCTGATTCGCCGCTGGCGCTCAAGACGCTCGTTTCGCAATTCCTTGGTGCGCCCGCAGAAATAATCCTCGAGTGATTTTGCTCCTGCTGCCGCCTAGCTATTTCTTTGGGCTTCCATAGCTGCGTTCAAGATGCATTTTAAACCAGTTGAGCGCTGACTCTTCTTCCGGCTTCAATTCGTGGTTTACTGGTTTGAAACTGCGCCGCGCTTTCAGGAACTTCCGCTGGAATATTCGTCTTTTTGGAGTAGAATACCCGTGTTTTTGCAAGAATTTTTCACTGATTCGATCTAAAGGGAAGTCTTCGTGAACAACGGGCAAACCGTAATCGTGCGCCAAACGCTCGAACACGCGCTTTAAAGAGTTAAACAACACGCTGCCATGACCCTTACGCCGTTCTGCTTTTGTTTCGAGATACGCGACTGAAGGCATTATTTGGTTATCAACTATTTTCGGCGGTTTGAGAATGGAAATCGACGAGAGCGGCGGTGACTTAGGATTCAAGTGCAGGGACAAGGTAAAACGATTTTTTCCTGGAACGAACGTTAGGTGAAACGGTTTTTGGGTGAATTGGGGCGCTTGCCACATGCTGTTTTGTCGCCTTGATTGATTTAAAGTGGGCCCAAAGGGAATCGAACCCTTGATCTTTCGCACGTCAAGCGAACGTCTTACTTCGAGCCAACCATCTTTTTCAAAAAAAATACGGCCGGTCACTCGACTATGGGCCCAGCGTCAATTTGTTGAATCTTACACTATTTAAAACTTTTTTAACGCGTCATTTCGGAGGTAGAACGCCAGTTTTAAGCCAACTTTCGTAACGCGAAGTATTTCGCTGGTTACTGCTTCCAATTTCTTCGAACCACCTACGAACGTGTTTAGCGCCTTTTATACCAACCATGTTGGAAGAATCGTATGCGGGGTACCCGTGTTCGCGAAGAAGTCTTTTCAACTGATTTCTCAGCGGAATACTACTGCTACTAATCAAAATGAACGGGTCTCGGTAATTCTCGCTTTTTCTTGCTGACAAGCAGCCGTCGGTATCAAACAAGCCGCGAATCAAATACTTAAGTTTATCGAAAGGAAGCGAAAATAACCTAGCGGGAATTTTTATCTGGCCTTTTTTGCCAGAAGGAAAACCGTTTGATTTAAGCCAGTTAACTAACTGCCGGTTTCTAATGACTAAATCAATAGTTCTGCTTGTTTTTCTTGAACGCAAGTAAGCATGCGTTTTGAAGGCAGACATGAGTAAAGACGAAACGCGATGCTTAAGATAATCTTCGTCTGAAAAAGCGTTGCCAGAAATAAATATAGCCGAGCGGGCACAACCATCAGATTTAGAATAATATTCGGTTACGCATCCGTCACCCATCATTATTCCAAAAAACTCCATAGCCATCGGGTTTTCTTCTGGCTTGAAGCTTATCGGCGGATACTGTTTTTTGAAAGACCTAACACGCGACATGTTAGCCGAATGTTGCCGTTTATTTCGTCTAGAAGCGTAACTCCGTCCGCCTTTGCTAGCCCAAAAAACATCTTCAAGCTTTGTTGCCTTTGAAAATATCTTTCTAGTTTCAGGAAACTTCGCTTCTAGTATTTCTACTGCATTGCTAGACATCGTGCGCTGACCTTTTTGCCAGTGCCGAAGGGAAGAAAAATTCAAACCAGTTGAAATGGAAACTTGGTTTAAATTCATTCTAGCCGTCAGTAATGAAAATAATAGTTTTCTTTGACGCTGGGACAAGCACACTCTAAAAGAAGACATAAACGATGTATGCAAAACAACTATTTAAATATTACTACCAATAGGCTATGGAACAGATAAAGCAGATAGAATAGCGTAGCAATAGCACTCATTTTTCAGCATAAGCGGCTTCTTTTGCTACAAAAAGCGTCTAGTGGACTCGGCGGGATTCGAACCCGCAACCTCATGCATGCCATGCATGCGATCTATAACGCGCC
>CAITNU010000054.1 GCA_903893865.1 uncultured Microcaldota archaeon
GCGCGCATTAAGGAAATCAAGCCCCTGGGCGTTTACCTCACAGTCATCGAAAACGACCTCGGAGTTCTCCGCGCTTTCTGCTCGCAGTGCAGGCGCGAAATGCTTTTCACTGCGCGCGGATTCTACTGCAAGGCTTGCGAGTCAGGCGAGGATCGAAAGACTCCTGTTCCTGGCGCGCAGCCCGCGCTTTTCGCCGAGCCTTCGCCGTCGTCGCCGCGCGACATGCGCGGTCGTGACATGGGACCGCCTCGAGATTTCGGCGGTGGTGGGCGCGGTGAGCGTGGCGGCAGGCGTGATTTCGGTCGCGACTCTCGAGGAGGCGAGCGCGACCGCCGTTCTTTCGGCGGTGGGCGCGACCGCGGCGGTTACCGCGGAGAGCGTAGCGGGAGGCCGCCTAGGCGTGATTTCGGCGGTGGACGCGGGGAGCGTAACGATCGAGGCGAGCGTGGCGGCAGGCGCGATTCGCGAGGCGCAGGAGGCCCGCTTGGCCGAAGGAAAAACATCGGCAGCTATTATCCCGCTAACTGAAACTAGTTTTTTTGAATGTTTTTCTCGGAGTGGAGCGCGGAGGGGTTTTGAATGAAAATCTTGGTTTCGAAGAAGAACGAGTGCGTTGTTTCTCTCGATGGAATGGATTTGGGTTTCGCGAACTGGCTCGTAGCGCGATTGCTGGAGGATAAAGACGTTTCTTTCGCCGCAGCCGACTACGACCACCCGTTGACGGCGAATCCCGTGCTGCGCGTAAAGGGCGACGACGCGAAGAAGAGCTTGATCGTTGCGCTCGAGGCGGCGCGAAAGCAAGTTCGCGATTTCGAGAAAGCGATTTCTTAAGAAGTTTTCCGTTTTTTGGTTTTTTCATTTTTTTTGGTTTTCGTTTTTTTGGTTTTTGGCTCGTTATTCCAAACTATCGCTTTAGGTGCGAATTAAGGCGTTTGAAAAAATGTATTTCGAGTTTCGCGGCTTCAAGATTCACGCTGCCGCTGTTTTGGGCGCGCTCGCGCTTGCGTGCTTAGCAGCGTACGCGAGCTTCCGCGCTTCCTTTCTTGGAGTTGCAGCGCTGGCTTTCCTCGCTGCAGCTGTAATTGTTGACTTGTTTCTCCCGGCAGGCGAAACGAAAAGCGGTAAGGCTAGAAAGGATCGAGGGCAAACAGCGCAGGCTCGCAGCGACTTCAAGAAGCTGGGAATCGAAATCGGTTTGACTATCGCTATTGCGATCGCCGCGTGGCTCGGATTGTGCTTTTTCCTGCAAACGTCCTCGCCGCTGAACGTCGTCACGTCGTGCAGCATGCTCCCAAATCTCCAGCGAGGCGATTTCATTATCCTGCAAGGCGGCGGCGTCACCACGCAAGAAGTGGTTCTTCCGTTTTCAATCAGCAAAGCCTCGGCGAAATACTATATTTCCAACTGCGTTTGGTTGCCTTTGGGTGGAAGCCAAAACGCGGAAAACGCTGAAACCGCTGGCAGCGGAACGCAGTTCAAGTGCGTTTCGGGCGTCGAAGTAAACGGCGTTTATTTTCCCGCGCGCAACGAAAACGACGTTATCGTTTACGAAGCGCAGCCTGCGGAGTACGGGCTAATCATTCACCGCGTGCTAGCGAAGATCAACGCTTCAGACGGCGTTTTTTACTTGACTAAAGGCGACAACAACGCTGCCGCGGACCAGCAGTCGGGAATCTCGCTCGTGCCAGAAAGCGCAGTCAAGGGACGCGTTATCGGACGCATTCCGTTCATAGGCTACTTCAAGCTGTTGTTGTTTCTACAGTTCGATTTCCCGCCGGGTTGTGACCGAAACCTCAAATACTTGGATTGAGCGGGAACGAGGTGTGAGCGAGGCGTGCTGGTGCAGAAAAGCGGGCTGGCACCGGGTTGGCTCCGAACAACAAAGTATATTAATCGTTTGAGAGCAAAATAATGACGTTGGATTCAACGAAGGGTTTTCAACAAAAGGCTTTTTCTTTTGCGAGGGTGGGAAGAATGGAATTGGTAATCGAAGACGCGAAGTACTTCAAGTCGTGCGTTGACGCGATAGTTAATCTCGTCGACGAAGGAACTTTCGAGATCAGCAGCGAAGGCGTGACTCTGCGCACGATGGACCCTAGCCAAATCGCTATGGTCGATTTTTCGCTTCCCCGCGAAGCGTTCGCCAAGCTCGACTGCGACGCCAAACGCACGGTTTGCGTCAATCTCGTAGATTTAAACAAGATTCTCGCGCGCAGCCGTCCCCAGGACAAATTGAGCATCAAGCTTGACGAGAAAGAATCGAAACTCGTGCTCGAATTCAAGGGAGAAAGCAAGAGGCACTTCAAGCTCCCGCTTCTCGAAGGCGCGTCGGCGCTTCCGCGCGAACCCAAAATCGTTTTCGACGCTACGCTGCAGATGAAAGGCAGCGCGTTCAAGAACATGCTTCACGACGCCGGACTGCTTTCGAGCCACGTGATTTTGCAGGCTGACGACGGCGAATTCGTCGTCGAAGCGCACGGAGACAGCGGCGACTTGCGAATCGAGACGAAGAAAGAAAGCATGGAGTCTATGAAACTCGGCGCGAAGTCGCGAGCCATGTTTCCGTTCGAGTATCTCGACGACATGACGCGCGCCTGCCCCGAGGACGCGAGCGTTTCGCTGCACTTGAAGAGCGAGGCGCCAGTCAAGCTGGAATACTCCATCGGCAAGGCGAAGCTCGTCTATTACCTCGCGCCTCGCGTTGAAAGCGTTTGATAAATAAAGCGGTGAATGATGTTGCGATCAATGAGCAAGCTGCCGCGGCGTGTCGTTGGATTCGATCCGCATAATCCCCAGTATTGGTACGGCGCCGACATAAGACACAACATGCTTGTGAAGCATTTGAAGGGAATTGAGGCAGGGAAGCGTTTCACGTATTTGTTCAATGGAACTAAACGCGGTTTGGGTGGAAAAGAAGGCGCTGAATTACTTAACTTTTTAAAGAAGGTCTTCAAGCCACACTCAGACGCTACCCACTTCACGTTTTTTCTTTTGCCGAACGGTAAGATTTGCTCGGGCCATTTCCGAGGCACTGGTAAACAAACTACTTTGCTTGCTGTTACAAAACATGCGACTAATCAACCGCCTAAAACAATCCGTGACTGGAACAACAAACAAGTTAAGGCCTTCTTGCGACGCCGCGGCCTCGCTTTAAAGATTGCTGCTTCACCGCTTTAACTCCAGGTTTTTAGCGTGAGCCCAGCACGCGAGCACGACTCCCGAGTCGACGAACCACAACGCGAAATGCGTTACTTCCATCGCGCTCCCGCCGAAGCTTATTCCCACGACGAGTGTCGCGAGCAGGCGCGCGAGATTGAATAAAAA
>CAITNU010000055.1 GCA_903893865.1 uncultured Microcaldota archaeon
GATTTGGCGGAACGCAGCAACGTTCACCTCGTCTCGAATCCCGCGCTCGTCAACGTGCACGGATTCCGTTTGCTGATATACCACGGCGCGTCGATGCACGGAATATTCGCGTCGATTCCGGGACTCGGCAGCGCGGACAAGAATCCCGAGAACGCGGCGAAGGAAATGCTTCGCTCTCGCCTGCTCAGCCCGATTTACGGTGACGAGCCGCGGGTTGTCGGCGCGAGCGACGGACTCGTAATCGACGAGGTTCCAGATTTTTTTCATTTAGGCGAGTCTCACAAGACTAGTTGCGCCGACTACCACGGAACGATGATAATCAACGCGGGCACTTGGCAGGACACGACGGACTACCAAACGAAGCTGGGGCACGCGCCGACGCCTTGCCTCGTGCCCATATACAATTTGCGGAGCGGCAAGCTTTCGATACTGAGTTTCGCGAAGGAAAAGGAAGCGGAAATCGTGGAAGTCGTTTGAACGGTTTTTTGAGCGGTTTTAGCAGTTTTTGATCGGTGTTTTGGGAATGCCTGTTTGCAGCGAGCGGATTCAAAATTATTTCGACGAAATCAGCGGGGCGACGAACGCCGCTTATGGCGTCGCGCGAGAAGCGCGAGCGAAAGGTTTGGATGCGACGGGCGAAGTAGAGATTTTCCTTGCAAGCGACGTGGCCGCGCGAGTGGAAGGGCTCGTCGGCCCGCGCGGAGTAGCCGAACGCATTCGCGAGCTATTGCGCGAAAAAAAGAGGGAGGAAGTCGTTTTCGAGGTCGCGCGCGAAATAATCGAGAAAAAATTCGTTGACGCCGCCGCTTCAGCCGTACCCGTTGCATCGTCCACCGCTCCAGCCGTTGCAGGCGCAGCAAGTGCGACAGGCGCTGCGAGTGCGACAGGTGCTGCAGGTGTTGCGGGCGCGGCGAGCGGAATCGAGCCGACTCAGGAAGAACTCGTCGAGCAAGCGATTAGAACCGGACTTGCGCTCTATACCGAAGGCGTCGTAAGCGCGCCAATTGAAGGAATATCTAAAGTGCGCATTCGCAAGAACCCTGACGGCTCGAAGTATCTCGCGATTTATTTCGCGGGACCAATTCGCGGCGCAGGAGGCACGGGGCAAGCGATGACTCTCGTTTTGGGCGATTACTGCCGCAAGCTCGTCGGCATAGAAAACTACCGTCCTACGGGCGACGAGACGGAACGGTTCATCGAGGAAGTCAATCTTTACGCTATGCGCACTCGCGCGGGACAATACGTGCCGACCGAGGAAGAAGTGCGGCACGTGGTAGCGAATTGCCCCGTGTGCATCGACGGCGAGCCGACGGAGGAATACGAAATCGCCGTAAAACGCAATCTTCCGAGCGTTGAAACGAACCGCGTGCGCGGCGGCGTTTGCCTCGTCATGGGTGAAGGCGTTTGCTTGAAGGCCGCCAAAATTTTGCAGATTACGAAGCGCGCGAAGCTCGACTGGAATTGGCTTGAAAAACTCATCAAAGTCGCGAAAAAAAGCGAGGCGAAAACCGAGCTAAAGCCCGTAGACAAATACATCGACGAAATCGTGGGCGGACGCCCCGTCTTTTCTTACCCAATGCGTCCGGGCGGGTTCCGCTTGCGTTACGGCCGAACACGGTTCACGGGAATCCAATCCAAAGCAGCGCACCCGGCGGCGATGACAATGCTCGACGATTTCCCGGCTTTCGGAACGCAGCTGAAGACGGAACGCCCCGGCAAAGCGTGCGTGAT
Source organism: uncultured Microcaldota archaeon (assembly GCA_903893865.1). GTDB lineage: Archaea > Micrarchaeota > Micrarchaeia > Norongarragalinales > Norongarragalinaceae > CAITNU01. The sequence goes on from CAITNU010000055.1 coordinate 1,732, forward strand.
AACGCCTTGCGCCGACATCGACGGACCCGTCGTGCTCCTCAACGACGGCGAGGTTCGCCGCATTGAAAGCGTGGATGAGGCTCTAAAAATTCGTTCGAGCGTCAAGGAAATTCTTTTTCTCGGCGATTTGCTCGTTGCAGTAGGCGACTTCATTCAAACGAATCACCCTCTCGTTCCCAGCGCTTGGTGCGAGGACTGGTTCGCCGCAGAGCTCGCGGCGAAAGGCGTGCGCAAGACGCGCAGCGAGCTTCGCTCGATTTCTTACGCCGCAGCCCGCGAACTCGCGGCGGGCGGTTTCGCTTTGGCGCCGCGCTTCACGTTTCACTGGCACGATTTGACCGTTACGGAACTCGACGCACTCGCGAGTTGGCTTTGCGAAGCCAAGCTCGAGTACGAGTGGTTCGACTTCAAGAAAGCTCGCGTGCCGCTCACGTCGCTGAACGTGCAATCGCCTGAAGCGAAAGCAGCGAAGCGCTCGCTTGAAATTTTATGCGTTCCCCACAAAGTTGAAGCAAGTGAAGGCGGAGATGCAGTCGTAGTCATCGAACGCGATTGGGCGTTAGCGCTCTTCGATTCGCTCGCGTTAATCGACGGCAAGCGGCCGAGCCGCACGAAATTCGATTCGGCGCTAGCGGAATTCCGAGAGAAAAACGAGGGACGAAGCAGCGAAAGCGAACAAAGCGAAAGCGCAAAAGAAAAATTCGGCGAACGCAACGCGCTCGAACTCGTGCAAACGCTCGCGCCGTTCGAAGTGCGACCGAAAGCTCCGCTTTACGTCGGCACCAGCATGGGCAGGCCCGAGAAGAGCAAACAGCGCATGATGAAGCCTCCCGTTAACGTTCTTTACCCGATAGGCCAGCACGGAGGCAAGATGCGCGACATCGCGCGAGCCGTCTCCGACTTAAAGCGCGACGGAAAAACGCTCATAGACGTTGAAAGAGCGGTTCGCGCTTGCACCGAGTGCGGAAAACGCGCGCGAGGCGCGAGGTGCGAGTGCGGAGGCGCGACGGTCGAAGCGCGCGCTTGCGGCTCGTGTGGCCGTACGTTCGCCGTGGAAAGCAAGGAAGCGCGCGAACAACGCTGCGGTTGCGGTGGCCGCGTCGAAGCGTTCGAGAAAAGCGGCGTTAACGTCGTAAAAGATTTCGAAGACGCAGAACGCCGCGCGCAGTGGAAGCCGCACCAGCTGAAAGGCGTCATCGGGCTCATCTCGCTCGACAAGACTGCGGAGCCGCTCGAGAAAGGAATTCTGCGCGCGAAGCACGAGCTCAGCGTTTTCCGCGACGGCACTATCCGCGTGGACGCGACGGAAATCCCCGTAACGCACTTTGTTCCAAGCGAGATCGGGTTGTCGGTAGAGCGGGTAAAAGCGCTCGGTTACGACAAGGATTGTCACGGCAAGCCGTTGGAAAGCGGCGAACAAACAATCGAATTGCTCCCGCAAGACGTAATTCTCTCAAAGAACGCGGGCGACTACTTTCTGCGCATCGCCTCGTTCGTCGACGACGAACTCGTTTACTTCTACGGGTTGCCGCCGTTCTACAAAGCGCATAAACGCGAAGACTTGATTGGCGCGTTAGGAATCTGTCTCGCGCCTCACACGAGTGCGGGCATAGTCGTGCGCGTAATCGGCTTCAACGACGTGATGGGCTTGCAGGCGCACCCTTACATTCACTGCGCGTGCCGGCGCAACGCGGACGGGGACGAGTTAGGAATAATGCTTTTCATGGATGCGACGCTGAATTTCTCGCGCCACTATTTGCCGGCGACGCGCGGTGGACAAATGGATGCGTGCCTCGTCTTGACGACGATTCTCGAGCCGAAGGAAGTCGACAACGAAGTGCACCGCTTGGAAGCGTGCACGACGTATCCGCTCGAGTTTTTCGAGGCGACTCAACGCTTCGCGAGCCCCGGCGAAGTAGCGAAAGATATTGATCTCATCGAAAACCGACTCGGCACGCCAGCGCAGTACGAGGGAATCGGGTTCACGCATGAAGCGCGGATCGAAGGTCCCACGCGCTCGCGTTACGTGCAATTCCGCAACATGCGGCAGAAAGTGGAGGACGAGCTCGCGTTGATGACGCGCATTCGCGCTGTCGACGCGGCTAACGCGACGGAACGCCTCGTTCTAAACCATTTTTTCCCTGACTTGTACGGGAATCTGCGCAAATTCTCGCGCCAACGCTTTCGCTGCGTCAAATGCAACGCGAAGTACCGCCGTCCTCCGCTGAGCGGGAAGTGCACTCGCCCGAATTGCGGGGACAAACTGCTCCTCACAATCAGCAAAGGCAGTATTGAGAAATATCTGCAGCTCTCGATGGACCTCGTGGAGAAATACAATCTCCCGCTTTACCTAAAGCAACGCCTTATGCTGCTCGAGACGGAAATCGATGATATGTTCGAGGACGAATCGAAAAAACAGTTCTCGCTCGCGAATTATTTGTGATAACTGCCGAGTTTTTCCAGGCAGGTGTTGAGTCCGTCGACAGCTTCAGAAAAAGCTGGGTTCAGTCCAATCAAATCAATTCCCACTAGCGCTGGCGGGCTTCCTCGAAATTCAGCGTTTCCCCACCCTACTTCGAGTGTTTTAACAATCGGGCTCGCACTGAAGTCGCCGCCGACACTTACCACCGCTAATCCGACCAAAAAATCTGGTGAAGACAAAATTTTGTCGCGATATTTTTGCATCGCTTCTTCTCCCGTCAAGCAAGCGTTTTTGATTTCATTCGTTGGCGCGAGTTTTTCAACGCACGGAACAAGGTCATTTTCGCTTAAATCGCACAATTCGCCGTTTTCTCCAGAATGTTCAGCCAAGTAAGTTCCGCGCAATGCAACTGGAATGACTAGCGCCACATTTTTCTCGTAGCTGAATTCCTTCTTTGCAGCGCCTCCCTTAATCCAGCAAAACGCCGCGAAAACCAGGAGCAGTAATACTAAAATAGCAACGACTATTTTCTTCAAGACGGTTCACCTCCCGTTCGAATCACTTCAGCGGGTAGTTCGGCGCTTCGTCCGTGACGAGAACGTCGTGCGGATGCGCCGCAGCGAGCCCCGCGCTCGTGATTTCCACGAATTTCGTTTTCTTGCGGAACTCGTCGAGCGAGGCGCAACCAGTGTAACCCATCGACGACTTTATTCCGCCGACGAGCTGGTAAACGACCTCGCGCACGCTCCCGCGGTAAGGAACCATCGCTTCAACGCCTTCAGGAACTAGTTTCTCGCGCTCCGCAATGTGCTCTTGAAAATAACGCGACTTCGAGCCGCGCAACATCGCGCCCACGCTGCCCATACCGCGATACGCCTTATACTTGCGTCCAGCGACGAAGACGATGCGCGTAGGCGTTTCGTCGGTTCCGGCAAAAATCGAGCCGAGCATTACGGCTCGCGCGCCTGCGGCCAGCGCTTTCGCTGCATCGCCGCTGTAGCGCACTCCTCCGTCAGCGATGACGCTCACGCCATGCCGTTCCGCCTCTTCGGCGCACTGCATCACGGCAGAAAACTGGGGGTAACCGACGCCGCTCACTATGTTCGTCGTGCAAATGCTTCCCGGTCCTATGCCGACTTTCACGCAATCCGCGCCCGCGCTTGCGAGATCAGCAGTTGCTTCGCGAGTTGCGACGTTTCCCGCGATTATCGTTGCTTGCGAACCGAATTCTTTCTTGAAGCTGCGCACGGTTTCGATTACGTTGCGCGAGTGTCCGTGCGCGGTGTCAATTACGAGCGCGTCAACGCCTGCGTCGATTAGCGCTGCAGCGCGTTCGCCATCGAATACGCCTACTGCGGCTGCGACGAGGAGCCTGCCTTCAGCGTCTTTCGCGGCGTTGACGTTCATCTGCCTTTTTTCGATATCGCGAAACGTTATGAGCCCCGCCAGCTTGCCTTTCTTGTCGACTAGCGGCAGCTTCTCAAAACGGTTTGCGTGCATCAAGCGCTTTGCTTCTTCCACGCCGACGCCGACTGGAGCGGTGACTACGCGCTTCGTCATTAGCGCGCGCACTGGCGTCTTCAAGTCTTTGCACAACCGCCAGTCGCGCTTAGTTAGAATTCCAACGAGTTTGCCGCCGTCCACGACGGGAAAACCGGCCACTCCTTTTGCTTTCGAGAGTTCGAACGCCTTGCTGACGGAATCGTCAGGCGAAAGCGTTATGGGATTCGTGATAACGTACGTTTCCGCGTTTTTAACTAGCGCGACTTCGCGCGCCTGTTCTTCGATGCTGAGATTGCGATGCACGACTCCGAGTCCGCCTTCTTGAGCGAGCGCAATCGCCATCGCGCTTTCCGTGACCGTGTCCATCGCCGCGCTGAGCAGCGGGATATTCAAGCGCAATCGTTTGGCGAGTTGCGTGCGGAGATTCGCGTCGCGCGGAACGACGCTTGACGCTCGCGGAACGAGCATGACGTCGTCGAAATAAAGCGCTCTCCCGAGAATTCTGTTTTCTTTCGCCATGACCGCCCACCCCACCAAAAATGAGTTGCTGAAAAATTGTTTCCAGTTATTCCGCAAAACGCGTTTAAAAGCGTTTTTACTGCTACCGTTACGCAGTCAGGATTTTAAAGGACTTCCAACCAAAACCATTATCGCGGCAAAACCGCGGCGAAACTATTTCTTCGGTTGCCGCGATTTTTCCAGCAGATTTTCTTTTTGGTGGATTCCTGAATAGAGCTCGCGCGCTTCCTCGCTTAAACGAACAAAAATCATTTGCGCGACTTTCGCGTTCCTCTTCAGCTTGAGTCCCGCGCCGCCCACGACGAGGCACGCTTCTCCCCTTCCTTCATAACCAGGATCCCACCAGCCAACGTGAACGAGCGAGCCGCAGCGAGCGAGGCTAGAGCGCGCTGTTGTAAGCGCGGCGATGCCTGCGGGCAAGCGCACTGCTTCGTTGAAGCGAATCTTGTAATTACCCGGCTTCAAGTCAACCCAGTCTTTTTCGAAGGGAATCTCGCTTGTTTTAGGGATTACTCGTTCGGAGTTGTCGAAGTCGAGCGCGCCCGCTTCGCTTTCGAAAGCGAAAACTTTTTCGACCGTCAAGTCGACGCTCGCGGGCTGCACTTGGCTCGCGATGTCGATCGCTCCGCTGACGAGCGAGTCGCGCTTTATGCGTTCCAGAATTTCTTGTTTCGACAAAATCATTTTTCCGCGTCCCCAAACCCTTGAAACCTTGTTTAGTCGAGCAGTGGTTTTAAAACGTGTTGGTGTCAAAAGGTATTGCGAACTGATTCAAAAATTGAAGCAAGCTGAAACTAGTGGTGCTGAAATGAACGTTATCGGGCGTGTGCCACCAATGTCGGTTAACGCGGTAGCCAGAACAATTTATGATGAATTAATGACAAAACCCAAGCTGTTAACAACTAACAGCGGTTTAGTGAAGAAATCTGCAAAGAATAACATTAAAATTAAACGCTGGCGCCCCTCAATTTCGACGCCCAGCGGAGTAAGTATAGATGGAAAAAATTTGAGGTACGCCGGCAAATTGACTGAGGAAATGCTTCACGGCGATATCGGCTTTACTATTAGAGGCGTTCCAATCGCTTTAGCGCACGTAAAAATGTCTGCAGGAAAACCAAGTTTGCGCGTCGCTATCAAAGAATCGCATAAAGAATTCGGCGATACTCTCCTAAAAGCGTTGCTTTCAATAATACCAACCGTGCCGTTTGAGTTTTCCTACCACAAAACAGTTCCCCATCCGCGGCAACTCTACGACCTATTGAATCCTCAGCATGCTGCGATAAGAAAAACGCTTTTGAGCGATTTTTAAAACAGCGCCGGAAGCAGGCGCATGCCCGCGAGACCCGTGAAACCGCATACTATAGCGAGCACAGCCGCAGCGCCGCGCAACCAGTAATCCGCCTGATGCAGCACTCCTGGAAAACCAGCGTTCCAATCGAAAGTCGAGAGAACGAGCGCTACCGCGACCACGAAAAGAATTTCCCAAAAACCATGCCAATCGAACACGAGACTGCGCCTCCCATCGCGAGCGCGGCGTTCAGCTACCTGAGTTGAGAGCGATATAAAAAAGCAGCAGGACTCCAATCAGAAACGGAAGGCCGCCTACCGCCAACGACAATTCTGGAATTTGGACGTCGGGCAACGCTAGGTCGAAGCGCCAGTCAGTGAAAAGCAAGGCGCACAACAAACCAGCAACAACCCAGTTCACCAAATCGCTCAAGAACCAAACACCTTCAAACGCATTCGTGCAAGCACGGTAATCACTTAGACTTGCTCCACCAAACTAGCGCGAGCAGAAACAACCCGAACAAAATCCAAGTGTCTAACCCGTTCAGGAAATTAGATACTACGTAACGCAAGTCGTCTGAAAGCAAGAGCGCAAGCAAAACAACTATCCACCAGTAATTCATTTTTCCTCACCTTCGAAACTCACTGAACGATTCAATTCAACCGCAACCTCAACCGGAAACAACGCCGTAATCGCCTTTCTCGTAATCGCTTGAATCAACGCCGGAAAAAGAAGCTCCCTCGCTCGAATCGCCTAGCGATGAAACGCTTCCTGAACGCCAAGAACGCCCGGAACGCTTTTTCAGCACAGAGTTTAAGTCAGCGATTGAAGCGCGCAACGCCGCGATGGAGTCAGCGAAACCGCTTTCGACGCCGCCAACGCCTTCGCTTGAAGCCGAATCGCCGTTCCGCAAACCCACGCGCTCGAGCCTCGTGCCCTCGACTTCCTCGTTTTCTTTTCTGATGGACTCGGGTTCAAACAAAACCGCTCCGTCTTCGAAGCTGGAGTCGCGCGCCTTGCGCTGCTCGCGCGCTTCGTCTATTTCCTTGAGGCGCGCCGCGAGCGACTTGCGGTCTACCGCAGCGCCTTCGCCGCCTTCTTTTTCCGCGGCGATTTCTTCAGCGAGAATTTTCTGTGCCGCATCAGCCTCGAAGCCGCTTTCGGCTGCGTTTCCGCTTCCGCCTTGCGTGATTTCGAGCGCGCGCTGCGAGTACTTGTAACGATAGTAAGCGTAAGCGTCGAATAACGCTCCGGCGACTACGCCGCCAGCTAAAAGTGCCGTCAACTCGCTCATTCGCTTTCTCCCACCTTTTTTCTTCCACCCTTCTTGAGCGGAAAAATAATGCCTCGAACAGCCTTATAAAACTATCGAGTAGTAACAAAACCGCGTTTTATCTTGTTGTTTCTTGCAGCGCCGACTCGTGCAACGCCGAACGCAATTTTTTGGCTAAATCGCGGATTTTAACTCGCTCCTGCGCGGCCGTATCGCGCTCGCGAATCGTGGCATCGTCCTTTTCAAGCGAGTCGTAATCGATGGTCACGCAAAAAGGCGTGCCTATTTCGTCCGCGCGCGCGTAACGCTTGCCGATGCTGCCGCCTTCGTCGTACTCGACGGCGAATCCTTCGCTCCGCAGTTTCTCGAAAACGCCGCGCGCTTTTTCGGCGAGCCCGTCTTTCTTCATTAGCGGGAAAACGCCGACCTGTACCGGCGCGATTCGCGGGTTCAGTGAAAGCACTGTCTTAATTTCTCCTTTCTCTTTCTTTTCCGTGTAAGCTTCGCATAACAAAGTGAAGATCAAGCGATCGGTGCCGAGAGACGGTTCCACGACGAAGGGAACGATTTTCTGCTTCGCCTCGTCATCGAAAACGCTGAATTCCTTCCCGCTCTTTTTAGCATGAGCTTTGAGATCATAATCGCCTCTGTCCGCTACGCCCATTAATTCCTTCCAACCCATTCCAGGATAATCATATTCGACGTCCCACGTTTCGCGCGAGTAATGCGATAGCTCGTCCTCGGTGTGCTGGCGGAGCCGCAGCTTCGCTGCAGGAATTCCGAGCGATGCGAACCAGTCGATGAATTCGGCGAGCCAATACGCCACCCACTTGTTCGAAATCGTTTTTTCGTAAACCAGTTTTCCGAAAGTCGCTTTGCCGGCGTTGTTTTCGCCGCCCGCGTCACCTTTCGTGTGCTGCGCTTTTGCATCCAAGAAAGCAATTTCTATTTCGGCGAGTCGCTTCGGGATTTCGCATTCCTCGAGCTTCCACGGGTGAACGAAGAATTCGATTTCAAGCTGCGAGAACTCGCGCGAGCGGAAAACAAAGTTGCGCGGAGCAATCTCGTTCCGAAAAACGCGGCCCGTTTGCGCGACGCCGAAAGGCAGTTGCTTGCGCGAGGCTAAGGCGAGGCGCGGGAAATCCACGAAAATAGATTGCGCGGTTTCCGGCCGCAGGAAAGCCGCCGCTCGTTCGTCGCCCGCGGGAGCCGCGCCGACTGTCGTTGGAAACATTAGGTTGAAAGTCTTGATTTCGCTCAACGCGCCTTTGCACTTCGGGCAAACGATTTTCTCGGCGATAAGCATTTCCGCCAGTTTTTCGAGCGACAACCCGTCAACGCTTTTCTTCAACTCTTGCTCGACGAGGTGGTCGGCGCGGTACTTGCTCTTGCACTTCGAGCATTCCACGAGCGGGTCGTTGAACGACGCCAAATGCCCGCTCGCTTCTAGAACCGGGCGAGGCGTAATAATCGCTGCGTCGAGCGCGACGACGTCTTCGCGCTGCTCGACGAATCGCTTGAACCATTCGCTTTCCACGCGGCGCTTGAGCGCAGCGCCGTAATTGCCGTAATCGAAGAATCCCGCGAATCCGCCGCTCGCGGAAGCTAGTGCGGCGTAAGGCTCGGCGCTCGGGAAAATCAAGGCGCGGCGAACGCAGAGATTAACTACTTTTTCGAAAGCGTCGGCAGGCATGATTAATTCAACTCTCGCAAGCCATAAAAAGCGCTTTATGAAAACGTTTTTGCAAAACGCTTGGGAAAAATAGTTTAACCAACATTAAAAAGCGATAGCTTCGATAAAATAAGGCTTATAACGGTGGGGTGTTTGCCTTGAAAATGCTGAAAACACGAAATAACGATTTGCGCAAGAAAATGTTCGACAAAGCGCGGCTAGGAGTCGCGGAAGCATTCTCGAAAAAAGACGCTTCCCTAATTCAAGCCACGCGCGCGCTAGACGATCTCGACAGCATCAAATCCCTGCTTTCCCAACGGCTCGCCGAATGGACTGGCGCGAACTACCCCGAATACTCGCTCAAAAACGACGAGAACACGGCGCGCGTTTACGCGCAATTCGGCGCGAAAGAAGCTTTCGCCGCCAACGAAGCGAAACTCGCGGAAATCGTGGGTGCGCCGAAAGCCCGCGAGCTCGTCGAAGGCGCAGCGAAGAGTTACGGAGTCGAGTTCACGAAAACCGAGTGCGACGCAGTCCGCACTCTCGCAACGCTGACTGCTGCAGTCTACGCAGAACGCTCCGTTCTCCAGGAGTTCGTGGAAGCGCAGGCGCGCGAGAACGCTAAAAACATTTCAACGCTCATCGAGCCGCTGCTGACGGCGCGCTTGATTTCGCTGGCTGGCGGACTCGAGAAGCTCGCGAAAATGAGTGCGTCGACGATTCAAGTTATAGGCGCGGAAAAAGCGTTGTTCAAACACCTTCGTACGGGCACTCAGCCGCCTAAGCACGGACTAATCTTCCAGAGCCCGCTCATAAACGCGGCTCCGCTGCACCAACGCGGCAAAATCTCGCGCGCTCTAGCAACGAAGCTGAGTATCGCCGCGAAAGCCGACTGGTTTACGGGGCGCTTTATTGCCGACAAGCTGAAAGCGACGCTCGACGCCCGCTTGAAGCAGATTCGCGAGGGGCCCGAGCCGAGCGACGAACGCAAACGCGAGTTGCGCGCGAACGAGCAACGCAGGCAAGCTGAGCGGCAGCGCGACTGGCAGAACGCGCGTTCGCAGCGGAACCCGCCTCGCGGCGGTTTCAGCGGCAGCGGCGCGTCCGGTGGCGGTGGCGGCGATAGGCGCGAATTCAAGCCCGCACGCAACAACAACCGCAACGACAGCAACCGCAACGACAGCAACAACGAAAACCGCGAGTACCGCAAGCGGGACGGGGAACGGCGGGATTACGCGAGCGGCGGAAGCCGTGAACGCCGCGAGTTCGGGCACGGCGAACGGAATCAAAGCGGGGAACGCGGTGGTTTCGAACACGAAAAGCGCGGCGGGAACTTCAGGAAGTTCAGGAAATTCGACAAGTTCAGGCGCTGAACGCATCCTGCTTCAATGTTTTTTTACTGTTTTTTTTAATTGCTACTCTAATAGGTGAAAATAGTTTTTGAAGGCGTTGTGCGTCGCGGATTTGCACTCCGAAGAAAAAGCTCTCGAGCTGCTGCGCGCCTTAACCGAAAAAGAAAAACCTGACGTCGTCGTAATCGCGGGCGACATCACGCAGTTCGGCCCAGTTGATTACGCCGAGCGAGCGCTTGAAATCGCGCGAGCGAACGGCGCGGAGTGCCTCGCAGTTCATGGCAACACGGACACGCTGCAAGTCAAACTCTTCCTTGAAAAAAGCGGCGTTAGCATTCACAACAAGAAGCGCACCGCGTGCGGAATCGAGTTCGTGGGTTACGGCGGCAGCGCGCCCACTCCGTTTCGCACGGCGATTACTTACAGTGAAGCGCAGATTTACGAGGATTTAAGCAAACTCGTTTCGCGCGATTGCGTGCTCGTTTCGCACGCTCCGCCTTTCGGTTTGCCGCTCGAGCTCGACAAAGCGTTCGATTTGAAGCCTGCGGGCAGCAAGAGCGTTCGCCGAATAATCGAGGAAAAGCGGCCGCGCGCGTGCGTTTGCGCGCACGTTCACGAGCGAGAAGGCGAAACGAACGTGCTCGGGTGCAGCGTCATCAAGCTCGCGCCGTTGCGCGACGGTAAGGCGTGTATTCTCGACTTGGCGAGCTTGAAACCAGTTTTTTCGCTTTAGCGGAGCAGAGTTTAACGTTTACTCTGTTTTCGTGCATTTTTTGTTGTAGCAATGATATCCTGTTTCGCATTCGCTGATGTCGCCGGCTATCGGCATGCAACCGTCGACGCCGTCGGCTTTTATTTGTCCTTCGGCCGCGCAGATATGTTCGGTTGTGCTCTGGTACTTGAGAACGCACGTCAGAGTGTATTTGCCGCCGGTCTTGCAGTTGCCCGCCGAATTTTTATCGTCAAACGTGCACGAGGCATGCCAGTCCGGAACGTTTATGCTGTTCGTGCTTTCTTTCGCGCCTGCAACGTCTCTGCACTTGTAAATGAATTTAGGCGTGTTGCTCGCGCCAACGGATACCGTGCATCTGTCTATACCTTTTGTCGTCGGGTTTGTCGTCGCGTCGCTGCATTGACTCGGCAACCAATCTTTAACCGAGTAAACATTTTCCAGAGGAACGCACCATTTATCCGAATCCAACTTGTGCAAAGGCGTGCAAACCCAGTATGGCTTCGTCGAAACGCCTGGGAGCGGTTTTTCTTTCGCGTCGGGAGCCGGGTCGTAGAATTTGCCATCCGTACCCAAGTTGTAAGTCCTGAAGCACAACGGCTTATTCGCGTTCGCCGGAGTTTTCAAGAACTCGTCGTACGCCTTCTTCGAAACGAACAATTCGCCTGTTTTTTCCGCCAGTCCGTTCGCATCAAAAAAGGCGTTCAAGATTTCCTTCGTCAAACCACCCGCCTTGAGAGTATCCGCTTTTTCTTTGCCGAGCGCGCTCAAGGAATCAAAGCATTTTTGTTTGTCGTAGTCCCCGTAGTTCAAACATTCTTCAGCGCTTGCGTAACCGCACCAGTTGTTGCCTGCGCCGTCGAACTTTTTGCATTCAGGCTGGTTCGGATTAACCGGATTAGTCGGTTGCTTTGCTCCCGCTGCTTTCACGCCGTCGACGCAGTAGTCATACTTGACTTGAACCGTGTTGTCCTTGCTTAAACGGCACCTGTCCGCAACATTTTTCTCATTCTCGGGCGTTCCGCCGAAGTAAGGCGCGAGGCAGCCAGTCAAAACTCCTACCGGCGCCGTGCCCGACTGAATCACGTCTTGAGCGAACGCGAGCCCGTTCCACGCCTTTGGTCCTTCCAGGCTGATCCAGTCTCCCGTAGCGCCGACCGAGTCAGGCGACGAAACGTCTTTCGGCCGAACGCTGTAAATCTCTATTCCCGCGGTTTGCCCTGCATCCGCTTTGCGCTTGAGAATAACGCGCAATTGAATGTCGACGGGAACGAGATACTTTTTCTTGTAGTAAGTTCCGCTGCGCGGCGACAACGCGCCCGTCAAGCGGTTCGCGAAAACGTCCATGAACGTTCCGCCTGGCGCGATTGCTTCGCTTGTCCCGAAAGCGTAATTGAGGAGCGACGAATCGCAAGCCGTTTCAGTGAACGAGTCGCCGTAAATCTCGCCGAATCCTTGAGTCTGCAAGTCGCTTCCGTAATTCGAGCCGAGGTAATCGATTTGTCCTGCTTGCTCGCTGCACTTTGCTTTAAGCGACGCGAGCGGGTCTATTCCCAAATTCTTGCAAACGAGGTAAGCGCCTTCTTGTCCCATGTAATCGGCGGTCGCGTCGTCGACAGCCTTTTTGAACAACGCGGCGTTGCCGTCGACGATGTTGCCGTCGTACACTTCCTCGAGTTCACCGAGAATCTTGCCGAAAACTTCCTTCGCTTCGGCTTCCACTTGCGCTTTCGCTTCGTCGTAATCTTTTTTCGCGCAGCACTGTCCATCACTGCACTTGAGCGCGGAATCTTCGGAATACGCTGACGGATTGAGTTCGACGTCTCCCGGCGTAGCGGATTCGGCGCCGTTTGCTTTGACGCTTATCGGCAGCACGACTGGTTTTTTCGCGTCGTCGGTAGCTTTGTAAGCGACGCGCGTTACCGCGACTTGCTCGCTTTGCACTAGCAGCGGAAGGTTTTCTCCGAGTAGCGAGCTTTGCTTGTTTCCCTTGTCGTCCGTTAATTCCGAGCCGCTCAACAACAAAGATTGTCCGGCCTGCAGATTGTTTACGAAGAATCCCGCTTGCACGTCCGCATCGCCGCTCGGTTCGCCCGCGCCGGCGTACATGTTGTACGGCGTGAACAGAAAAGCGTATTTCGCGATTTCCTCGTCATCGTTGGGAACGACGTTAAACGTCAACTCGACTGCCGCCTGCTCGGATTTGAACGGACTGATTAGCAGCGTCACGCTCTCGCCGTCAGCAGTTGGTTTCGCGTAGAGGCGCGGTTCGCCGTCCTCGCCGTTCTTCCAATAATATTCGACGCAATCCTTGTTCGGCAAAAAGTAGATTACCCACGAGTGCGTTGACAGCGGCGGAACTAGCCCGAGCGCGGAACCCAAATCGCCAGGCAGGGAAGCGAGCGCTGAAAGCGGGTGTTTCGTGTCGAGGCTCTCCAGCCTGAAGCACTTCTGCTTGCCGTCCTTGATTTTCGCGCCGAAGTCCGCGCCGAGCGAGCCGAACTGGTTGTAAATCGAGAACGCCATGCCGTTAGTCGGAACAATCGCGTTAATGCTTTTCTCGCAAGTAACGCTCAAGCCGTCGGACTCGCACTTGTTGCCGTTTCGCGCGACCCGCAATCCCGCCGTGTCGTAAACGATTTGCGTTCCCGCGCTCGCGCCAATAGCCTGCGATTTGTACTGCGGGTTGAGAAGCAAGTTCGCGTGGTATTGCGCTAGCCTGCGCGCGAGAATGTTTTGGAAGTTGAAGTTAGCTGGCGAGCAGTCGGGCATCTTGAATTTCGTGCAGTTCACGAATTTGGGTAGCTCGTAAGCCGTTTTCGGCTGCGAATACAACGGAGAACAATTTTTCGAATCGAACAAGGCGTTGCACTCGTTTTCGTTGCAGAGTTCGCAGTGTTTCGCGTCGCACTTGGGTTTCACCGCAACGCGTTGCGCGCATTTAACGAACACGCTCGCGTTCTGCGGCGTGCGCGCGTACTTCGCTTCGCACGAGTCGTTGAGCGCGATACAGTTTTTCTCGTCGCAGCCGCCGCAGTTCTCGCTCGTGCAATTCGTGTTCGCGACTGGCGTTACGGTCGGACCGAGCGCTGCGCAGTTAACGTCTAGCCACGCGGTTGCGCTGAAAGCGCCGGCAGCATTCGGCAAAACCGAGTTGAAAACAAGATAACATTTTCCGTTGCGCGTCGGCGTGACTTCAATTTTCACTGTCTTGCCTTTCTTTACAACGAACGACCAAGTGTTCGCGTCTTTTTGCACGAGTCCAGGCGCGCTCAAGCTCGCGCACTGCACGCCATTGAAGCTGGCGAGGACGGGAACGTCGATGTTGAGAATGCTCGAAACGCTTACGTCGAGCGCGTCGCACGCGAATTTGACGTCGCTCAAGTCGCGCGAAAACTCTAGGAAGTCGACGGCGTTCGCATTCATGCGCACGCTCACTTGCGCGAAGCCTGCGCGTTTGGCGACGACGTCGAACGAGCCGGGCGAAGTCGCAAGAACGCGCCTGAAAACGTAGCGTCCTTCCTTGCCACGTCCTTCGCTGCCGTCTCCTTGAACCGAGTAATCGCCGTTAGGCGAACCGTCGAACACGTAACCGTCCGCCTCGCTCAAGGAAATTTTCGCGTCTTCGACTGCAGAGCCGTCGTCAGCGCGCTTTAAGGTCGCAACCAATATGCCGGGTTGCTGTACTGAAACGTTTTCCGGTGAAACGCTTAAATCAAAGTGCGCGTCGCCTTCGACTACGACGAACTTCTGCGTTGACGCGACTGTTCTGCCTTCTTCCGCGAGAGTGAATTTGAGTTGAGCTTGCTGCGACGGAAGCAGCGCTTTAACGAGCACAACGCCTTGCGCTTCCCCGTTCTCGTCGTACTTGAGCGGTATCTGCGCAGTCCGCTCGCCGTTAGCGCCGCCGTTCGCCGCGCCGAAAACCCAGTCGTACAGCAAAAGCGATTCGTCGGCAGCAGCGATTTTGAGGCTCGCAGTCGAAGCGCCGGTGAACGAGCGTATCGCGATTCGCGCCTCGAATTTCGCGTTCGTGCTAGTCTTGAAGCCGTCGCCTTCAGACGCGCCGTCTTGCTCGGCGAAAGCCACGCTTATGCACGCTTCGTCAGTGCACTCGCTCTCGCCTTCGGTTATAGCGTACGTTTTCGACTGCGCTTGCGCGCGGCAGGAGTCTTTCGCGCTCGTTTTTTCGTTGAAGCCTAAATCAGCGTCTGCGGGCGCGCGAGTGAAAACATCTTTCTTTTGCGAGTACGCTCGGTAGTAAACAACGACTTTGTCCTTGGTTTTCGCTGTGGGCTTGACGAATACTTTCGCCGCGATGGTTTTCGTTCCGAAAAAGCCTGGATACTCGAAATTAATCCATTTCGCTTCGCTTCCTTCCTGGCTGCTGCGCTCGGAATCGCAAGACGCGGACTCGTCCCAATTCGTTCCCCACGTTACGGTCGCGTCAGCATCATCGAAATACGAGAATACCGCCGGCTCGTCGGTGGCGCTCGCCTTGTTGCCTATGCGCAAAAACGCTGCGCTCGCGTCCGCCCCGCCGGGGAAGTTAATCGTGAGCAGCGCTCGGTAGTAGCGCCCTTTGTCGACTTGCTTCGCGTCGCCGTCTTGCTGCCCGTTCAACGCTTGCAGCTCGAAAGAAATGAGGCGGAGTTCTCGGCTCGCGCGCAAGGAAACCATTTTGATTGTCTTGCTCTCGTGCGAGTCAGGCGCTAACGCGATTTGTTCGCTCTCCGCGGGCGCGTAATCCGCCTCGGTCGCGCGCACGAAAAAGCTTTTGCCGGCTTTCACGCGCAAATCGCAAGCGTACAAAGTAACATTCGAAGTGGAGTTCGCTTGCGCCGCAACGCACGACGCGGCGGTTTTGTTCGAGTCGGCGAAAATTGCTTCGAATTTTGCTCCCGCAACCGAGTCACCCGTCGCAGCGTCTTCTCCGCTCACCGTGAGCGTACCCATCTCGGGCTCGAGCGTTACGGTAACGTTAATCGTTTCGTCGATTGAAGGCGTGAAGAAATCGCTTGCGCCCGAGCGCGCGCCGAGGGTAGCGCGGAACCCGTATTCTCCGTCAACAGGCACGCCGCTGAACTCGGTGGAACCGTCTGCGCCGGTTTCCTGCGGCGGGAGTCCGACGTAAAAGCCGTCGGGCGTGACGAGGAAGACGCGCGCGAGTTGCTGCGGATTTTTTTCGTCGTCGACTACGAGCGCTATAGCGTTCGCGTTGTTGCCGGCTGCGAGCGCTACGAGAGTTATCGTCTGCTGGGTTCCAGGCGCAACGTCGCGGCCTAAATACGGGAGATAGCCGGGCGCGCTTGCTACGAGGTAAACGCTCGCGTCTTGCGCTATCTCGAAACTCGCTTCGCCTTTGTCGTCGCTCGTCGTCGTCGCAACTACTCGCAACGGGTTGACGGCGGAGTAAAGCGCAAGTGTTGCGCCGCTTATTGGCGCCGCGTTTTCGTCAACGATCTTGTAGCTTAAAACGTTCGTCGGCACTTCGCTCGAAGGCTGGAGGGTAATCGTGAATTCCGTTTCGTCTGAAACCGTTTGCAAGTCGTTGAGTTGGCCGCCGTCGTAAACAGCGTATTCAGCGCTTTCCGGTTCTACTACGACGTAAACGCTCGTGCCGAGCGATGCGATCGCCTCGAAGAACGCTGGACTCGAATCCGACGTTTCGCCCGTCGAAATAGGCTCGATTGAGTCTGCGGAGTAAAGCGTTACTCTCGCCGCGACGTAATCGCCGTTCTCGTTGACGACTGAAACCGTAACGCTTCCTTTTGCTTCCGTATCTGGGGGCGTTGTAGTGCAGTCGGGTTCAGTGCACAAATCGATTTTCTTTTGTAGTGCGAATTCGCAGTGAGCCGTGGCAGCGAAGCAGGTTTTAATCACTGGGTCGTAGTCGGCGAGCTTCGCGCGCACCGTGAACTCGTCGGACTCGCTTTCGAACGCTATTTCCGCGCGTCCGTTCGCGTCGGTTTCCAGCGACATTGTTTCGCCGTTGGCATCCAAATAAGACAGCGCGACTCCGCCCAACGCTTCGCCTCGCGAGTCGGTAACTGTTAAGGCGATTTTCTTTTCGACTTGCACGCCGCCTTGAAGCGTTACCGTCACTTGCGTTTGCCCTGCAGTGAACGATTTTTTCTGCGCGTCATAACCTTGCGCGTTTACCGCGATGCTGCCTCCAGCGCCCGCAGGCAAATCTTCGAAGAGCGCTACTCCGCGCGCGTTCGTTTTCGCGAGATACTCTTTTCCTTCGACTGTCGCGCTTACGACGATGTCGGGAAGCAGTTTTCCTTCAGAATCAGCGACAACGACTTGCAAAACGCTTTTCGGTTGCGCGCCGCCGCCCAAGCCGCCGTTTGCGACGAACCACGCGCCGCCTATGATCGCGACTACGAGCAAAAGAAAAATCGGTAGCGACGGGATTCCGCGGGATTCGATTGGGTTCACGAACCAATCGTAGACTTTTAGGAAATCAAGTTTGTCCATGAAAGCGTAGTAAGAATTTTCGATTGATTCGTACAAACTCATTTTACCAACCTCGCTGAAAGCCGCGCGCCACGCACGCCCAAAAAAGCGCTGAAGCGCGGCGGCAGAACGACAACAATTAGAAAAGAATAGGATGGCGGCGCTATTTAAAAACTCTTTTTAACTCCCGCAACGAAAAAACCTTCGGTTTCGAAAATGCGTTTCTGGCAGCACCTCGCAATCGCGCTCGTCGCCGCGTTCGCAGCAACCGCTTTCTTCTACCCCGGCGCGACAGCGAATCTCACCGCTCTCGCTGCGAACCTGCGTTTGCTCGCGCAAATCGCTGCGGTAACCGTCCTCGGTGCGGCTCTGCCCGACGTCGATCTCCCGAAAACCAAGCAGTTCAAGCTCGTTGCCGCGTTCGTCGCGCTAGCCGCGTTCGCGCTTGCGCGCGAGTTTTTCGCGCAGCGCTTCGTGCAAGCCACGCCGCTGGAAGCGGTCGTTGCGGGCGTAGCAGTCGCTTTCGCCGTGCTAGGCGTCATCTACGTCGTTAAGCCGCGGCACCGCGGAGTAACGCACTCGCTTGCCGCGCTCGCCTTGTTCGCAATCGCGGTTTTCGCGTTGACGCAAAGCGCGCCTCTCGCTGGCTTCGGCGCGCTGGCGTTCGCGTTGCACCTCGCGGCGGACTGGGAAATCAAGTTGCTGTAAACCGATTTAAACTGGATTAAACTAGAAATTATGGCTGTGACTGAAATGATGCCGGAATTTAAACCTAGAACAGATCGCCGCAAGTATAGGCCGCCTGTTTCTGAGCGGCCGTACCACTGGATTCGCGAATTGATTCCAACGCTGAGCAAGGAAGAAAGAAAAAACTGGTCGCGGGACGAGTTGCTGAACATAATCAAGGGTTACGATTATTCCCTCGAAGCAGCTGAAATTCCGACGGGTCAATACAGAACCACGCTTTTGCGTGAGATGCTGAAAAAAACGTACGAGGGCAATTTTCGCAATCATCTTTACTTCAATTATAAAAGCTTTATAGATTTGGTGAGACCGAAGCACTTTTCTGAAGCGCTCAGATTTCCCTTCGCTATAACGTCCACTGTGTTGGCTTCTCCTTTTCTTGTTTACAGTGCAGTTCAAAATTTTTTTGATAGTTCAGGATTAAACTATGCGAATTTAAACGTTGTTTTACTGAACTTGAAAGACAGTCGAGACTATTTGGATTTTACGGCCGCCCACGAAGGCTTACATTGGCTAGCTAGTCGTAACGAACCGCAGTCTATTTGGTCTAAAAACTTTAAAGACTTGATTAACTTTAAAGACTTGATTAAAAGGTATAAAGAAAAAGGGAACGAAGAGAATAAGGCGTTTGAAGTAGGTAGTAGCGTTTGGTATAAATATCCGCCTACACACACAAAATTCGAATTTGAGACTGCCGGTAGAAAAAAATTTCGTTGGTACAAAGGCAGCGTAATCGCTCACGTCGGCGGCTCATTGCGAAGCAGGTTGGGAAACGAAGCCGCGGACGAGTTTCTGCGCAGAGTGCGAAGAGGAGAAAAACCGCTAGCCGCTTACCTCGCGGTAACGAAAAGCAGCGAAAAAAAGTCGAGTAACGCAAAGGTTTAAAACTCCGCGCGAAGTCACCAATTCGCTTTTCTCAATTTTTTTTATTTTTCTTTTTTCGCGTTTTCGCGGGTGGGTTCAACGGCATGTGCGGCTTCTTGAAGCGAAGGCTCAGCAGCCTCTCCAAAAAAAGCAGCGTGTCGAACGCGTTGTACGCGCTCGCCATCCTCTTCTTCGTCTTCTTCGTTTTCCTCCCCGCAATCTACGTTTTGTCGCTGAGCCTCAACGTGCGGCTCGATGCGCTCGTCCTGAATTCGCTTGCGACGTCCTTTGAAATCGCGTTATTGTGCACCGCGTTGTCGCTCTTCTTCGGAATCCCGTTAGCGTGGCTTATCGCGCGCAGCCGAGGGTTCAAGAAAGAAGTCTTGAATTCGCTCGTAGACATGCCACTGATTATTCCGACTTCAGCGCTCGGTTTCTCCGTCTACTTGTTCTGGGGCTCGCAGTACGGTCTCGCGCTCCTCGAAAAAGGTTTTTGGCTCATAACCGCGCTGCACACCGCCTTCGTTTTCCCTTACGTCGTGCGAACGGTTTCAGCCGCCTTTGAAGAACTCGATCCCGTGCACGAGACTGCCGCGCGCTCGCTCGGCGCGAATTTGCTCACCGTCTTCCGCACGGTTTCGTTTCCGCTCGTCAAGTCCAGCGTTATAACCGGCGGAATGCTCGCTTTCACGCGCAGCTTGAGCGAAACCGGCGCCACGATGATGGCTGCGGGCCTCGCGGTCACCGCGCCTGTTCTCGTGCTGCAGTACAAGAACGCCGGCGACGTTTCAGGCGCGGTCTCAGTTTCAGTAATCCTAATCGTTTCTGCGATTGCGTTCCTGCTTTTGGCGAAGCGCTTGGCCGGCAAAATGTCTTTCTCGTTCGAACGCGTTTCCCCGCGCCTGGAAGCGAGGCTCAACCGCTTTAGTCCAGCGAAGAATTCCGTGGTCCTCGCGTTCTTTTTCATCCTCATCCTCGTTCCCGCGTTTTTCTTCTTCATTTTCCTCGCGCAAATGAAACAGCTTCCTTCCGCCGAGCAGATGAAATTGATTTTCGACAGTTTGGGCGCTTCGTTCCTCGTCGCTGCCGTCGTGACCGTCATCAACCTCGTTTTCGGTTTTGCGCTCGCGTTGTTCATCGGAAGAAACAAGTTCGGCTTGGGCAAGCTGCTTGAAACAGCGAACGAAGTCGTGCTCGTCGTCCCAACGTCAGCACTCGGTTTTTCGCTGGCGCTTTATTGGGCGGGCTTTCATATACCTGAATTACTCTTGATTATGCTCGCTCACTTGTCGTTCACTTTCCCGTACATCGTTACCCCAATCGCTGCGATGGTGGCGCAGTTGGACAAAAATCTGGAGGAAGCCGCAGCTACTCTCGGCGCGACGCCGTACAAGATTCTTTCCAGCGTGACGATGCCGCTCATTCTTCCGTCGGTGCTCGCAGGCGTAGTAATGGCGTTCATGCGCAGCATCAGCGAAACTGGCGCGACTCTCGCGGTTTCCAAGAGCATTTCTACGGCGCCCGTGCTTATCGTCAAATTCGTTCAATCGCAGCAGCTCGTTGAAGCTGCTGTCGCGTGCGCGATTCTTTTCGCGATTTCGTTCGTTTTGCTAATCGTAATGCGCAGGAGCGCGGGAAGAAAGAAGGAAGCATGAACGATGTGAGTAGTGAGAGACGCGAGAGAGGTGTGAGAAATGCCTGAAGTCAAGCTCAAAGGAGTTTCCAAAACTTTTCCGGGAAACGTCGTCGCCTTGCACAAAGTCGATCTCTCGGTGAAAGACAAGGATTACGTTGTGCTGCTAGGGCCGTCAGGCTGCGGAAAAACCTCGTTGCTCAAAACGATTGCCGGAATTTACCCGCCGACTGAAGGCGAAGTCTTCATTTCGGGGCGCAACGTCACGCGCCTGCCGATTGAAGAACGCGGCGTGGGCATGATGTTCCAGAATTACGCGTTGTTCCCGCACTTGACGACGGAGAAAAACGTGGAGTACGGCCCGACCATGCGCGAACTCCCGCCGAAGGAAACGAAGTCAATAGCGCACAAAATGCTGCAACTAGCGAAATTTCCGCTCGAGCGTGCGAACTCGCTTCCAATCGAGCTTTCCGGCGGAATGCAGCAGCGGGTTGCGCTCGCGCGGGCGCTTGCTTCGCAGTCTTCGCTCCTCCTCCTCGACGAGCCGTTGTCCGCGCTCGACGCGAAAATCGGTGAAGAGCTGCGCTTAGAGCTGCGCTGCCTCGTTAAGAAACTCGGTCTCACGGCGATTCACGTTACGCACAGTCAGGAGGAAGCGATGAGCACTGCTGACACTATAATCGTGATGAACCAGGGTTCGGTGATGCAGGTCGGCTCACCGGAGGAAGTCTACTTCAATCCCGCGAATCTTTTCGTTGCCGACTTCGTTGGTGAAGCCAATTTTTTCGAGGGCGAAATAAAGCCCGCGCACAGTAACCCGAAGCTATTCGTCCGTTTTTTGGGTAAGGATTTCGACTTGTCGAAAGCGAAATCGTCGAAGCTTTCGCGGGGCGCGGAGAAAGTCGTCGTCGTTTTTCGTCCTGAAAAGCTCGTTATCAGCAAGCGCAAGCCTTACCACGAGAATTTCGTGCACGCGAAAATAGAGTCGCGGCGTTTCATGGGCGAAAAGATTCGTTATGAACTCTCGTCCGGCGCTTCGCAAATCGTGGTGAAGCGAATGGGTTTCGGGAAGAGTTTCCAAGTCGGCGACAGCGCGTTCGTTTCGTTCGACGCGAGCGACGCCACCTTGTTCGATTTGCCGAGGGAGCATTGGGAGAAGCTCGTCGGCAGGCAAACCGTTTGACGACCGCGCCCTAGGAAGAGTTTCTCTGAAAAATTAGGTTGGGCCGGCGCGTTTCCGGTGGGAATGGAAAAGCCCGGCCCAAAGGGTTGTGAAGGTGGGTTGAACCAAGCGCCTTGCATTTTATAGTCTTCAGGCACCTAGAACCGTGAAACCGATGAAATCCTTTTTTATTTTTCCTCCGTTATTTCGCTATAAAGAAAACTTTCCTGCCTACCTGCCGTTTTTCGAGTAACCCGAGCTTGAACAAGCCGTTAAGCCTCGCGCTCGCAGCGTTCGGCCCGCGGTAGTGAAAGCGCGCGCGCACTTCTTCGGCAGTCGCTTTGCCTCGCTTGCGCACGAAGCCGAGAATCGACTCGTCGATGTCGGGTAGCAGCGGCGGTTGAGGCGCTTGCGGCGCCTCAGGCATCGCCGACTGCGATTTTTGTGACGCTTTTGAAACCTTGGAAAAGTTCTTTTCGAGGCCGCGTATTCGCGAATCCATTTCCTCGAGTTTGCGCGAGATTTCTTTGAGAATCAGGTTCGTCGACTTGCGTTCTTCCGTGAGCCGGTCGAGCATTGCGGCGACTGCGATGGGATCGCGGCTGGCTTGAGCTAGCTTTTTGAAGTCGTGCGCTACGCTCGCGAACTCGGCTGAAATTTTTTCGCTTGCCTCGTCGTCTTCGCTCAACACCCTCACCATGACGTTCCGGAAAAGCGCCGAACGCTTCAAAAGCGTCGTGACGCCGCTACGGAACAGTCATGATGATGTCATGACTATTTAAAAACCTTTGCCATTAACGGAAGCAAGGGGTTGCACCGACGCATCCGTCACAGTATTTAAATTTCTCTGGCTGTTCAATTGTTAAGGCGAAAATGTTTTGGCTCGACTCCGGGTTTTTTTGACGGGAATGGGAAAGGGAGACGAAATTAAAGGAATGCGAGAGACTGGCAGGAGAGCGCAAGCGCTCGGATTACGACACAAGATTTTTATTGGCTCGAGTCTGCCTACTTCCGAAGCAGGCATGCAAAAAGTAATCGCCATAGAAATTCAGAACCATCTGCCCGCGAAATTACTCGCGTCGCATCCACTAGGGTATTTAGACGAACTTGATTTTACTAGCCTGAAAACCGGTAAACCGCACTTCATCACTTATTATCCGCCGGAGACCGATATGGAACAAATAGCGGCTGAACTAAAAAGACAACGAGTACGAATAAAATCCGTATTCAAAGCAAGGCATCCTATCCCTTCATTCACGATAGGCGAGCGTTCGGACGGCTGGGCTCTCGTTTTAGAGGCAGAAAACGTCCAAATAAGCGGGTTAAGAAGCAAACTAGAGAAAATCTTGGAGGGCCTTACTTTTTTCAAGAACAAAGTAATAATTGAAGAAGAACCGCTTTAAAAAATTAAAAAATAACGCGGCCGCCCGCAGGTCAGACACTAATTTTCATTGCCCGGAGTTTGCCGTGAGCACTTGCTGGAGCGTGAGCCCGACGTAAGCGTAAGCGATGATTGCGAAAAGCACGACGCCGAGGAAAGCGCAGGCGAGCATGAGCAATACTTTAGGCGTGCGCTCGTACCTGTCGCAAAGCCAATCGTAGACTAGACTAATTAGAAAAACAATCGGGAAGATCACTATTGTCGAAGCGGCACTTATTGCGACGAGCCAAGGCAAATCGCTGAGAAACATTCCGAAATCCAAAAGCAATCCCCTCTTTCGATTACTACGCCTCTCGAGAACGAAAAACCTTTAAGGGAAACACGTTTTTTAACCCGCGCTTCGTTAATGCGAGTGGCGATAACAAAAAATGGATAACGCAGAAATGGCTAGCGCCGCAGCAGCCGCGTTGTACTACGCGTTTACCTTATTCGGCAGCGTCTCGTTCGGCTACGTTTTCCTGCGCCTCACGCAACCCGAGATTCGCACCGCATCCAAGCGCCGCAAACTCTTGCTTTCGCTCGCAGTCGGCGTAGCGTTCATTCTCGCGGCGTTCGGTCTCGAGTACGCGCTTTACGGCGAGCAAGCGCTCGCGCGCCTCGAAGCCGCAGCTGGTTTGACTCCGTTGCTTGCGCTTGCCGCAGCGGTTTTTTGCCTCCTGGTTTTCAAAATCGTTTCCTCAATGAAAAACGCGTTTACGACGCAGCGGACGATGGAAGTCGCGATTGCAGCTCCGCCTGAAAAAGAAGGCGCTGCGCGCTTGCTTCCTTTCGTGCAGGAAGTGCGCAAGTTCGAGGCGGAAATGCCTGAGCCGCAGTGTGCGCCACCGGCGTCTGAAGCTCCGATAGAAGAACCCCGGTTCGAGGAATTCGAAGTTAAACCAAGCGCGGCGACGCTGGCTGCAGCGAGCGAGGCAGCGCGGCAAGCAGCGCAATCCGCGGAAAAAGCTGCGGGCAAGAGCGTGCGAGAAAAACTCGAGGAACTCAAAAACAAGGGCGTGATTAACGGGCAGGAAAAGGACGAAACGCCGCAGCCCGCAGTAAATGCGCAAATCCCTGCTGAAGCGGTAAAGCTCGAGACGCCGCCCCTAGAATTTAAAGCGCCAGCGCAAGTTGTTCAAGCTCTGGCGACTACGCCGCCGAAACCTGCTGCTGCCGCAGCAGCTGGCGTGTTCGGCAAGCCGCGTTACGCGAAAAGCGATGCCGAAACCAAAGCGTCGATTGCGCCTGCAACAACGCCGGCAACTCCGTCAGCTCCAACTCGCGCGCCTCCGCTAGCAACGCCTTCATTCATTTCACCGCAACCGCAAAAGAAGGAGGAAAAAGGTTTTCTGCAAAAAATTTTCGGCTCGTTCGGAGGCGGCAAGGCGAGCGAGCAGCGTGCGCCACAACGCGCTCAAGCTCAACGCGGTCCGCCGAGGCCGAGCGAGGAACACGAAATCGAAGTCATACTCGACGAACTGCATTTGATTAAGGCGCCGGTGCCTGTCGCGCGCAAGCCGTTGCCGAGAGCAAGAGGCGCGGCTGCTGCTGCAGCTGAGCAAGCGGAGGAGGAAGAGGGTCCCGCGCAGCGTCACCGGCTGTATCTCGAGCGCCGCGACGGCGGGGGTTCGGCGCGCGCGAGGCTCGAGTCAGAACGCATGGAAAAAGCCGAGCTTAACGCTTTGTTTTCCGACGTTTATTCGCAGCTCGAGAAGCCTGGCAAGCCTGGCGCGGCTCGCGCTGCAGCGCAGCGCGGCGCTCCGCGCGGGCCGAACGCGCCTGCAGAAAAACCGCTTTCGATGAACGACTTGTTCGGCGCTGAAGCTTTTGCGCCTCAAAAAACTCAAGTGCAAGCCAGTGCGAGTGCGGCAAGCGGGTTCGGTGCGGGCGGCGGCGCGGGTGCGACTGGAGCTGGCGCGGGTGGGGTGAGTGTTTTTTCGCAACTCGAGAGCCTTGACGCTAGCGGCAAAACCGTTGCAGAGCAAACTGCGCAGGGAACGCCGCAGGCTGTGCCGCAAGTGCAAGTCGTGAAAATGCGCGTTGCGGCGAACGCGGGCTGTCCTCACTGCGGAGCGAAGAACGTGCGCGTCGTTTTTTGTCCGTATTGCGGGAGCGGGATGTGCGCGAACTGCACTCCTTCGCTGAAACCGACGCCCGACGCGTTCGTTTACGTTTGCCCGAAGTGCGGCGAGGAAGTGCCTGTTGCGCGCGAGAAAAAACAGTGACGCCCAAAGCACGCCCAAAGCAAAACAGTTTAAATAGGCGGGCGCTAAAAGATTGCAGTTAAGGCGCTAGCGAATAAGGGCGCCTTCTGGAAAGTGAAATAGAAAATGAGTTACGGAGACGACAGCGGAAACGACAGCGGAAACGACAGCGGAGGCCACGACCGTGGTTACGGCGCGCCGCGCGAAATGCACAAAGCCGTTTGCAGCGATTGCGGCAAAGAGTGCGAAGTGCCTTTCAAGCCC
>CAITNU010000056.1 GCA_903893865.1 uncultured Microcaldota archaeon
CAAGGAAAAGCCCGCGGCGCGGCTCAAGAAAGGCGACTGGCTGACATTGTTGGCTTACGCTGCTCGCTGAAGTTGTTTGAGCTCGCTTGAGTGTTCGAGTTGCCAGGGTGAAAAAATGCGTGCACGAAACCCAATGCCGCCTGGACTCAAAATAGTTTGGGGAGTTGCGCCCCAAGCCGAAACCGAACTTGAAAAAGGGGGATTCAACTTTCGCGTTTGCGGCAGGGGCAAAACGACTTACCAAAAAGTCCCTTATCACTATGTTACTCTGCGTTCTCTTGATAAATTGACTTACGAAAGAATAGTGGCTGCCGTTCGCTTTTTGAATGATTCGAAGGCTGCACTTCACATAGATCCAACGATAGCTGCCAAAATTAACGCCATACGCGATGGATGGTACATCAAAATACTTTATCCCAAGGAACAATTAAGCATGAAAAACCCAAAGGCTAACCACTAGCGCGATAAAAAACAAAAAGAATTAGAAAAAAAGAAAAAAGGAAAAAAATTTACAGGAAGTCGACGTCCTCGAAACCCGCTTCCTTCCTGTTCGAACGCGAACTCATTCCGCCCGTGTTCTTCCCGAGAACGTAAGGACTCTTAATGCCCGTGAAAATCGCGATTGCCTCGATCTTCCCTTCCATACCCGGGTCAATGCGCGCACCCCAAATCACGGTCGCGTTCGGGTCGACTTTCTCCGTGAGCCCCTCGCCTATCGCGTTGCATTCCCCGAGAGTCATGTCCGGACCGCCCGTGATATGCAGCAACACTCCCGTCGCTCCCGTGTAATCGACGTCCAGGAGAGCGTGCGAAAGCGTGTTTTGAATGACTTCCTCAACTCGGCTCGGCCCCTTCGCTTCGCCGACTGCAATCATGCTCACGCCTCCGTTGCTCATTACCGCACGAACGTCAGCGAAGTCCAGGTTGATAAGTGAAGGCGTCGTAATTGTTTCCGTTATTCCGCGCACCGCGCGCGCGATGACTTCGTCCGCCACGTTGAACGCTTGGTCGATGGGCAGGTTCGGAACGAGCTGCACTAAGCGGTTGTTGTCGATGACGATGAGTGTGTCCGTTTTCTCGCGCAAATTCTCAATTCCTTGGTCTGCTTTTTCTAGGCGCGCGCGTTCGAGCGCGAACGGGTACGTTACGATGCTCATGACTATCGCGCCCTGCTTTTTCGCGATTTCGCTGAGAATCGGCGCACTTCCCGTGCCTGTTCCTCCGCCCATTCCGCACGTCAGGAAAAGCAAGTCGCATCCGCTCATCATTTTTTCGAGCGCGTCGCGGCTCGCGTCCGCAGCTTTCGCGCCGATTTCCGGATACCCTCCAGCTCCGAGCCCGCGCGTGATGCTCGCGCCGATTAGAATCTTTTTCGCGCTCTCGCTAATCATCTGAAGGTGCATTTTGTCGGTGTTTATTGCTACGAGTTCCGCTCCTTTCACGCCCATGCGAGCGAGGCGATTCACGGAGTTGCATCCGCCTCCGCCGGTTCCTATTACCATGATGCGCGGCGTTTCGAACAAGACGTCGTCCTTCTTTCCCGAACCCGTTTTTCTGCCTTTCAAGGCTTCGTTAACCAAGTCTTCCATTTCGTCCCACCTCTCGAAGTGCAAAACCCTCGAATAGAAAAAGGCGTTAAGGCGCTCAAGCGTTTTCGCGCGCCGCGCGCTTTTCGTTTTGCTTTAGTTTTGCGTTTTATTACTAGTCCCGACTCGTTTAAAAAACCTTTCCTGCGCAGCCCCGCGCCACGCCGTAAGCGGTAAAGCGTTGTTTGAGCGTTGTTCGAGCGTTGTTTTCGTTGTTTGAGCACTGTTTTTAAACAGCGACAGCGAAAAAATAAACCTGCACCGAGGTGGTTCGCGTGGCTCGATTGATTGCTTCAAGAAAACAAGGCGACGAAAAGAAAGAAGCGAATGCGGAGCGTAGCGTAGCGAGCGTCGTTTCTCCGAAAATTTTTCTAGCCGCGTTGCTCGCGGTATTCATTCTAGGCTTCGGATTCGGTTTCGTTTCAATGCTCGCTTCCCCGCAATCGCAGCAACAGCAGCTGCAGCAACCATCTCCAACTGTTTGCCCGAAAACAGAGTGCCTCGCCGCGTCGCCCGTGCCGAGCTTCGCTTCGCTTCCCGAACAAACGCTTTCCTCGACGCTTCGCGTGCTCGCGGTTCGCAGCGACACCGGCGCGGGAGCGGTTGGAAACGTTACAGTCGAAATCCGTCCAGGCAAAGGACGCGTGCTCGTAAATACGAACCCGTTCGTCGAGACGGACACGCAACAAAGCGCAGACACCGCGGCGCACTACGCTGCCGCTTTCACTAAAAAAAGCATTGCAGACCGCGACGTGATTTACTCGTTCGATTCTCCTGGACAGCTCGTGGGCGGGCCGAGCGCCGGTGCGGCGATGACTATCGCGACTATCGCGGCGCTCGAGGGAAAAACGCCGAAGCGCGACGTAGCTATGACTGGCACGATAGATTCTGACGGCAAAATCGGTTTCATCGGCGGAGTCATCGAGAAAGCGGACGCGGCGGCAGCCGACGGAGTAAAACTCTTCCTTGTTCCGAAGGGACAAGAAATTCTGCAGTACTACCGCGAGCAAGACGAACAGCAAAAGCAAGGGCGCTTTACCATCGTGCGGCGCTATTACATTCCCGTGCAGCTCGACGTCAACAATTACACGACTGGAGAATACGGGATGACTACGCGCGGAGTAGCGACGATTGCGGAAGCTGCGAAAGCGTTTTTCCCTTGATTCTGCTGATTCGCAGTAAATAAAAACCTCGCCCGACAAAACGATTAACCGCACTAGACGCTTTGCGTTTTGGGCGTTGGGCTCGTAGCTTAGCCTGGTTGGAGCGTTCGACTGATAAAAACTTTTTTTATAAAAAGTTTTTTGGAAATCGAAAGGTCGAGGGTTCAAATCCCTCCGGGCCCACTTCCAATTCTTGCTCTAGCTTCCTTACTTCAAGCCAACGGACTGCTTAATCTTTTCCACGCTCTCAGGATTCGCGAGAGTCGACAAGTCGCCGAGTTCTTCGCCCGTGAAAAGCTTTCTGAGTATGCGCCTCATTATCTTGCCGCTGCGCGTCTTCGGCAAATCCTCAACGAAATAAACTTCCTTCGGACTAGCAATCGGACCGATTTCCTTGCGCACTTGGTCAACGATTTTTTTCTTGAAATCGTCGGCAGGCGAAGCGGCGGCAGGTGAAGCTGGCGAAGCCACGGCAGCCGCGGTCGCGTTTTTCAATACCGCGAAAACAACCGGCGTTTGTCCCTTAATCTCGTCCGCGAGCCCTATAACCGCGCACTCGCTTATTTGCGGGAGTTTTTCAATCGCGTTCTCCATCTCGCCAGTCGACAAACGGTGTCCCGCGACTTTCAGCACGTCGTCGACTCTCCCGAATATCCTTACGAGTCCGTTTTCGTCAATGAACGCGCCGTCGGAAGTGAAGTAAACGCTTTTGCCGTACTGGCTCCAATACGTTTCCTCGTACTTCGCCGGATTCTTGTATATCCCACGCAGCAAGCCTGGCGCGAACGGAGGAAGCAAAACGAGGTTGCCGCTCTCGTTTGTCTTGCACTGCTTGCCTTCGTCATCGAAAACAACAGCTTTCACTCCCGGAAACGGTCTTCCCGCGTAAGAAGGCTTGAACGGCCCGACGCCTGGAAGCGACGTTATGAGTATTCCGCCGGTTTCCGTCTGCCACCACGTATCTACGAGAGGACACTTTTCTTTTCCCACGCCTTTAAAGTACCACAACCACGATTCTTCATCAATAGGCTCGCCTACGGAGCCGATTAGCCGCAGCGTCTTGAAACCGTATTTTTGAGTCGCGTCTCCAGCGAATTTCTTGAACATGCGAATCGCCGTAGGCGCGGTATAAAAAACGCTTGCCTTGTGTTTCTCGATTATTTGCGCCCAACGGTCTGGCGCAGGAAAATCAGGCACGCCTTCGAAAATCACGCTCGTTATTCCGTTCAACAACGGCGCGTAGACTGCGTAAGTGTGACCCGTGACCCAGCCGATGTCTGAAGTGCACCACATGACGTCATTCTCATGCAAGTCGAAAATGAGTTTCGCAGTCCAAAACGCTTGAACGATGTATCCCCCGCAAGCGTGCATAGTGCCCTTCGGCTTTCCCGTCGAGCCGCTCGTATACAAGATGAAGAACAAGTCTTCCGCATCCATTACTTCGGCTTCGCAAAAATCTTTTTCGTTGCGCGTCAACTCCTCGAACCAAGCGTCTCTTCCTTGAGTCCACGCAACCTTGTTTCCGGTTCTCTTGACGACGACGATTTTCTCGACGGAAGTGCCTTTCGCGCCCTCGTCGGCGCTCGTCTTCAAGTCGACGATTTTTCCGCGCCGCCAATAACCGTCCGCGGTGACTAAAACCTTCGCTTCCGCGTCTTCAAGGCGCGACTTCAACGCTTGCGCCGAAAAAGCTGAGAAGACAACCAAGTGAACCGCGCCGATTCTCGCGCAAGCGAGCATCGCGACAACTGCTTCCGGAATCATCGGCAGGTAAATCGCGACTCGGTCGCCTTTCTTCACGCCCATCCGCTTGAGCGCGTTGGCGAATTGGCACGTTTCCTTGAATAATTGCTCGTACGAAAGCGTCCGCGGTTTTTCTTCTAGCGGCTCGGGCTCCCAAACTACGGCGGGTTTGCCGCGGATTTTTTCCCAGCCTAAGGAGTTTTTTTCGAAAACGTTCGAGGTGATGTTCGTCTTGCCGCCGACGAACCACTTGAAGTACGGCGGCGTGTGTTCGAACGCCTTGCTCCATTTTTTGAACCAGAAGAGTTTTTCCGCACGCGTTTCCCAAAATCGGACCGGGTCGCGCGCCGCTTCTTCGTAAACGCTTTCGTCGTTCGCCAACGCTTTTTCCTTGAATTCCGGCGTGGGGTAATACAAGTCTCCTTGCTTCTTCATGCTCCGCGTTTCACCTCGATTCGCTATTTCCGCAACCGCGATTTTAAAATTTAAGTTGAAAAAACATCAGCCTGGCGCGCTTCGCCGCGCTCCACTTCTGCGTTTCGCGTTTTTGTTGAATATTAAACTTTGAGTAGTCCTTGCCTGCGCAGCGCGTCGCTCTGCACTTTAGTGTAACGGTAGGCTATGTCCGCTTTCTCGTCTCCTTCAACGCTCCAAGGCGTCACGAGCACGAAATCGTTAACTCGCACCCAAATCTGGCGCTTTATTTTTCCAGGCACGCGGCACAAGCGCGTCTTTCCGTCCGCGCACTGCACTATCATTCGCGCGCCGCCCTGCATTTCCATCACGACGCCCACGATTTCGCCTTCGCGAGGCCTGCGGATGCGCGACTCGTCTAGCGGCGCAGGCGGCCCGTGTCCGCCCCTGCCTCCATGCCCTTGATAGAAAAACAAAATCATTCCCGCACCCAACAATTCCTATCCGCAATCATTATTCAGTCAGTCCTTGCAATCTTTATTTCTCATTCCTTATTTCTCGTTCGTTATTAAATCGTTTCACCGCACGGGCTTGCGCGCTCCGCACGCCTCGCAAACGAGCGTACGCGTTCCCTGCATCGTTTCCACGTGCGTGTCAGGCTTGCCGCACTCCTTGCACAAAACCGTGCCTTGGATATAATAGTCGAGTTTTTCGTTGACTTGCCGCGGAGTCAAGCGCGCGTTCAACGCGAGGCGCGAACCGTTCGCTTCCAATGCGCCTTTAGCCGCGAGTTCCTTGAATAAATATTTAGCCAGTTCTTCAGGCTTGCGGCGCAAGCGAGCGCAGACTTCGCCGAAATTGCGTATAGTCGTCTTGTTTCCCTCGAAGAAAAGCTCGGCAACCGGCGGTTCGAATCTCTCGCCCGTGCCCTTGCGTTCCGGCAAACGCGCGTACAAGTTATCGAGAAGCGCGTCGTAATCCGCCTGTTTTTCCGCTTGTTTCTCCTTTCCTTCTTTTTGCTTTTCTTCTTTTTTTTCTTCTTTTTCTTTTCCTTCTTTTTCCTTCAACGTGCTTCACCGGTTTTTCTGATTATCTGATGTAATTCAACGCCTCGCGCTTTATCGGCTCCGGCATCGCCATAGCCCCGCCCGCCTTCGTTTGCTGTGCCGCAGGCTGCGATTGCTCCTCGAGCTTGCGAAGCATTTTTTCCGCGTACTTCGCGCGCTTTTCGAGGTCGCGCGAATCGAATTTTTCTCCAAGCCACTTTCCGAGAAAATCAACGAGCGTTTTCGCGCCGTGCGGGTCTATCGTCGTTCCAGGCGTTTCGACGAGCAGGCAAGCGCCGGCCAAGCCGTAGATGCGCGCGAGCGCGGGCACTAGCCCCGCCATTCCCACGATGGGCACAACCGCCGTGGTAGGCTTCGCGCCGATTTTCTTGAATTCGTCGTTAAACGCTTTCGTCGTAGCAGCGCAGTAAACGTTGGGCGCGGCGTTCGCGTTCGCAGCGGTTTTTTGCACGGCGTAGCCAGCCATTGCAACGACGCGCGTTACGCCGAGCGAGCGCGCGAAACCCAGTATTTTCGCCGTAACCTCGTACTGCCCTTCGACCGTGAGCGGCTGCAAGTCGCCTCGGAGGAAAACGACGTCTCGCTTCCTGAGTTTTTTCTCGTAAAAACGCATTGAGAAAGCTCGCAGCCTCCCGTTCTTGAGAGCGAGCACCTGATTCGGGAAATGAGGCGAGTAAAGCGTGGCGAAACGCTTTGCTTTCGTGTAGCGCGTCAAGTGGTCGACGGCCATTTTCGATACGAGTCCGATTCCAGGCAAGCCTATCACGAGAACGGCGTTTTCCAGTTGCGGCTTCGACTTGTTTTTTCCAAGCGTGACAACCGAAGTAATGAAATCGGCTTTAGCGCTTCGCGCGCGTTCAGCCTTACCAACGCGTTTAACCATATTTTTCCTTCCTCCGATACGAAGCGTATTTGTCTAAAGGCGAGTATTTCGGCGGGTGCGCCGCGCGAGTTTCGCCTCCGCACTTCGCGTCACCGCATTTTTCGCCGAGCGTGTAACGCCCGCATTCAACGCATTTCTTCAGCGACTTCAAAAAACATCACGGTTTCTCCTGCTTTTCAAGCGCGAATTCGACGCCCTCCTTTTTCGCGACGACTTCGCCTGCCGCGGCAGCTTTCTGCAAAAACTTGTCCGCGATTTTATAGTCCGGCGCGTCGATATCGAAATAATACTGCGGCGCGCTCACGTAGTGAATCTTCGCTTTAACGCCCGCGGCGCTCACGCCCGCGATTTTCTCGAGCACTGCCTTCACGCGCTTTACGCCGTCGCCGGCAGTGCTTTTCGCCGTTATTACCGCTCGAAGCTCAGCGCGCTTCGGCTTGATTTCGACGCTCGCCGTTTCCTTCAGCGAAGCAAGCCAAGCTTTCGGCAACGCGATTTTCGGTTCTTCGCCTGCAGCGAGCGCTTCGAACAACGCCCAAAACGAGCCGTACTCGCGCAACAACGGCGCGCCTGCCTCCATCATCGCCGCCTGCATCGTTTTCCCGAGTTTCGCCGCCGTTCGCTCGAACAGTTTTTGCGCGCGCTTCTCGCTTTGAAACGCTTCGAGCTTCCGCTTTTTTTCGCCTTCGCTAACGCGCTTTATCGAAACGTCGATTTGCCTCTTCGACGGGTCGAGGAAAACGGTTTTGACTACGACTTTCTGCCCTTCCTTCAAATATTCGCGAATGTTTCGCACCCAGCCGCTGCTGACTTCGCTTATATGCACGAATGACTCAAGTCCGTCGTACTCGTCTAGCGCTACGACGGCGCCGAAAGGCATTATTTTTTTGACTGTTCCGACGAGGAATTCGTCGAGTTGCGGGTAATTCAAATCCAAACGCTCCAAAACGTGTTTTAAGAAATCACTTCGAGAATCTTGCCAAGAATCTTCGCTCTG
>CAITNU010000057.1 GCA_903893865.1 uncultured Microcaldota archaeon
CGACCGAGCCCTGCTAAAACAGAAAGGCGTTGAAGGCGAAATTAAGAGTTTCCTTGAGTACGACGAGCGCTTCGAGCGCGCGGTAGCGTTCGCGTGCAGCGGCACGCTCCTCATCGAGAATTTCAGCGTCGGCGAACGCCTAGTCGGTGAAGCGCGCTTCGTCACGCGAGAAGGCGAATTGTTCGAAACGAGTGGGCTCGTGAGCGGCGGGCAATTGACGCCGAAAACTAACCCGTTCATCGAAGCGCGCGAGCTCAAGGAATGGAACGAAAAACGCGAGGACGCGGAAGGCGAGAAGCAGGAAAAGCTTGCGGCGCTTGAAGCGACGAGGCAGGCGCTGCGCGAAGCGCGGCGACGAGCGGCGGAAAGCGAACTCAAACTCAAAACTATCGAAATCCAGGCGCAGCACGTCGACAAAACGGAGGAAGAAGCGCTGCGCAAGAAAACCGATTTGCGCGCCGCCTTGCGCGCGCTGGAAGAAGAAATGCGCGCTTGCGATGCGGCGACGACCGCCGTCGAAGAAGAACGCGCTGGCGTCGTCCGCCGAATTTCCGAGCTCAATATCCAAACAGTTGAAGCAAAGCAAGTAATGGACGTTGAGAAGGAAGAACGCTTCGGCTCTAGCATCAAGGAGCGGGAGCACAAGCTAGGCGAATTGCGAATCGAGCTATCGAAGAAAGAGGCGGAAGCTAAATCGCTTCGTTCGCGCAAGGAAGTTTACGACCGCGCGCTCGAGAAAGCAACGAAAGAACTAGCGTCAGTCGAAGACGACGAACGCGCTTCGCGCGAGACTCTCGCGAAAGCGAGCGACGAAATAAAAGCGGCGCGCGTCGAACTCGAAACAAAAACGCGCGAGCAAAAGCAAATCGCTTCATCGCTCGAAGACTTGTTCGAGGAACGCGACGAAATCGACGAGCGAATTCGCATCATAGGCAACGAGAAAGGCAAATTCCAGCTCGCTCTCGAGAAACTCGGCCGCGACGAGAACGACGCGAAAGTGAGGAAGGGAATCGCGGAAACGCGGCTCGGCGACTTGAAGGCGGATTACGCGCCTTACGCCGCGGTTGCGCTCCTAGAAAAGAAGAAGTCGGAGGACAAGCCAGCGCTCGGCGCGGAACTGCGAATCGTCGACGAACAAATCGCCTCGCTCGGCACGATAAACCTGAAGGCAATAGAGGATTACGCGCGGCGCGCGGGCGAGCTCGTCGAACAAAGAAAGCGAGTCGAACAACTCGGCAACGAGAAGCAGGCCGTGATTTCCATAATCAACGAAGTGGACGGCAAGAAGAAGGACACTTTCATGAGCGCGTTCAACGCCGTCAACGAAAACTTCAAGCGCTTGTTCAAACACGTTTTTTCGGGCGACGGCTCGCTCGTGCTCGAAAACCCAGAATCGCCGTTCGAAGCCGGCCTGACAATTAAGGCGCAGCTTGAATCAAAGCAGATTAAATATCTCGAGTTGATGAGCGGGGGCGAGAAGGCGTTCGTAGCCTTGCTTTTCCTTTTCGCGATTCAAGCGTGCAATCCGTCATCGATTTACGTTCTAGACGAGGCGGATGCGGCGCTCGACCAGCACAACTCGATTAAGCTGGCGGAACTGCTGAAAAAGCTGGCGCGCACTACGCAGTTCATAGTCGTGACGCACAACGACGATGTTTACAAGAACGCCGATTGCCTCGTCGGCGTGAGCATGGCGCGCGGGGGCTCGCAAATCGTTGAAGTCAAGCTAAACGAGGAGAAGGAAGAGAGGAGCGAAGAAAAGAAAGCAGAAAAGAAAATCGAGATTCCAGAAAAACTCAAGTGAAAACAAAAAGAAACCAAGCCAATGCTGTTCTCAAAGAAAAAATCGGTTTTTTAAGGCAAACGCGCAAAACTATTTCCTAAAATATTAAAAAAACGTTTTTCAAGGTGGTTTTAGTGGAAATCGTTTACGCTATTGAAGCGGCGCAAAAAAGCAAGCTCACGCGCGTCCTCGAAGCCGAGCCGTACGCGGACGACTCGTTCGCGCGAGCTGGTTACGTGCTCAAGGACAGCACCGCGCTCGGGCTCCCAGCGGGAAAACTCGTCGTTTACATGAAAGTCGCGGACGAAGCGCTTGCGAAAAAACTCGAAGCAAAGCTTAAAGCAGTTGAAGGAATAGCGGCTCTCGCGGGCGGCGAAAAACAGAAAGTCGCGGAAGCAATCGCAGCCGAGCAGGACGCGGCATGCAGCGGTTTCGGCGCGGTATTCGGATAAAAGCAGGCGAGCGCGCTATTGACCTCAAACTTGGCTCAAAGCGCTGGTTTAAAGCAACGGTTTTAAACCTCGCCGCGCTCTTCTTTACTCATGCAAAACAAAGCTTTGAGTTTAGCAATAGTCTTCGTTTTGTTTTTCGATTTATTCATGCCTGTAGCTTTCGTCGAAGCTGCTTCAACGACGCCTTCCGCACCCGCCGCTTCGACAACGCCTACAACGAAAACAACCGTGCCCCAGACATTCACCGCGCCTGCAACGCAATCGTGTCCCGCTGTAATGGAGATTTCTGCTGCGGACCGCGAGCGCTTGTGGGCCAACACCATGGGCTTCCTGCCGAGCGAAATAAACGACTTGAGCGAAGGCGCGGCGCTGACGAATACGGCGACGGACAAAGCGGGAAACTTCACCAACCCCGTTACCAACCCGTATTCCACCGCAACGACCACCACAGAAGATATGAAAGTGATTACTCTCGCGCAAATGCTCGGAATGGACGCGGTTCAAATCGTTAAAGACTTGTGCAACAATAACAAGCAGTGTTTAGACGTTTATCTAGACACGGATGGGAAAGTGCTCGCTGACTCGCGCATTCCAATCGAAATCGCTAACGACTACGTTTCCGCTTACGCGAAAAAGAAGGGATTGACAGCGTCGCAGACCAACGCGATTCTCGACCAGTTGCGCAAGTACAACGTTCTTCCCGGACAATCTAGCGGTACTATTCAAATTCCGACTCCGACGCCCCCACCTTACGCGGACATGAAAATCGCGGTTAGCGGGGGAACGGCCGGCAAAAACGAGTATGCGCTAGCAGACTTGTTCAAGGAAAAAGGCGTGAATCCGGAGAGCTGCATTCTCAACGAGCACATCGCTGGGCGAGTCACTTACGAAGCGCGGATAACGCAAAACGTCGCGTTCTGCAATGAAGGCGACAAGATGTGCCGCGAAGGCAAATTCATCAACCCGGCGAACGGCGGGCAGGAGTACAACATCAACGAAAACCAGTACTTTACGTCGAGCGATACGGGCGTTTGGCTTAACTTGAATGGCGGCTCGAACTTCGTCGTGCCTTCCTTCTTCGAAGACTGGCTTTACTTCACGAAAAAATGGAACCAGTACGACATGTATATTGCCGTCGGTTTGGGCCTACCGTTGTGGGCGCAGCAGGCTGGCAGAGCGGTTAAGGACGTTAAAAAAACTTTGCTTGAAACCAGGGAGGCGCTCACGGGCGCGCGGCAAATGGAGTCCGCGACGACTTCGGCGATACAATCCGACCAGTTTATGGATAAACAAATTGAGGCGGATGTAGCGCGTCGCAATCCCGGGCTTGCTCCGACTGACCCAGTTTTCGTTAATGAAGTAACAAACCAGAGAAACGAGTTTTCGGCGGTTCAAGACTACTTAACCAAGCTTAACGGCGAAGGAACTCAAGCGAGCAAGGACGCCGCCGACAAGATAGTTAAGAACATCGCGGCAGGTAAAACGGTTTCAGTGCCGGGACCCGGGGGTGCGACTACAAACGTCGACTTCAGCGACGCCGCGCAACGCAACGCGTTCAATCTGCAGTACAACAACAAACTGAAGATTAGAGACGACCAAGAGCTGTTGTCGAAAAATGTTTACAACGAGGAAAAGTTGAAAGACGCGGAAGCGAGGCAGAGAACGTTCAATTCCGTTCTGGCGGCCGCGAACAGGCGCGCCACAATGAGCATGGTTATCGCAGCGTTGTGGCTCGGGCCCGCGCGCTTGGCGTTTTCCGACGCTAACGCCATGCTTTTCAATTTCGGCGGACAGAATTCCGAGCAGCACGTGCTGTTGTTCGCTGGACAAAAAATAGGCAAATTCAATGAAGCTACCGACGTCCTCGGCTCTGGTCGAATAATCGACACTATTTCCCAATACACTGGCGGCGGGTTCCTGCCTCCCCTCAAAGCTTTCCAAGCGGGAAGCCTCTTTTTCATAAACAAGCCAGCAGATGACTTGCAGGAAACTACATCAACGACTTCGGTTAGTTCCATCAACGGTTCATGGGTAATAAACACCGCCTGGGAAAAGCAGAGTTTTGTTACTGCTTTCGAAGATGTAAGCAAGTTCAGTGAAAGCGACAAGTATTCAAGCCTGCAAATGGATGCTTACAACAATTTTCCGTCGCCGAAACTAAACCGCAAGGAAGCTGCCAGCACGCTCGCATACATCAGCGGCTTGGCGGTTCCATGGATGGTTAACTACGCTGTTTTGCGCGATGCCAGTGCTGGAATACTCGGCTTGACGTCAGCATTGCTCCTGAATGACGTGATTTTGAAGGTGGATCCGAACGAGTTCAAGGGAATGGAGTGCGACAAGAAAACGCTCGACCACTTCAAAACACTGTACAGCGCGTCCATGGCCGCAGGCTGGATTTCGGCTTACGCGTTGCCGTTAATGAGTTTGATGCGAACCCAGTGGGCTTTGGCGTGGACTAAAGCGGCGCAAACAGGCTCGTTGTACAACATAGGGAGCATTCAAGGAGTAACGAACATAATCAACAACTTGAATTTGGCGACTGCGTGGCAGTGGTATATAATGAGTCGCGCGCAGAACTACGTGACGATTTGCAAGGACCCGCAGCACCTGATTTTCGCTTACCAGGAACTCAAGCCAGCAACCAAAAAACAGGCGAGCGACGCGAACGACAAATTAAAGTCGATTACCGACGCGATCGCAAACCTCAAACTCGGGCAAGCTGCCGCGCAAGCCGCAGCGCAAAACGGCACGCCGCTCTCGAGCATGAAAGAAATTTTGAACGTCAAACTCGGCATGGAAAACCAGTACGGTAACATCCAACCCGAAGACATTTTCTATTTACAAATCGAGCGCAGCGCCTTCTCCGTCAAAAGCCGTTTGTGGGAAATGATGAGCGGCGAAAACTGCCGTTTTCAAGAGAATTACCAGAGCGGAGACAAGACAGCGCGCTTCGACGTCAACGGAATAAACTTTTACGACAAGCAGGGACGCCTGCTCGCGCAGTTCAACGATTACGCTTGGCGCCTGCGCTCGCTCGGGCGACTGCGGTCGCAAGAGCTCGCACGCGTAATCCTGCCGAATAAAATCATTCAAGCGCAGCTCGCGTGCGGCGACACGCCGTTTCTAGAAGTCAAGGCGGGTGGGAGCCCCGCGCTCGTCGGCTCTTGCACTACGATTGAATGCTTAAAGCAACGCATCTTCGAGGTTACGGGACGCAGCGTCGACGCTGCCGGCGATTTGACGCCGTTCCTCGGGCACATTTCGAGCGTTGACACGAGCGACGGCATCGCCGCAGTCGACCAGAACTCGATTCGCTTCACTCGCCTCGTTGAAAAAACTGTTGCAAAGAAGAGCGCGTCGCCGGCGGCGAAAGCAGCCGGAAGCGTGGAGAAAGCGTTTGGCTACAACCAGGAAACCCTTGACCAAGAAACACTGAAGAAAGGCAGCGAAGTGAGCGCGCCTAGCATTGACGATTACGCCGCACTTGGCACTCGACTCGAGGGCTCGAAGCTCACTGTCCTCGGCAACGGGCAAGTGCAACTCGACGGCCCGCCCGGCAGCACGGTCACAGGCGAGTCGCTCGGCGAGATTCGAACGATAATCGGCGACCGAGGAAAAATCGAGTACGACCCGTCGACTGGAAACATCGTTCTCTTCATTTACGTGCTCGCTGACGAGCTAGCGACGAACATCAACAAAATCGACGCGACGCCCGCGAAAAACACGTTGTCTGACGGGACGACGGCTGACGCAATCAAAATGGACACGGGCGAGAAAACGGGGTTAAGCAGCGATTTCCGCAACGCGCTGCAAA
Organism: uncultured Microcaldota archaeon; assembly: GCA_903893865.1. Classification (GTDB taxonomy): domain Archaea; phylum Micrarchaeota; class Micrarchaeia; order Norongarragalinales; family Norongarragalinaceae; genus CAITNU01. The sequence continues at coordinate 6,053 of CAITNU010000057.1, forward strand.
GCATTCAAGGCTCGGGCGGAATGCAGTCGTGGGAAGACGCGAACCACTTGTTTTATTTGACGAAGGACGCGAACGGGAACGACGTCTTGCGCGTCGTCGACAAGAAGACGGGCGAAGTCAAGGACTACAAAGTCACGGGGCCCATAACGCAAAACCCAGACGGCAGCATCACGATTCCGACTGACCAAGGCAACTTCAAGTTCTGGTTCGACAAGGACCCGGCGACTGGCGCGCCGATTCTGCACGCTGAAGGACCTGGGTTGCAGGACCTCGCTGCAGCGCTTCTCGCGGCGCGCGGGCAAAACGGAATAATGACCTTCAATCCCTCGACTGGCGCGATAAGCATTTACAACGGGCAGGATATCCCGTTGTCGCCCGAGTTCGCGAAGAAAGGCATTTCGTTCACAGGCGACGCGCAAGGCAACACTATTGGTACGCCTCAAGAAAACTTGTTCGGCCCAACGCGCGGCGGAACCGCCGGCACGAGTGAAACAACGAGCGGAAACCAGGCGTTCTCGCTCCCGTCTTGGCCTGAAGACGCTTTGATGGCGGCGCTCATGCTTGCGAGCGTGCTCGGGCTCGTTCTAGTCATCCGCCGCAAGACGCTCGTTGTCTGACGCGTCTAGCAAAGCTTCTTTAAACGAGTTTTTGCGTAATACTTCCGCGCCTCGGTAGCTCAGTGGTAGAGCGATTGCCTTGTACTCCCCCTTTTCTTTTTAGAAAAAAGAAAATGTAGGATTCCAAAAGAAAAAGCCGTCGGAAAGGAGAGCAATAGGTCGAGGGTTCAAATCCCTCCCGGGGCTCTCGAAAAATCGGAGTTGATCGGTTTTGTTTAACGATTACAGGAAACTCAAGCGCGGACCGCAAGTCGTGCTGCCGAAAGACGCGGGTTTAATCGCCGCGTTCACTGGAGTCGGCGCTGGCGACCGTTGCGTGGACGTCGGAGCGGGCAGCGGTTGGCTAGCGGTTTTCCTCGGCAACATCGTTGGAAAAGAAGGAAAGATTTATTCTTACGAGTCGCGCGAGGATTTCGCGGGCCTCGCGGAACGAAACGTGAAAAAGGCGGGACTCGAAAGCGTAATCGAAATAGTTCGAAAGGACGCCGCGCTCGGGATAGAACAGAAGGACGTTGACCTCGTAACGCTCGACTGCGCGGACAGCGACAAACTGCTTCCGAACGCGTTCGAAGCGCTGCGCAAAGGCGGAGCATGCGTGGGCTACTTGCCTCACGTGGAGCAAGTCAAGCAATTCGTTTTCGCGGCGCAGGAAGCAGGCGGCAACGGCGCGAGTTTCGCCGTCGAGCGCGTCGTTGAGGGAATCGTTCGCGATTGGCTCGTGCGCGACCGAGGCTGCCGCCCCGAGAATACGGGGTTGACGCACACTGGATTCCTCGTTTTCCTGCGCAAGCCTTGAGCGAGCGCCTTGACTGGAAGGCGTGAGTGAACAATAGCGTCAACGACGACGCGCAGCAGACTTGAAGCGAGCGGAAGAAGTCAAAACCTCACTAGCAGACGGCCCGCGCGACGTATACAGCGGATTCGGCGATGACGGCGAAACGTAACGCGGAACCGACAACTTCGCAGCTTCTTTCGAAATAAAAGAAGAAAATGCGAATCGCGGTTGGGCTCGGAAAACCGCGCGATTTGCTCTAAGCGCAGTCCAAAATACTTGCTTCGTTTGAGAAGATATTTGGTTACGCCGCCCGGCTATTTCGTTGATGCGCTGCTCAGTCAACGCCACTAAATCCACTCTTTTTGTAGTGAGTTCATCTCTTAACTGCCCTGAACGGGCAGCGACATCCACGGCATGCCGTAAGGAAGCCTCTTGATTTCGCCTAAGCGCATTAAACCGTCTAACATAGGCAAGCTCGGATGGCAACAAAAGGGTTTGAGTAAGGGGAACGAAAGAAGCCAATCCAATAGGAATAAACGCGGGAATATCTTCGGGTATATCGGGTATAAAGCTACGAAAAGTTCCGAATAACGATTTTCCGCTAGGCGCAGACTTCTCCTGGTTCGGCTGTTGTTTTAGTTGTTCTACGGTCGCCATGAAAATCTTGTGGGCGCCCTAGTTAAAAAAACGTTCGACGACCAAATTTTGAATCTGCGCCGCGTTACTTCCTTACTTCCCGCGTTTTTGCGCGTGCAGAATGAGATCCATGAGGCTAATCGCTTCGTTGATTTCCTCGTACTCGTGAATATAACCCACGTCAATCCAGTAATCGTCGAAAACATATCCTAAGAGTTTTCCTTCCCGAGTGAGTTTCGGCAACACGTCGAAAGCGAAATCTCCTTTCGCTGGCAAGTAATCCCAAATCTTTTTGTTAAACGCGTACACGCCCGCGTTGCCTAGATTCTCGAGAACAGGTTTTTCCTCGAAGCGCGTTACCTTGCTCGTCGCCGCATCCAAGTGCGCTATCCCGACTTGCAGCGGCTGCGCGATGCGCTTGAGCGCGACAGTAGCGAACGCCTTGCGCTTTACGTGGAAATCGAAGACTTTGCGGTAGTTCAAGCTCGTGAGTTGGTCGCCCATTAGAACGAGGAAATCGTGGTCCTTGACGAGCGAGCGCGCGTTTTTGACGCTTCCGGCGGTGCCGAGTTCGCCTGCTTCGACTGAGTACTTTATTCGCACTCCGTGGCTGCTTCCGTCGCCGAAGTGCTCCTCGATTTTCTCGCGGAGATGCCCAACCGTAAAGACGAGGTCCGTAATGCCTTCGCTTGCTAAATGTTCAACGGTGTATTCTAGAATTGGTTTGCTTCCCAGCTTCAGCATGGGCTTCGGCAGATTCAGCGTGTACGGCCGCAGGCGCGTGCCTTTACCGCCGCACAATATGACTGCTTTCAAACTAAACCAACTCCGTAATGCGTTGCCTTCCTTCCTCGCGTCGCCTTCCTCGCTTCTTTCTTCGTCTTATTTTTTGTCTATTGTTTTTCGTCTTCTTGTTTTGGCTTGACGGCGTTTTAAATCTTCTTGAACCGGTTCTCGAGCTTTTTGAGCACAGCCGGAAGCGTCGTGTACTCCATCTCGTCGAGCCCCAACCGGTGCGGCTCGAACGGACCGTGCCTGCGCAGATAGTCGGCTGCCTCGTTCGCTTTTTGGCGGCACAAGTCGAAACTCGGGTCGTCGAACAAATCCATGGGTCCTTCGAGCTTGCCGTCCGCGAGTTGGAAGCCGTAGCAAATCACGCGAGGCGGTCCGTCGAAACGCGCTGGCAACGCCGTCTTCTGCGAGCACGGCATGAGCGGGCCGTGGTGAGAGCCGCGCATCCATCCTTCCACGATGAACGGGAACGAGAACGGTTCGAGCACTTCGCCGAGCGCCGGCAACCCGGATTGCGCGCGAACGATTAGAACAGGGTCGTCTTTACCTACGTAGCGTCCCGCGATGAGCGAGAGTTTTTGCGTGCTGCTGACTGCGGCGGGTATTCCGTCGCTGCGACGATTTACGGTGCTGACTACGTAACGCCCTGGCGCGCCGATGAGCGCGAGCAGCTCGTACGATTCTTCGGGCGTGTGAAGCGAGACTTTCTTGTGCTCCATCACGTCGTGCACGACGAACTCGAAACCGCCTTGCATGCTCTCGTCGATTACGAGTCCAATTGTGTTGAACGGGTCCGCAAACATTTTGTACAACGCGTAGTTCCACGCTCCCGCGCTCGTCTTGTCCGCCATGAATATTACGACGGGTTCGCTTTTTCGCTCGTCTATAACCATTTCCGCGACGCCGGGTCCCATTCCCTTGACGTTTCCGCTGAAGGCATCGGCTAGCAAATCCTGTCCAGCGCCGTAGAGCTTGAGTTTTTTGGCGAGTTCGGTGCCTTTCACGAACGTGTCCCAAGCGAGCTTGTGGATTTGCTTGTTTTCCTCGCCGTGGTAGTGAGTCATGATTAACTGTAAGTCGTCTCCGCAACTCGTCACGCAGTAGTCGCGTAGGAGCCCGCTTTTCTTCGCTTTCGCCATTTCGGCTTCAGCGATTTTGATTAGTTCCGGGTGCACCGAGTGGTGTCCCGGGAAACCGCCGATGTCCGCTTTTATTACGCTCAAAGTCACTTTAGCCATAATCCGATTCCCACCTCTCCGCGTTAAAAGAATTCGTTTCGCGCGTTGCGCGCTTGTTTTGAGTTACGCCGTCTCGTTTTTTAAATGCTTCACTCGGTTGCTCGCCAAGCGAATTCGCTTTCGTCATCGCCCGCGCTTGCGGTAGCCGCGCGGCCCTTCCAGCAACTTGCTTTTCTGTTCCGCGCGCGCGAAATAAATTTGTCCAGCGATGAAGACGACGACGGCGAGGAACACCGCCCAAACAGCTGAAAGCCAGAAACTCGAGTCGAAAAGCGGACGCGGTGAGATTTCACTGCCAGCGCCAGGCGTTCCAAGTGGTTTTTGCGATACTCCCGGCTGAGCGAACGAAGCAGCGTAAACAGGTTTTTTTACCGCGTAATTGAATTCGCGAGTTTCGCCTGCAGCAAGCAAGCGAATCACCCACTTGGCTTCGCTTCCGCTTAAAGCCGGCGGCTCGTCGAAAACAGCGTCGCTCGCTAAGCCTCCAGGAATTTTTTCAGTGAGCTCCACGTCTTCAGCGTCGACTGTTCCGACGTTCCTTACTTTCAGCGATACGAGGGTTGCGCCGGCAGACGCGTCCGCGGCGGAAGCGTAAACGCGCGTTTCCCGAGAAACTTCGACGTTTACAGCCGGCTCCTCGACGCATACGGCAGTCGTGTTCGTTCCCGTCACGGTTTTCAGTATCTCGGTTTCAATCACGCTGCCAGGCGGAAGCGTTGCCGTGGGCGCGGCGCTCGGGGTTTCGTACAACGCGAAGGACAGCACCGCAATTTTCTCTCTGCTTCCGCCGCGAATTTCTTCGCGAATCTCGAGCAACGTCGCTTGAACTGCGCCGGCTTGAACAGACTCATTCAAGAACAAAAAAAAGTTTTGAAGCAGCCGCGTGCCTTGCGCATCTGTCGCGCTGAGAATTACCGACGTGCTCGACACGTCGTTTACCGTGAACGAGGTTCCCGCAAATTCGTGCGGCACTCCGATTTCGAGCGCAGCGGTTTCGTAAAGCACCGCGGAAGCGCCGGAAGCGCCGACTGCGCTCGCCGCCGCGCAAGCGAGCGCGAGCAGCGCCGCGGCAAGCAAAACAAACCGCGGACTTCGAATTTTTGACTTAAACATTAAAGCAACCTTGTTGATTTTGTGCTTTCGTCTTTCCCAGAAAATTGGAACCCGCTCCGCAGTTAAATGGCTTTCGCTTGGCGTTCCGCTGAAGGCTTTGCCTCGCGCCCTGTCCTGTGCTCTGCCTTGCGCGCTTGAGCGAAAGCAAGGAGTTTTAAACCATTTTTTGATAGTGAATAAAGAAAGAGCAAAAAAGAATTGGAAAAACAAAAAGAACGGTAAAAGCAAAAAGCGTCGGAGTTGTTGCCGCATAAACGAAATTTTTTGGGTCGCGCTGGCTTTGTTCATCGCTTCCGTCGCGGGATTCGTTTTCTTCGGCTCGCGTTACCAGCGGGCGATTCGCAAAAACGCGCAAGAAAAAAAGGATTTGGCTGCTGCAGTCGCCTGCGGAATCGCCGCATTCGCTTTTCTCGCCACGCTCACCGCGTTGTATTACGCTCCGTCTCTACAGCCAGCGCAATTCCTCAATCCCGAAATCGCCGCGATAAACGCTTCGACTTCCGCAATCGGTTCGCGGCTGCTCGATTACAAGCTCGAAAGTTTTTCGCGCCAAATAACGCCGGTCTCGTGCATCGGAGCGAAGGAAATCGTTTACTGGCGCGAGTTGCGCGTATACAACGTCACGCGAATCGACGCGCAAGGCAAAACGTCGAGCGCGTACTATTCTACGATTTCGCTGAGTTTGCGCAACGAAGGCTCAAACGCGCTGTCCGAGTTAGTCGTCCGCGAACACATTCCCGACGCGATAGCAGCAGACCCGAGCGACGTCATTAATTTTTCAGTCGCACCAATTCGGGTGGTGAAAGGCAGCGTCGTAGTTGATTGGATGTTCGACAACATCGCGCCCAACGAAACCAAGACGGTAACGTACACCGTTCAAAACAACGTTTCCGGAAACGCTCTCGACAATATGGGCGCGCCGAGCGTTGCCTCGAGAATCGCAGGGCAGTATCCGTCAACCGGGGCGAGCGCGGCTGGCGCCGCGTCGACGCTGTCGCTTCAATGGTTTTACTTGATTCCTTTGCTCGTGATTTTGGCGCTCGTTGCGCTTTACTTCGAAAACTTTTACAAGAAAGGCCTGGAAGGCGTGCAATGAAATGGCAGGCGTTTTCAAGGCTTACGACGTGCGCGGAGTCTACGCAAGCGAAGTCAACGAAGCGCTGTTCGAAAAAATCGGGCGCGCATTCGTCGAATTCACGAGCGCCCGCAACCTGGCTCTCGGCAGGGACGCACGCTTGAGCAGTCCCTCGCTTTTCGCCGCGTTCTCGCGCGGCGCGACGCAGTGCGGTTGCGACGTTACCGACCTCGGCCTCGCGCCAACGCCGCTCGTTCATTTCGCCGTGTGCAGCCGCGGCTTCGACGCCGGCGCTGTGATAACGGCGTCTCACAACCCGCGCGAATACAACGGCGCAAAATTTTATTCGCGCGGCGGCAAACACTTGAGTTACGAGAACGGCATAAGCCAAATCGAGGCGGAAGTCGCGCGCGGCGCGGTGCTCAAGCGAAAACCTCCGCGGCTTGGAGTCGTATCGCAAGTCGACGCCGCTCCTGCTTACGTCGCCAACGCCCTCGCGAAAAACAAAATCTCGAAAAAAATCAGTGTCGTGCTCGACGCGGGAAACGGTTCTGGCGGACCAATAGCGTTGCGCGCTCTTCGCGCAGCAGGCTGCGACGTCGCGCCGCTTTACTGCGAGCCCGACGGCAATTTTCCGAACCATGCGCCCGACCCGACTAAGCCAGAGAATCAGCGCGAGGCGCGCGCGCTAGTTGAAAGCGAGGAAGCCGAGCTTGGCGTAGCGCTTGATGGGGACGCTGATCGCGCGGTGTTCTTCGACGAGTTCGGCGACGCGCTGGCGGGAGACGTCGCGCTCGCGATTTTCGCGCAAGACGCGCTGGAAAAACAGCCGAAGCAGCCCGCTCCGAAAATCATTGTCGACGTGAAGTCATCGCTTGGGGTGCTCGAATCGATTCGCGAGGCAGGCGGCGAACCTGTTTTCTCGCGAGTGGGCCACGCCTACATTCACGAAGCAGTTCAGCGCTTGCACGCGGTTTTCGGCGGCGAGTACAGCGGGCACTACCACTTCGCGGAAAACAATGCTGCCGACGACGGGATTTTCGCTGCGCTGCGCATGGCGCGCATAATCGCGCGCGGCACGCCGCTCTCCGAACTCGCTTCGGACGTTCCGAAATACGTTTCTACGCCGGAATTGCGCACCCGCTTCGCGGACGACAAGAAATTCGCTGCAGTCACCGCAGTCAAGGCGGCGCTCAAAAAAAAATACGGCGCAGAAAAAGCGATTACGCTCGACGGCGTGCGCTTGGA
>CAITNU010000058.1 GCA_903893865.1 uncultured Microcaldota archaeon
CGCGTCTTCAGCGTAAGCTCGCGATTTAGCTCCTCCGCCCACGATGACAGCAAGCGGTGCGCGCGAGCGGCGCGCCGCGCGGGCTACCGCCCGCGCTTTTTCGCGGAGCGCGCGAATGCGCAGCAAGCCGTTTTCGTACAAGAGCGAGCCGCCTAGCGAGAGCACGACTGGTTTAAGTTTCTTCATTGCGTGGCGCCTTTACAGGAATTTACAGGAAGCCTTTTTCCTTTAGGATTTTCTTGAGCGCATCGCCTTCATCGACGTACTCGTAAGCTACGCGGTACGATGGCTTCTTAATTTTAATGTGCCTGCCCAAGTCAATGGGCGTGCCGATTACGACTGCGTCGATGTCCTTGCCCGCGTTGGCGATGGTTTCCTCGAGTTCCTTCATTTGCTTTACGCCGTAACCCATAGCAGGCAGAATTCTGTCGAGGTGAGAGTATTTCGCGTAAGTCGCCTTTATGCTGCCCACGGCGTAAGGGCGAGCGTCGACGACTACCGCGCCGGCGTTTCGCGCCGCGACGATTCCAGCCCCGTACTTCATTCCGCCGTGCGTGAGCGTCGGACCGTCTTCCACGACGATGACGCGCTTGCCTTTAAGTTCTTTTTCTTTTTCAACCGTAACGCGGCTGGCGACTTTCAGAATTCGCGCTCGCGGGTTTACGCGCTTCACGTTTTCCTCGACTGTTTTCACGTCCTCCGGCTTCGCCGAGTCGACTTTGTTTATAACGACGACGTCAGCCATGCGCACGTTTACTTCGCCCGGATAATAGCCGACTTCGTTTCCGGGTCGGTGCGGGTCCGCGATCGTAATCAAAAAATCGGGTTTGTAGAAGCTCGTGTCGTTGTTTCCGCCGTCCCAGATGATCACGTCTGCCTCCTTTTCAGCCTCGCGCAGAATCGCGCCGTAATCAACGCCCGAATAAATCACGAGTCCTTTTTCGACGTACGGTTCGTATTCCTCCATTTCCTCGATCGTGCACTCGTTCTTATCGAGGTCTTCGTAAGTCGCGAATCGCTGCACCGCCTGCTTCGCCAAATCTCCGTAAGGCATGGGGTGGCGAATCGCCACGCAGCGCTTGCCCGCCGCGTTGATCAAGCTCGAAATGTATTTGCTCGTCTGGCTTTTTCCGCTTCCGGTGCGGACGGCGCAGACGGCGAGCAAAGGCTTTTTGCTTTTGATCTGCGTTTCGTTCGGTCCCATCAGCCAAAAGTCTGCGCCGCTCGCGTTCACGCGCGCGGAAATGTTTCCGACCGTCTTGTAAGGCAAGTCGCTGTACGAAAGCACGCCGACGTCGATTTTTTGTTCCTTGATGATTTTCTCGAGTTCCTTCTCCTCGTAAATCTTTATGCCGTCGGGGTAAAGCTTGCCCGCTAGAACCGGCGGGTACTTGCGTCCTGCGATGCCTGGAATCTGTTCCGCCGTAAAGCAAACGACTTCGTACGCGTCGTTTTCGCGGAAGAACGTATTGAAGTTGTGGAAATCCCTTCCAGCGGCCCCGATTATGACTACGCGTCGTTTCGCTTTCTTTTCCATTAGCCCCACCTTCCCCTAAGCAAAAATTCGTTATAATCAGGATTCCTTTACTCCCGCAGGTTTTAAAAAGCATTCGAGCGCAATAGTAACCCGCTCGATTTCCGGTTCCCGGTTTTTTCAGGTTTCTCGGGGTTTCTTTTTCGGGTTTCAATGCAGGTGGGTTTCAATGGCTTATTCGCGTCCGTCTTGGGACGAGTACTTCATGAAAATAGCCGCGGAAGTCGCTACTCGCGCTACTTGCCCGCGCAAACGCTTGGGTGCAGTCATCGTTAAAGAAAAGCGCATCATCGCTACGGGCTACAACGGATCGCCGCCTGGAATCGAGCACTGCGACGAAGCCGGGTGCAAGCTCGCGCCAACGCTTTACGTAATCGACGGAAAGCATAAAGTCGTCGACCACTGCGTGCGCACGCTTCACGCGGAACAGAACGCGATAATCCAGTGCGCGAAGCACGGGGCTAGCGCGCAAGGAGCGACTATTTATATAACGATTAATCCGTGTTACGCTTGCGCGAAAATGATTGCTGCGGCGGGAATAAAGCGCATGGTTTACAACTCGGAGTATTTCCACGACGACTCGCTCGACCGTGAGGCGCTCGACTTGCTGCGGCAGGCTGGCGTCAGCGTCGAAGCTTTCGCGCCTAAAAAACAATAGCGGCGTTGAACGCAATAAACAGGTTTTTTCCTGCGAATTCCGAAACCCTATTTATTCGCCGCAGCGTTACTGTAACCGTCGCGCGTAGGCAAACGGCAAAATAAAAAAATAATAAAAAAACAAAAAAAATCTAAAAGGTGGTTTGGGAATGAAAACGATTCACTTCGTCCTCGGTTTTTTTCTGTTGCTCGGCGCAGCGATTCTAGGCGCGGCACTGATTTTCCCGGTTCTGCCGGTGTTGGGCGCGCAAGCGCCTGAAAAGCCTTCGCTCGTATTCGAAGACGCGGTCTCGCAAGGCGCGGATATCACCGTCTACCAGCCAGTTCAGAGTTCGCCGGTTTGGTTCAACGGAAACGTTTTCGATTACGGCTCGGGCTTCGCGCTGGTCAAGGAAACGCAGTCGTTCGATTTGCAGAGCGGGCTTAACGAATTGCAAGTCAGCGGATTGCCGAAGCACGTCAACCCCGCAAGCATTTTCTTCCGGGACGTCACCGACGCGAACGCGCGACTGGTCGAGCAAAACTATTTGTTCGACGTCGTGAGCCGCGCGAGAATGCTTCAAAAGTATTTAGGCGAAACAATCGCAGTTGATTTCGGGAACGAGACGGTGACGGGAAAACTGCTTTCGAGCGACGACGGCCTCCTCGTGCAAACGAGTTCGGGCGTTCAAGCGATAAGCGATTACTCGCGTATTTCCTTCCCCAAAACCCAGGAAACGCTTCTTCTCACGCCAACGTTGCAGTGGCTCGTGCGCACAGAGCGCGCTGGCAGCCACGAAATCGAGTACGCTTATCTCGCGAGCGGCTTGAGTTGGAGCGCGGATTACGTGGCGCTTGTCAACGAAGACGACTCCAAAGCGTCGCTTCAGGGTTGGGCGAGCGTTCGCAACGACGCTGGCAAAACGTTCGAGGGAGCGGCGCTCACTCTCGTGGCGGGCGACGTGAACGTCGCGCAGAATTACGTTCCTTACCCCATGTACGCGGAAACCGCGAAGTCGGCGGCTGGCGGCGTTCCGCAAATTGCGTCGGACGCGTCGCGAAGCGTGACTGAACAAAAACTGTTCGAGTACCATTCTTACGCGGTGCCGGGAGCGGTGACGCTGCGCGACAACGAGGAAAAGCAAATCGCGCTCTTGAATTCGCCGGAATTCGCAATAAAGAAAGTGCTTTCCTTCAATCCCTCGCGTTCGACTAAAGTGGAGGTCACGCTCGAATTCGCGAATTCGAAGAGCGGGGGCCTCGGAATGCCGTTGCCGAAAGGCGTTGTCCGCGTTTACACGCGCGATGCAAGCGGCGGCGTGCGGCTAATAGGCGAGGACTCGATTGAGCACACTGCTGAAAACGAGGACGTCAAGCTCGCCGTGGGCGATGCTTTCGATTTAACTGCCGAAAAAACTGAAAAGAACCAGAACGAATTGACGAAATGTTCTTCGCAGTCGGATTACGAAGTCGTAGTCCGCAACGCCGGAAGCGCTCCCGCAGTAGTCAAAGTCGTGGAAGATAGTCAATGGGGCGATTGGGAAATCGTTAGCGAAAGCATAGCGCACTCGAAGAAGGACGCGCACAGCGCCGAATGGCTTGTAAGCGTTCCAGCGAAGAGCGGGGACGCGAACGGCGGCGCGAGCGGCACTGCGACGCTTTCGTACTCGATTCGCCGCTCGTGGTGCTGAAAAGCGGCTTCAAAACGGTTTCAACGGTTTCAAAAACGTTTTTTAACCTCCTGGCGCCTTAATTGTGCCTCGCGAACCGCTGTCTATTCGCTTTTTCATTTTGTTTGAAAGGTGGTTTGTTTTGAAAATCGTTGTCAACGACGTTAAGACTGGGCACTCGTTCCAAAAGGAAGTCGAAAAGAACCGGGAATCGCTGCTCCTCGGAAAAAAAATCGGCGCGGAACTCGACGGCGGAATCGTAGGTCTCGAGGGTTACAAGCTCGTCATCGCTGGCGGCAGCGACAAGGACGGGACGCCGATGCGCTCGGACATCGCCGGACAAAAAAAGACGAGCGCGGTAATCGGTCGCGGCTGCGGGGCGCGGGGACTCGCGAAAGGCGCGCGCTTGAAGAAGCGCGTTTGCGGGAACACGATAAGCCAAAACATAGTGCAAGTCAACGCGCGGATAAAGGAGTACGGCTCGAAGCCGCTCGCGGAACTCGGTTTCGTCGCGAAAGCGAAGGAGAAGAAGGAAGCAAAGGAAGGCGAAGCTGCGGGCGCTGGCGCTAAGAAGGAAAAGAAAAAATAAACGGAATTTTAGGCGGCTAAGCGCCTTTTTTGCGGCAGAGTCAACGTCAAAACGGCTCCTCCATCTGGTTTTCCTTGAATTCGCTTTTCTCCACCGAGTTGCGACAAATTTTCTCTAATCGTTTTGGCTCCGAATCCAGTGTCTTCGGGAAACAAACCGACCGGCCAACAACTTTTTCCGTTTTCTATTTGTTCTTCCGAAACGCCTATGCCATTGTCTTCAATTTCCACTTTGAATTCTCCGGTTGGTGTAAGCGAAGCCTTCAGTTTTATTCTTTTTTTGTCTAGACCGTCGTTCCCAGGCCCATATTTAGCTTCAACTGCTTTTCGTGCGTTTTCAAGTCCGTCAAAAACCATTTGGTAAAACAAAGCAGGATCGGTTTTAATGAAGCGCGCGCGTTTATCGCACTCCACCTCAGGTTCAATCGTGCGAATTATTTTAAGTGCGTTTGCTGCTTGCTGTAGCAAGTCTTTTGCGTCTACTCTGTTTTTCATTACCGCGTTTCCATTTAGCCTGCGTGCAAAAGCCGTCGAGCACAATTCATTGTGTCTTAGCGAAGTAATACTAGCTTCCTTAAATTTTTCGAAAACCGATGTAAATCTTGGGTTTGCGATTGCGTTTATCGTTCCAAACGCAACTTGAGTGTGTTTGCCTAGCATGTGCGCGCTGTAAGCAGCCCTTTTTTCATCGTGCTCTAAAAGGTGCAGTGTAGGAAGCACGAGGCTTTCGTGCTTTCCGTGCGTCGATATTTTTTCTTTGCAATATTTTTTGTTTGCTTTGACTGTGTTTTTGTCGCCAGCGGTTTTCGCTTTTTCGAGCGTAAGCCTAACTCCACGCGTTTCTCTAGCTACGCTCAACCAGTTTTTAGCTAACGTGGCTCTCGAAGCGGTTAAAGCAGGCATGGATAACCCTATGCGATAAAACGTTTATTACGCTTTCGTCCTAGCCGCAAGCGTTTCGCTCGTGCTTTATTCTTTGACGGTTATGGTTCCGAATTTTCCGAGCGTGAGCTGCGGCTTGTCCTGCCACGTGTTCACGTAACCGTTGCTGATAGCGACAGTGCAGCCTTCGCTGATTTTGTCGATGTTCTCGTTCCAAAGAACGAGCGTTATCGTGCCGCTGTCGTCGCGCAACGTGGCGTTCGCTACCTTCAGCGTCCGTCCGTTCTTGTTGATTTCGCGCGGCGCTTCGACGCCCACGACCTCCGCTTCGATGTCGACCTTGCCCGTTCCGGGAGCTAATTCGCTGATTTTCATTTTCTTGTTCCACCCTTGCCTTCTTGCTTTAAAGGCTTCAAGACGAAAAAACGACGAACTCAAAATCGAAAAAAATCAAGCAAACGAAGCAAAAATAATCGAAACGAGTTGTTTTTATTTCGCTGAAGCGTTTGTAATTAAAACTAGTTCGAGTTAAAAAGCGTTTCCGTGCCGCGCTTCCGGTGCGTGAGAGCGCCAACTGCTGAAATGGAGGGGAAATTCAAAATGACTGTTTCGTCGAAGGATTTGCTGCGCCAACTGAGCGAATTGCAGGCGCCCACGGGTGACGAAGCCGAAGTCGCCTCGTTCATGGAAAAACACTTTGAAACTGCGGGCTTCGCAGTAAAACGCGACATGCTAGGCAACGTCATCGCGCGCAAAGGCAACGGAGAAAAAAAGATAATGGTTGCGGCGCACATGGACGAGATTTGCATGGCTGTTACGAGCATAACGAAAGACGGTTTCATCAAGTTCGCCAAAATCGGGGGGATTTACGACGGGATTCTCGGCGGAGTGCGCGTCACGCTGCACGCGAAACAAAAGATTCTCGGCATTATAGGCATGAAGCCGCCGCACTTGATGAAGGAAGAGGAAGTTAAGCGCCTGCAAGAGTACGAAGCGTTGTTTGTTGATATCGGCGCGAAAAGCAAGCAGGAAGCGGAAAAACGCGGAATCCGCCCGGGCATACAAATCACTTTCGCCTCGAAATTCGCCGAGCTCGACGGCGATTTCGTCGTGGGCAAAGCGTTCGACAACCGCGCGGGCTGCGTCGTGCTCCTCAAACTCGCCGAAACTGATATCCCAAAGGACGTCACGCTTTTTCTAGTCGGCACCGTGCGCGAGGAAACGGGCTTGTGGGGCGCGGGAACGAGCGCTTTCGCTGTAGAGCCGGATTTCGCGATTGCGTTAGACGTCTGTCTCGGCGGCGGGACGCCTGACGTGCCGGAAGACAACGTGCCGATTAAGCTAGGCGCCGGCCCCACTATCAGCGTCATCGAGGCTGGCGGTCGCGGGTTGATAATGTCGCGAAAACTCGTTGATTGGATTGAAGGCGTAGCGCGAAAAAACAAGATCGCGCACCAGTTCGAGGTGAGCGACAAGGGCGCGACGGACGCTTCGCGCATGCAGTACGTTCGAAGCGGCCTTCTTACTGCGAGCATTGGGATTCCGTCGCACTACATTCACTCGCAGAACGAAGTCATTGCGCTTTCGGATCTCGACAACACGGCGAAGCTGCTTAAGGCGCTCGTCAACGAATTCCCGAAATACAAGTGAGCGTGACGCGCTTTGGCTTTTAACGAGCGTTTGAAGCGCCTGCAGAAAAAACTCGCGGCTGCTAAAATAGACTTGTTAGTCCTAGGCGGACGCGAAAACCCGAATGCCAACGTCTACTACTACTCGGGCGACGACTCGTATCCCGCGCTGCTTTTCGTCACGCCGCGCGAAGCGAAGCTCTTGTCTACCGGCGAAAAGCCCGCTGACAGCGCAATCGCTTTCGAACAATTGAAAAACGGCCGCAAACAGTTTGCGCAAGCGTTGCGCGAGTTCAAGCCGAAGCCGCGCAGTGTCGCAGTTGACGCCGCCAGCGATTATGCTGCTCCCGCGATCTTCCGTTTACTGAAGCAGCGCTTCGCGCCCAAAAATTTTGCGAAAGAACTCGAAGACCTGCGCTTGATAAAAGACGAAAAAGAAAAAAGCGCGATTCGGGAAGCACAGCGTTTGACGAAACGCTGCGTCAGCGCAGTTTTGGAGCGAGGCGTTTACGGCCGCACTGAAAACGCCGTCGCAGGCGCGCTAGAGGCGAAGGCGCGCGAGCTCGGCGCGGCGCTCGCAGCGTTCCCGCCAATAGTCGTGAGCGGAGAACGAACTGCGATTCCTCACGCTGCGCCTTCGAACAAGAAAATCGCGCGAGGCGACGTTGTCGTAATCGACGTGGGCTGCCGCTCGCGCGGTTACTGCGGCGATTACTCGCACTCTTTTTATGACGGCGCAGACGAGCGCAAGCGCGACGCGCTTGCCGCAACTCGCGAAGCACAGCGCGAGGCGCTGCGCAAAGCGCGGCCGGGCGTTAACGGCAAGGCGCTTGCGGAAATCGCGTTGCACGTTTTGCGCGATTACGGTTTCGAGGCGCAGTCGTTCCGGAAAGCGGGTTTAGGCTTGGGCCATTTTTTGGGTCTCGACGTTCACGAGGGTCCGCGGCTTGAGCGGACGACGCTTCGCCGCGGAATGGTTTTCACCGTCGAGCCGGGAATTTACGAACGGAGCTCGTTCGGCTGCCGTTTTGAAGACGTGGTTTTTCTTTAGGCGAATTTTTTCATGAAGCGGAAAAAGGGCGGTTGGGTTGTCAAGCGCGAGCGTCCGGAGGAAAGCTCGCGCGGCGCGCTTGATTTTTACGAGGCGCAAGGCGAGGCGCTGCGCTATTCTCAAAGCGGCGCGTTGCAGCGGATTCAAAAACAGCTTACGCTGAAGGCTTTGCTTTACGCGGAATTCCCCGAAGAAGCGAAGCTCCTCGACGCCGGTTGCGGAAATGGTTTTTCGAGTTTAATCGCAAAAGAAGCTGGTTATTCAGTGAATGGCTTCGACGTTTCGCCGACGATGGTTGAAATCGCGAAGCGCGCGGGCGTAGACGCGCGGCTCGGTGATTTGCGTAAAATTCCTTTTCCAGCGCGTTCGTTCGACGGAATTTTTTCGGTGAGCGCGTTGCAGTGGCTGAAGACGAAAAACGATTTGATTAAAGCCGCTAAAGAATTTCATCGTGTTTTAAAGCGCGGGGGCGGAGCAGTCGTACAATGGTACCCTAAAAGCGAGAACGAAATGCTCGCGGCGGCGAACGCATTTAAGCGCGTCGGTTTCGAAGTCACGCTGCGCGTGGAAAACCCCGAAAATCCGCGCAAGCGCCGCGTTTTTCTGCTGTGCGACAAGCGGTGAAAACGCTCTAAAAACGCCCTTAAATCGCCTCTCAAAAAAGGTTTTAAAAGCGTTGCCCGCCCAATATAACAAGCGACTAATTTTCGCTCGAAAACTCGGTTTAATAGGTTGTTTTTTAGAGGGTGGTTGCAGTGCCTGAAAACGAAGAAGAAGCCGCAGCGCCGATTGAAGGCGATGCGGACGTAAGCGAAAGCGAGGAAGAGGCGATGCGCCTTCCGTTTCCCACGGCGCGAGTAGTCAAAATCATTCGGGAAAATCTCAAGCACGAACACCAAGTAAAGCGCGACGTGAAAATCGAAGCGAACACGCTGCTCGGCGAAATCCTCGCGGATATAGCGCAAAGCATGGATAACGAGGAATACTTCACGCTCAGCAGCGAGCACTTCCACAAAGCGTCGCGCAAATACCGAGAAATAGCGTTAAATCAAAAGCGCATCCGCCGAATCCAGAAAATACTCGAAAAACAGCGCGCCGAACTAGACGAAATTATAACGGAAATCGAACTCGAAAACCCGGCGCCGTCAGCTTCTGCGCAACAACCATGACCAGCAATCCAGCAAGCGTGATAATTCTTGAATCCGCCCGACTCAAAAGAAGACAAAAAACCTTTCAAACCGGCAGCGCCCAAATCCGCGCAGCGAAACCAACCGCCGAGAAGCGATGGCCGCGAAGGAAGATGGCGCGAGGAGTCGGAAGAGGAAACGCAGGCTCTTGAAGCGATGAAGCGCCAGCGCGACGCGCTCAACAAAGACGCGCGCACGCTCGCGCAAATCAACAAAGAACAAATCGCGAAATACAAGGAGTGCGAAAGCGAAGCCACTGAAGCGCGCAGAAAACGCGACGCGGAAAACGCGGTCGTCAAACAACTAGTTGACGAAAAAAGAGCTATCGAAGCGGAAATCGGCGGCGCCAAGCAAGCGCTCTCGGTGGCGCGCAAAAATTTGGCGGGAATGGAGGGTTTCGTCGAGAACCCTGAGCGCATTCAAGAGCAAATCGAGCGCCTCGAGTGGCAGCAGCAGACGGAGGCGTGCAACGCGCGCGAAGAAAAAGCATTCGGCAGGCGCATCGCTGAACTCAAGGCGAGGCTGCCGCGCAGCGCGACCGCAGTCGCTGCGCTGAAAGAATTGCGCGAGACGCGCGCGAAACTCGGGACGCTCATCGAAAAATCGCGCGCGTTGAGCGCGAAGATTCGCGAGCACGCCGGCAAGAGCGACGAACACCACGCTGAAGTCGTAAAAGCGAGCGAACGCGCGAACCGCATCAGCGAAAAGATTTCGCACCAGTTCTCGGCGCTCGACGAAACGCGCGCGAAGGCGAACGAGCAGCATCGTGCGTTCGTGGACGCGAAGCGCGACACGCGCTCGCAAGAGGAAAACGAGGCTGCGCGAGAACTCGCGGCGCGCAGGGCGCGCGAGCGCAAGGCGAAGAGCGCGTTGGGCGAAAAAGCTAGGCGCCTCTTCGACGAGTTCAAGAAAGGCAAAAAACTTTCGATGGACGAATTGCTGATTCTGCAGGAAGCGGGCGTGGTTTGAGGTTTGAGTCAAAGTTTATTAAAGCGTGCGAGCTGTTTTAAAGTCGTTTTAATTTCGGTGTTGTCTTAATTTCTTGGGAGGTTTGTTGAAATGGAGTTGAAGAAGTTTCCCGCGTTCAAGATACTGGTTTTATTGATGTTGTTTTTCGTTTTGTGGTTTTCTTTTGACGCGAAGAACGCTGCGGGCACAGCGGCGAATCCCGACGTGGTCGCGTTTCCCGACGCGGCGAGCGCCTCGCGCAACCTTTCCTTCGGGCAATCGTTCTCTTACGGCGCGCTCGTTTACAACAGCGGCCGAGTGCCCTTGTTCCTGAAGAGCGAGGCTCAGCTTTTCGTGGAGTGCGATGGCTCGAACGTGACTGGCTTGCCTGCGTTGAAGCGCGGGGAACAATCGTTCGCTAAAAAAGATTTGGTCGAGGCGTTGAAGAGCGATTCGTTGCTTCCGGTCGACGATTTCACCGCGTATTCGGGAAGCGTTCCGGCGCTGGATGCGGCGAATTACGGAAAATACTCGGAATGCGTTTTGAAGATGCGCGTGGACGCGGTCATGCCTGAAGGGTTCGAGAAGGAACTCGTTCTCGCGGCGTTTCCGTCGCTGAAAACCAAACCGTAAAAATCGACGCCTAGGAATCGCGCGCTTTATTTCACGTGCCTTCAGTCTAACTCGCGAGATAATTGCGTTCACCGGAACCCACGCCCAAAAAACTTTTTAAACACTCTCTTCTTCTAATCAATACTGGCTACCTTACCTGAAAGAAAAACTGCTTTCGAAATCAGCGTCAAAGACTTATACGACAAGGATATTTACGTTGACTGGCCTAGCCTAGAGCGGTTTAGCGTTTTCAACAAAATTTTGTCGTTGAAAAGAATTGGTGAATTATCGCGAGACCTACACTTCGATTTATCCACACTGTACGAAATCAAAAACGGAACCGTCAAACCGAGCGGATACATCTACTTTAACCTTTTGAATTTCCTGCGCTGGCACTATGCCCTAACGCGCTTGCAACTGTCAGGACGCAGTGGTGCACCAGTTCGTTTGGCGCGAACGCGAATCAATCCGCAGCTGCTAGGCATGCTTCATTCGGACGGCTATATCGTTTCCAAAAACAAGACGGTTCTAGCTGGTTTCTCTAACAAGGAGAAGGCATTGATTAGTTGTTTTATGAAGTTGGTTAGCGAAACGTTTGTTTGTCGTATTCATTTGAAGATAGATAAACGCGACGGTGTTCTTACTGCCGAATTGCCTTCGCTGGTTGCTAGAATTTTGTACAACAAGTTCGGCGGCAAGACAACTGAAACCGTTCACGCACCGCGCCTAAGATGTGCTGAAATCGCGCCTTACTTGCGTGGCGTGTTTGACGGAGACGGCACGATAATGGTTTACGACAACAAGTTTTTTTTGCCTACCGTGCGTTTTTGCACTGGAAGCGGAGTTTACGCTGAAGAGTTAAAAAATCTTTTGACTCGGCTTGATATCTTTTCGCGCGTGCGCTTTTGTAGAAACAAGCGAGGGCATGAGTGGTGGATTGTTGAAGCCAAGCGGCAGAAAGATGTTTTGGCGTTTATCGAAACAATAGGCTCCGTTCATCCTCGCAAAAAACGTATTATGCAACATCTTGCGCCTGAATTAAAGCGCAGGCTAAGTGCCAGACGTCCAGCTGCTTAAGTATTCCTCCTGTTCTTTGGTGAGTACGTCCATCTTTATCGACATTGCTTGAAGCGTGAGTCTTGCAATTTCGCGATCTATCTCATCTGGAACTTCGTAAACTTTGTTTTTTAGTTTGCCCGCGTTTTTGACGAGATATTCCGTTGCGAGCGCTTGGTTGCCGAAAGACATCATCATCACTTCGCTCGGGTGTCCTTCCGCGCAAGCGAGGTTCACGAGCCTGCCTTGCGCCAGAAGAATTACGCGGCGGTTGTTCGGCAACGTGTATTCGTCGACTTCAGGCAGAATCGTGCGCTTGCGCTTCGCCATCGCGTCGAGTTGTTTTACGTTGATTTCGCAGTCGAAGTGCCCCGTATTCGCTATGATCGCGCCGTCTTTCATAAGCGGAAAGTGTTTTTTCGTTAAAACGTCGATATCGCCCGTGGCTGTCACGAAAATGTCGCCGTAACGCGCGGCTTCAAGCATTGGCGCGACTTCAAAGCCGTCCATCCTCGCTTCAAGTGCTTTCACCGCATCAACTTCAGTAATCGTCACGAGCGCGCCCATGCCCCGCGCGCGCATTGCGAGTCCGCGTCCGCACCACCCATAACCGGCGACGACAAACCGCTTTCCAGCCAATAAAATGTTTGTGGCGCGCATTATGCCGTCGATGGTGCTAGAACCAGTTCCATAACGGTTGTCGAACATCATCTTGGTTTTTGCGTCGTTGACTGCGATTACTGGAAACTTTAGCGCACAGGCTTTAGCCATAGCCTTAAGGCGAATCACGCCCGTCGTCGTTTCCTCTTGCCCGCCGATTATTCCGGGAATCAGTTGCTTCCGCTTCGAGTGCACAGCGCTGATGAGGTCCGCTCCGTCGTCGAGAGTAATGTGCGGTTTTATGTCGAGAACCTTGTTGATGCACCAGTAGTAATCTTTTTTGTTGATTCCGCGCCACGCGTAAACGCTTATTCCCTCGCTCGCTAGCGCGGCGACGACGTCGTCCTGCGTGCTCAACGGGTTCGAGCCGCAGAGCGCGACTTGCGCTCCGCCGGCGGCAAGCGTTTCCGCGAGAACCGCCGTCTCTTTAGTGTTGTGCAGGCAAGCCGCGATGCGCACGCCTTCAAGCGGTTTTTCTTTCGCGAAACGCTTTTTGATTCGCTCGAGAACCGGCATGTGCGAGCGCGCCCACTCGATTTTCTTGAGTCCAGCAGGCGCGAGCGACGCGTTCTTGATTTTACAGTTTTTCAACGCTTGCATCCCCCGTTTAAATGAATAGCGGCGCGAGCACGAGCGTCACAGTCGCGAGCAGTTTGATGAGCACGTGAATCGACGGTCCGGCAGTGTCCTTGAACGGGTCGCCGACAGTGTCGCCTACGACTGCCGCTTTGTGCGCGTCGCTTCCCTTTCCGCCGTAAACGCCGCTTTCGATGTACTTTTTAGCGTTGTCCCACGCGCCGCCGCCGTTGTTGAGGACGAGCGCGAAGAGCACGCCGACTATAGTGCCGACCATCAAAAACGCCGCGACGGCCTCGTATTTCAGCACGACGCCGACGAGAATCGGGAAGCCGACCGCGATTATTCCGGGTAGAACCATGTTCTTGAGCGCGCCGAGAGTCGTAATGTCGATTACGCGAGCGTAATTCGGTTTTCTCTTTCCAGCCATTATTGCGCCGTCCTTAAACTGCTTGTGAACTTCCTCGATTACGTACTGCGCGGTGCGCGAGACAGCTCGAATCGCGAGCGCGGAGAACACGAAAATAAGCATCGCGCCGAGCAGCGCGCCCACGAAAACGTAGACGTTAGCGATATTGACGGAAGTAAACGCCTTGCCGGTTAGCTTCGTCACGTCGTCCATGTACGCGCTGAACAAGAGGAATGCGGCGAGCGCGGCGCTGCCTATCGCGTAACCTTTCGTCAATGCCTTCGTCGTATTTCCAGCGGCGTCTAGCTTGTCCATGTGCTTGCGCACTTCTTCGGGCGCGCGGCTCATTTCGACGATTCCGCCGGCGTTGTCGGCTATTGGTCCGAACGTGTCCATCGCGAGAATGTACGCGCAAGTCGCCAGCATTCCCATTGTTGCTATCGCTGTCCCGTAAAGCCCGCCGTGCGCGACTCCGCTCCACTCACCGAACAAATACGAGAGAATGAGCGCTCCGCCGATTAGGAACGCGGGCACGGCAGTGCATTCGAGCGCAACGGAAAAGCCGGTAATGATGTTCGTCGCCGCGCCGGTGCGCGATGCTTCCGCAATGCTTTTCACTGGGCGGTAGTCGTGGTTAGTGTAGTATAGAGTGACGTAAAGGAAGAGCACGGAGAGAACGATTCCCACTAGCCCAGCGTAGAAGAAGTAAACGTTTCCAAGCATTTCCATTGTCACGAAGTAAAAGAATATCGCGGCGAGAATAGCCGTAACGTAATAACCGCGGTTCAACGCTTTCA
>CAITNU010000059.1 GCA_903893865.1 uncultured Microcaldota archaeon
CTTTTAAAAAGAAAAGATTTGTGACAGAAAAGAAAACTGCGTGTTGCGAATAAGCTGGTGACCCGAGTTCAAATCTCGGTTCCCCCACTCCATTAAAAAACGCGCTTCGATTAAGCTTTCGTGCGGTGAAAAACATGCGTTGGAAGGATTTGCCTCCGAGACTGAGTTACGCAATTGCGGCATTGATATTAGCGCTGCTAATAGGAACCGTGTTCTACCACTTTTTCGAGCACTGGGGCTGGCTTGACTCTGCTTTATTCTCGACCAGCACGCTTACGACGGTCGGCTACGGGAACATTGTTCCAATCACGAGCTTGGGAAAAATATTCACGATATTCTACATGGTAATCGGCATAGGCATAGCGCTTTACGCGCTATCGCTAATCGGAGTGTATTACGTCGACCAGCGAGTCGAACAACGCGCGCTGCACGTCGCAACTCGCCCGCGCGAGCACATTCAAAAACTGAAGTGCATGATTACGCCGAAGAGCGACGACTGCAAGACGCCGAAAAAGCCGGATAAGACGTTACCGGAAAAAACGAAGTGAAGAAAAAACGAATTGAAGCGAGAAAAAAGTGAAACTGGAAAAAAGTGAAAATAGAAAATGATGCGGACGCACTACTGCTCGGAAATCGTTCCAGCGCTAGCAGGCAAGCGAGTCAAGCTCGCGGGTTGGGTGCACGAGATTCGCGATTTCGGCGCGGTGAAATTCATTTTGTTGCGCGACCGCAGCGGCATAACGCAATTGACGATAAAAAAAGATTCGCCGGAAACAAGCAAGGAACTCGTCGAAGCGGCTGAATCCCTCGTGAAAGAAACGGCGATTGTCGCTGAAGGCGTTGTGGCGGGCAAGACGATTGCTAAAGTCGGGCGCGAAATCATGCCGACGCGAATCGAAATCGTTGGTCGCGTGCTCAAGCAAGTGCCGTTCGAAGTAACCGGGAAAGTTCCGGCTGAAATCGATGTGCGCCTCGACCACCGCTCGATTGATTTGCGCAGGCTCGAAACGCGTGCGATATTCAAAATCAGAAGCGAAGCGCAAAAAGCGTTTCGCAACGCGATGCTCGACTTGGATTGCGAGGAAATAACTCCGCCTTGCATCGTCGCGGAAAGCACTGAAGGCGGAACGGATTTATTTCACGTCAAGTATTTTGAGCGCGAAGCATTCCTAGCGCAGTCGCCGCAGTTGTACAAGCAGCTAGCCGTAATCGGCGGGCTCGACCGCGTTTTCATGACTACGCCCGTCTTCCGCGCCGAGAAGCACAACACGACGGTGCATTTAAACGAGTCTACGCAAATGGATTGCGAAATCGGGTTCGCAGACGACGAGGACGCGCTCGAATTCCTCGAGAAAACGATTATCGCGATTCTCGCGGCAGTCAAGAAAAACTGCGCTGCCGAGCTCGCGCTACTCAAAAGCGATTTCTCCGTTCCGCACGACGTGCCGCGTTTCGAGTACGGCGAAATTATTGAGAAACTCGAGAAGAAGAAAATAGCGATGGAGTGGGGTGAAGATTTTTCGAAGGAAACCGAGCAAAAGCTGCCCGCCCTTCTCGGGAGCGAACTCTTTTTCATCACGCGCTGGCCCACCAAGATTCGGGCGTTTTATTCCATGCCTCTCCCAGAAAACCCGAAAGTGTGCAAGGCTTACGACTTGTCGTTCAAGGGACTCGAAATCGCGAGCGGCGCGCAGCGAATCCACGACCCAGCTTTGCTCGTCAAGCAACTCGAGTTCCACGGCCTCAAGCCGAAAGACTTCGAGCCTTACGTCGACGCCTTCCGTTACGGCGCGGTTCCGCACGCCGGCTGGAGCATCGGACTCGAGCGCCTCGTCATGCGCCTCGCCAACCGCGACAACATTCGCGAGTGCGCGTTGTTTCCGCGCGATCGCACGCGGCTGACGCCTTGAAAAACAAAAAATCAATTCAAATCCCACTATTTCCGCAAGTTTTAAAAGCAGGCGCGCGTTGAAATCTCCAAACCCACTTTGTTAGAGCGTTTGTCGTATAGAGAGTGTTTGCTTTGGCGTTATTGTTCGCGTTTTCAGTCAGCGACTTGGTTGCCGCAGCCGCGACCATGTTCATAATCATGAATCCGCTCAGCAGCGTTCCCGTTTACCTCACGCTCACGCGCAACTTGAAGGCCGGCGAGAAACACGCTACGGTCGATCAAGCCGCGGTCGTCGCGGGCGGGCTCGCAATCGCGTTTTTGCTGGTCGGCCCCTTTTTCCTTCAACTCATCGGTTTGACGATGCCCGCCTTCAAAATCGCTGGAGGAATCGTTCTCGGCATACTCGGCTTGCAGACCGTCCTCAGCATTCACTTCGGTTCGAAGCAGGAACAAACCGACCCGAAAGCCATAGGATTGCTCATAGGCACGCCAATGCTTACGGGACCAGGCGTTTTGACGAGCGTGCTGCTCGCGAGCGACGACTACGGAATGTTCGTGTCCTTCGCAGCGATAATCGTGGTGGTTGCAGCCAGCTGGCTGTTGCTTCGCTTCGCGGACAATCTGGACCGAACGCTCGGCAAGCGCTTCATCGCTGTATTCGCTAAAGTCATGGGACTAATTCTCGTTGGAAAAGGCGTGCAGTTAATCGTCTTCGGCTTGAAAGCGTTCGCGTGATTACGCCAAGCCGAGCAAACAAAACAAACTGAACAAACCAAACAATTGCCAGCCGAACAAATTCAGGTTAGCCGGCTTGACGCCGGCGAACAGCAGCGCCGCGAGAAGCAGCGGCTGGTGAAGCAAGTAAATCGCGAGCGAGTGCCTGCCGATAAACGCGATTCCGCGCGCCGCAACTCCTTTTGGTTGAGCGCCTGCTCCCGCAATCGTTTTGGCTTTACTGGCGCCGGTATAAACCGTTTTTCCGAATGCGAAGCCTAAAAGCAGGACGCCGAACCACGGCAAGAGCGGAAAATAATCAACTGAGTAAAAGCCTGCGGGCGCGAAGCCGAGCCACAACAGCCACGGGAAATCGAAAGTCAAGCTGCTCAAAATTACGCCTGCGGCAATAACTGCGAATCCTAAAAGCGCCAGAAATCTGGGCTTGACTTTCACGAGAGGAATCGCGAGCGCGAGCGACAACCCTATGCAGTGCAGGATGCCGAACGCAACGAATTCGTGCGGAATAACGAGCCAAGTCGCGAGCGTTATCGCCAAACCTACGCCAAAGATTTTCGCGGCGCGAAGCGCTGCGTCGCGCTTAGTCTTTTTCCGCAAAAAAAGGTGAAGCGAAACGCCGGCTAGGAAAACGAAGGCGGCGGCGGTGCAGCGCGCGAACCAAAACCAGAATCCGCCGCTCGCATCGAACGAGCGCAAGCCGTAAAACGAGAGCGCGAACTGCCAATTGAATGCCAGCATCGCGACGACGGCGGCGCCGCGCGCCGCATCGATTTCCCAAAAACGAAAACGCGTTGCCACGCGAGAATTAGGCGAGCGCGAATTTTAAAGCGCTTTGAGCGTTGAGTTGGATGCAGGGGAGGGGATTTGAACCCCCGAACTCCTGAGAGACAGGATTCTGAGTCCTGCGCGTTTGACCAGGCTTCGCTACCCCTGCGTGCGAGGAGCGGAGATTATTTGGCTGTCGGCGATTAAAAAGGGTTTTTAAAGACGCGAGAGCATAATTGTAGCCACTCGCTTCAAAACGAGTTTTTCGAAAATTATCTCTTAACTTCGAGTCTTAGATCTTAGTTTTCGCTTGAGTTTAGCTTAAAGAATTGCGCTTAAGGGTTTTCGCTTAAAGGGTTGTTTGTTTTTGAAGATACCGAATCCGTACGAGTCCAAGCACTACAAAAAGCTGTTCGTAATCCCGCTGCTTCTACTACTCGCGTCCGCGTACCTAATCTTCGTTTCCCCAGGAATAACGTCGGGAATCGACTTGCGCGGAGGATTACTCGTAACCGTTTACTCCGATTCGGCAGTCGACGTCGGAGCAGTGAAACAAGCGCTGGCTGCGCGCTATCCAGACGCGGACGTTTCGCCTTTCGAGAACCCTACGGGACGCGGCGTTGAAATACAGTTGCCTGTAGACGAAGCGCTCGTGCGAGCTGAAGAATCGCTGACGCTAGTGCACACGCTAGACGTTAATCTCACTCGCTCCGAAGTCGAGCTCGCGTTCTGGCAGCAGAACGCGTCGAACGCGACCGCGCTGGCAAACGCGCAAGCGAAAGCCAACGCCGCGAGCTCCGCGCTGCTCGCCGCAGCTGGAAAGGTTCTCGCGGAATCTGGCTCAAACAAGGTTTTGCCGCAGGACGCTCACGAGGCGGCTGCGCTTGCGGACAACGAATTCACTGCAGCCAAGCAAGGCTACCGAGACGGATTGATTGCCGCAGTCAGCGGCGCAGTGCAAGTGCGTTCCTCTTCGTTCAAGGAAATCGGGGCTTCGCTCAGCAAGTTCTTCGTTTCCAAGACGCAGGAAGTCGTCTTGTGGGCTTTCCTCCTCAGCGGAATCATAATTTTCTTCATCTTCCGTTCCCCGGCTCCCAGCCTCGCCGTCTTCCTCGGCGCGTTTTCGGACATCAGTATCACGATGGGCGCGATGGCGTTGTTCGGAATATCCCTTTCGCTCGCGAGCATCGCCGCGCTCCTCATGCTAATCGGTTTTTCGCTTGACACGGACGTGCTGCTGACTGTGCGGATAATGAAGCGCAAAGAGGACACGGCGCCAAAGCGCGCGCTGGAAGCGATGAAGGTAGCGATAATGATGAACTTGACGAGCATGGCTGCTTTCGGCGTGCTTTCCGTGCTCGGTTACTGGCTGCAGATTCCGACTTACACGCAAATCGGGCTCGTAGCGTTCATAGGCGGCGGAATAGTCGATTTCGTAGCGACTTGGTGCACTAACGCGCCGCTCGTGCTCTGGTTCGTCGAGAGAAAGGAAAAGAAAATGCATCCCGCGCAATAACGGCAAACGGTGTGGATTAAACAAACGGTGTGTGGATTAATTTGAGTTGGAGCGAGGTTTTCAACGACAAGCGCGTCCTCTTCGCAATAGGCGTAACGCTAGTCGCGCTCGGCTTGATTTTCCTGAAGGACTTGAATCCGTCGACCATCGACTTAAACTTCGGAATCGAATTCATCGGCGGCGTGCGCATACCCATCACGCTCGAGCACAGCACCGACGCTCAAACTATGGGCTCGATGATTGACACGATAAAGACGCGCATCAACAAGTTCGGTTTGAGCCAGGCGAACGTGCGGCCGCTTGGGGACAACGAAATAATCGTGGAAATCCCGAAAGCGGATTCGAGCGCTATACGGCATGTGGAAGCGATTTTGCGCGAGCAAGGGCATTTTGAAGCAATCGTCGACGGAAAGCAAGCGATCGACGGAACCCAAATTCTCGCGAACGCTGTCGGCGGAGCTGGAAGCGAAATGGTGGAGCCAGGGCAGACGCCGGAGCAAGTGCAGTGGACGATTATTTTCGCGGTGAACGGCGACGGGCAAATGCAGTTCGCCGACGCAGCCTCAGGCAAGCTTCACTACCCCGTTTACATGTTTCTCGACCGCCCCCAGCACGCCGCGCTGCTCGTCAAGCAAGCGGATTTAGGCGGGCTCGCGAGCGGGGAAACCGTTCTCACGGACGCTCTCAAGAAGCAAGGCGACGATATCACGCTCGTCTACGTGGAAGAGTTCGACAAGCGCAGAAATGAGCTTTTCGCGTCGAACGTGACTACTGTGATAATAAGCGATTCGCTCGCGGAGACGGACCCGCAAATAGTTGCGGCAGTTAAAAAAGAAGGTTTTCTGCCCATTGGCGAAGCCCCCGAGAACGCAACGCGCAAACTCAGCGTTTTGCCGGTGAGCGACATCAAGCCCGTCACCGTCTCGGGCGGGGTTGCTGCGGGCATGCAGACGATTCTCGTGAGTTGGCCTGCGATAGGATTGCGTTCCGCGCCTACCCTCAACGTCGAACCCCTAAAGCAGAACGCGATTACGCAGTACTCGATTACTGGAACGAGCACGGGTAACACGACTGACGAGGCGAAGAAGAACGCGATAAACGAAATCAAGGAATTGAAAAGCATTTTGAGCGGAGGCAAACTGCCTATCGCGACCGTGATAGGAAGTTATTACGATATCGCTCCTTCGCTTGGAACCGAGTTCTTGCGTTACAGCATTATTGGGCTCGTGCTCGCCATCTTCGCCGTGTCCATCGTTATCGTGCTGCGTTACAAGCGTTTTAAACTCATTGTTCCAATAGTCGTCGCGAACGTTGCTGAAGTGATGATTCTCGCGGCGATAATCGGAACGTTCGGCACAATCGAGTTGAGCGCAATGGCCGGAATCATCACGTTAATAGGAACCGGAGTCGACGACCAAATCATCATGGTTGAAGAACTCCTCGGCAAGCGTTCGCCCGAGGAAATGGAGGAAGCGAACACGAAACGCGGAACATCCGAGCGAATCAAGCGCGCGTTTTACGTTATTTTCATCGTCGCGGGCGTGAGCACCGCTAGCATGCTGCCTCTGCTGCTGAGCGGAATGGTTGAAGCGACTGGCTTCGCCATGAGCACCATCCTCGGCGTGTTCATAGGCGTTTTCATTACTCGCCCGGCTTTCGGCATCGTCGCGGGCGAGCTCTTCAAGCACGGGTGAAACCGAACGTTAACGCAGCTTAATTAAGCGTTTTTTTCTTTCCACGCTTTGAGTTCTCTTACCGCTTCTTCGCCGAAATGAATCGCTAAACCAACATCAGGCCATTGTTCGACGACCGCGCCATTTTCAGATATCGTGCCGCCGCTTTCTTGATAAGGACTTAACGTAAAGTTAATGCTTTTGAATTCTGGTTCTTTGCTCAAAGTCCTACCCATCCATACTGCGACTTGTTGCATTATTGTTTTTTGGAGGTCTCGTTTGCCTTCCTGCCAGTCTTCTTCTGTCAATTTCATGCCTTTACGTATGTCATAGAAGCGATCCTCATAGTTTTTCTTAACAGTTTCGTGGATTTCCACAACGGGTTTATTTTGTTCTCCGCTAAAATGTTTATTTAATTCGTTTAGGATTTTTAATGCGCCATTTACTTTAGCGAAGTGCGTCCGATTTAATTTGACAGTTAAGACAACTGTTGGGTGTTGTTTTCCACTTGGAACAACTTCGCGTAGAATCTGTCTAAACTCTGGCTTCAAACCTGTTTTCTTAAAAAATGGGTGTGCTGAAAGCCTATCCTTGAAAAATTCTATTTCTCCTTCATACATACTATTTTTTCTAACAAGCAGACTTAAAAGGATTCTCTAAACGAATTCTTTCAGCGAAGCCAAGCGTTCTCGCGCTTTAACTCTTTTTCTCGAGCGAGGAAATGAATTCGTGCAACCCGTCTTCGAAACGCACTCGAGCCTCAAAACCGAGAACCGTCCGCGCTTTCGTTACGTCGTACCAGCGGTCCTCGCAAAGCGTTCCCACGTTTTCCGGCGTTAGAATCGATTTGCTTAACCCGACTTTTCGTTTCAACATCGAATAGTGCGCGCCCGCGTAAGCGAGAGTCTTGAAAACGCGTTTCTCCGGCGGTTTTACGCCCAACGCGTCGGCAATCGCCGCCAAAGCCTGCTCTTGCGTTACGCTTTCGTCGCTCGCGATTATGAAATCGCGGTTCACCGCCTCGCGGCGCTCGATTGCGAGCGCGACTGCCTGCGCCGCGTCGCTGGCGTGCACGAAAGCGATTCGGTTTTCGCCGCTTCCGATGAGAACCATTTTTCCTTCCTTGATTTTGTCTGCGACGTAACGGAATCCTTCCTCGAAGCCCGGGCCGTAAACGAGCGCGAAGCGGAGGATGACGTAAGGCAAACCGCTTGCCCGCACCAAGCGTTCGGCTTCCGCCTTGCTTTGCCCGTAAGCGTTCGCCGGCGCAACCGGGTGCTTTTCGTCAATCGGCAGGTAACGGGGCGCGCGGTAGACGCTCGTGCTGCTCGCGAAGACAAAGCGTTTGACGCCAGCGCGCTTCGCAGCTTCGAGCACGCGGCGCGTGCCGTTGACGTTGACCGCAAAAATGCGTTTGCGGGGCGCGGAGTAATCGAGCAGCGCGGCTAAATGCACGACGCAATCGCATTCTTTGCACGCGGCTTCTATTTGCGCCAAATCGTCGGGATCCCCTTTCGCGAGGTTCGCCTGAAAAAGGCGGGCTTTAGTGGGCGCGCCAGCCGCGTCTTCGCCTGGCTCGAGGAAAGCGATTTGTTTTTTGAAGCGTTCGCGAACGCGTTCCGCGTTGTAGTCGAGGAAATTCAGCGAGTAGCCTTTTTTGACGAGTAAGGGAATCAGGTATTCGGCGAGGCGTCCCGCCGCGCCTGTCACGAGTACACGCATTTTTTGTTGCACCGTTGGTTTTGCTCTGAATCCAGTTACGAAAAAAAAGATTATATAGGCTTGGCTTGAATAACTTAATCCCGCGCGAGAGCGCGAAGCAGGGGTAGCAAAGCCTGGTCAAATGCGATGGACTCAAGTCTTAAACGCGTAAAAGTATAACGGCTTAAAAGCGTTTTTTGCGGGTCATCCATTCTCTTAGGAGTTCGAGGGTTCAAATCCCTCCCCCTGCACCTAGCATAATACTAGAGTCTTCGCCGCGCGTGAATCGCGGTTTAGTCAATTACCTAATTCTGTTTAGGCGCGTGTCGAGTCTTGGCAGACTATAAATACTACTTCGAGCAGGGAGCACGGCGGCGTTTTAGAGAAAACTCAAGAAAATCAACGGTTTTTTAAATAAGGTTGTTCACAACTAATTTATGCCTTATCTTGCTGGAAATCTTCACACGCGCGTGGCGAAGGCAGTTAGAAAAGCGTATCCGAAATACGAAATTAAAATCGAA
>CAITNU010000060.1 GCA_903893865.1 uncultured Microcaldota archaeon
AACCTATCAAAATCCAACAGGTTCAGGACTGGTTTCGGAATATATGCCTGCTACCGGAGTTCAAGGTAGCGCTACAAAATATTTCATCGGACCCAATTTGTTTAAGAGTGAAGTAACAGATTGGCAAACATTTTCAAAAACTAATCCCCTGCCACTACTGCCAGAGGTTAAAACCGCTAGATTACGTAAAATCGATTTCGCGGACTTGAAGCAAACGCAAGCACCACAATCAATTGCTTCAACGCACGCCACTACCACCGCGTTGTCTTTCGCCGACCAAACCACGGTCGGACAAGGCACCCAGCCGAAGAAGGGACTCAACTTAGGGCAACTCGCCATGTTCGCTCTACCAGCTGCATTCATGGGAATACCATTGATAAGTTCCGTGATAAAAGCCGCGAAGGGCGGCACGGGATTGTTCAGCACGCCACTCGGGAGCCAGATACTAAACCAAGGACCCGGCGCAATCGCGGGCGCGCTCGTTTTGTTCGCGTTTCGAGTTGAAGGCAAGCCAGTTCGCGCCGAATTCAACAACCTTTTCTCGAGCCACGTGCTCGCGTTCCACTACGAAGGCGGAACGCCCACCACGCGCGCTTACTGTTACTTATCGAGCAAAGAGAAGGACAAGTACGGTGAAAGCAAGAGTTGCTTGAGCCAAATGGACGTGAGCGACGCTTCGACGCTTTGCCCGAAAGAGAACGACGCGTGCTTGTTCGCCAAGCGCTCGCCGAAAGACGTGCCGAATACGCCGCAGGAAGCGGGAGTACTGGGTTACACGACGGTGCTCGTAGTTAACAACGAAAAATTCAATACGCGCGACGTTTTTGCGAGCGTGTTCCAGCCCGAGATTCCGCCGGTTGACGCGAAGGACGGCAGCAAAACGATTGTGAAGTGGAGCGACGAAGTCGGCAGCCCGTACGCCGGAGAGTTAGACGCAGATTTTGGAGTCGCGCAAACGCAGTTCACTGGTTTCACTGGCGGCTTGCAAACAACTACGAATAACGCGGCAAAGCAAGTGGATACCGGCATCAACAAAGCTGGCAAGTAAAGTAAAACAAAACAAAAAACGAACAAAAACGGAAAAAAGAAATATTTCGCTGGAAATTTTTGTGGGAAGGATTTTTGGGAGAGGAAAAGGTGGTTTTGCTTGAAAAAAACTGGTAGAACGATTCTCGTTATCGTCGTTTTGCTCGCGCTCGCAATCGCCGCGTACTACGCAGGCGTTTTCAGCGCATTCGGTTTTACTCCAGTCCAGCAAAGCGGCGGTGGAAGCATAGCGGGATTAACGCAGTTAACGAGTCTGTTCGAGCAACGCGACGCTTTCCTTGACGCGGCCGCGGCGAACGCGCGTGATTACGGCGTTCAGCACGCTGCCGACTTCGTTTTCTTCAAGCATCCGACGCTTGGTTACGTCGTGAATTACCCCGTTGGTTACGCTGCTGAAACCGATCCTGACGATGCGACGAGTTTCCGCGCGTCCGCGATTTCTCCGATTTCTTCTTCAGGCGAAACGTTCGACGTTCGAATTTCCAGCAACGATTTCACGCAAACGGATTTCGATGACGTGAAAGCGGGTTTTGGAAGCGAACTCGTTTCATCGCACGCCGGCGTCTTGAACGGCAAACACATTTTCGTTTACACGCTGAAGACTCCATCGGATTTTGCGAACGAGACGGCTTTCGTGAGGACGGCTTTTTACCCTGAATGCCAGCAGCCGGACGGAACGCGTTACACGGCGATGCTTTTGGCGGCAGTTCCTGAAAAGCTTTCGACGGACCTCGACTTAGCGGATTACTTTATTTACTCGTTCAAGTGCTGAAGCGCGCTGAAAAAGTGCTGAAATGCGCTGCAAAGTCGAGAAAAAAGTTTGGAAGCGCGATAATGGTTCGAACGTGATTTCATGCGAAAAACCTTTTTCTTGCTCATTGCTTTTGCGGCATTGTTTCCAACGTTTTTCGTGAACGCAGAGTTGTCGCCGGGGCAAGTCACGGCTTGCGGCGTCATTGGTTCGGCGGGCTACTATTACTTGAACGGAAACATCACGGTGGACAGTGACCCATGCATTCTTATTGATACTAACGACGTGGTTTTCAACGGGCAGGGTAACGCTTTGGTGGGCGATGGTTCGAAAACGGCGATACGCATTTTCACGGATGATTCAACCAGTAACGTCACTATCAAGAACACGGTTATTGACAACGTGGATACAGCGCTTACTATTGCCGGCGGCAGTCCTTTCAATTATTTGACTCTTTTAAACAACGTGGTTGCGAACACGGCTAACGGTTATGCTTGGAGCGTAAGCAGCGGCGCCAATAATTTGACTATCGAGAACAACAACGTTTCAGTTTCAAAGGGAGGCGGCGGCGTTGTTTACATCACGGGTTACGCCGGTAACGTAACTATCAAGAACAATGTTTTCGACGGGCAAGGCAATAGTGGCGGATCAGCTCAATCAATCTTGTATTTAGATGGCGTGAACAACGCCTTGATTTCAGGCAATTCCTTCATCAACTGCCAGGCTAACGATTGCCAACACGCCATTTACTTGGCTAACGGCGGGGAAAACGTTTCTTTCATCAACAACAACGTTTCTTATTTCAAATCATACGGGATTCTTATTGACGACGCGGGTAGCCATAACGTATCGTTCGTCAACAACACTTTCGACGACGGCGGTAATCAAAGCAACGGCATTACTTCCTACGGTTCGCTTCACACTATTTACAAAAACACTTTCACGATGACCGGCGGCGGAACAACCGCTATTTACATTGAAACGAGCGGTGATCCGGATAACGTTTCAGACAACGTTTTCAACGTGAATACTACCAGAGTCGTTGGTTTGAATGGCGGCGGGGGCGTTGGCGAGGTTTTCAGCAACAACGTGATTAACCATACGGGCACGGGCGAGTACGCTTTTACTGAAAACGCTAATAACTTGACTGCGAGAAACAACACTGTTTTCACTATTAGTGGTTCCGGAGCGTTCGATATCAGCGGCTCGAACGTAACCGTTGCAAACAACTCGATTAACTGCAGTGGTTCAAGTGCTAACGCGATTCTGCTTGACGGCGCTGGCGGATTGAACAACGTTAGCTACAACGTAGTCAACAGTAGTGGTGATAGCGGAATAGGCGTTTATCTTCAGAACGGCGGCAACAATACGGTTGCGTTCAACAACATTACGTCTTCCGGAAACGAAATTCAAAGTTACAGTTCAAACAACTTGTTTTTTAACGACACGCTCGGCTCGGCGTATCCGACAACAATCAGTTTCACGTACGCCTCCAGCAACATTAGCCTGAAAGACGATTGCAATCCCGCCAGTTATCAAGGCAACATCAGTTGCGTTAAAGTAATTGTACCTGGAGCGGGAGTTGGAGAGTGGATTAGCTTAAACATTTCTTATTCAAGCATAGCTCAAACCAATTTGGTGATGAAAGAGATAGCTCCAAATGGCACGTCTACTAGAACTGGCGGCGTTAATACGGCGCAGAAATACGTTTATTCTGGTTCCGTGACGCCAACTCAAGTGGGCACTTTTGTGTTCGTTCCAGTCATCGACTCTGCGCCGCCGCAGTATTCGAATTTGCTTGTAACTCCGGCCAACAATTCAGCCTATTCGCCAAGCCAAACTACGGTATTTAACGCAACGTGGACTGACGACGTTGCTTTGGACACGGTAATCTTGGATTTTAACGGGACTAATCACACGGTTTCAACGCACAGCGGAAGCGAGTATTACTACAACGCGAGCGTGCTCGCCGCAGGCTATTACAACTACGTTTGGTACGCGAACGACACTGCGACTAACTGGAACTCGACGTCCACGCGCACTTTCGTCGTTGCGCAAGCGAGCGCAAGCGCCTCGTTGTTATTGAACGGTTCCGCGAACAATTATTCCGCAGAGTATCCGCAAAGCGTAAACGCGACCGCTTCGTGCGGTTACGGAACGCCGACGCTTTACCGCAACAGTTCAAGCGTTTCGAATCCGGACATCGTCACGCTCGCGGCAGCGTATTACAATTACACTGCGGTTTGCTCCGGCAACGCGAACTATTCCGCGAGTTCGGTAACTCGTTTCTTCACTCAAAACCAGAATTCGACTTGGGCGTTAACGCACTTGCTGAATTCGAGTGCTACAAGCTTGAGCGCGACTTTTCCAGTTACCGTCAACGACTCGTGTTGGACGAACGCGGGTTTCACAGTAACGACGCAAGAGAATGGAACTCAAACCGGAAGCGGAACGAGCGTGGCTTACTATGTGAACCCGCCTGCTGGAACGCGCAATTTCACTTGCTTTACTGCTGGAAACGCGAACTACTCTGCAAAAACCAGCACGTTTTATGCTGAAATCGCTAAAGCCGCAACGAATGCGAACCTGTTGCTCAACGGTTCGGACGGCGACGCAACAATCACTTTCGGCCAAACAAGCAATGCTTCTTGCTACGCAAGCGGGGTCACTCCGAGTTTAACGCGCAACGCGAGCGTCGTTTCGAATCCTAATGTTTTGAATCTCGGTTTCGGTACTTACGCTTACAATTGCAGTGCGGCTGGCAACGAGAATTATTCCGCGAGTTACGAAACGCATTCTCTCGACGTCGGCAAGGTGAGTTCGCTTGCTTTCAACAATCTTTACTTGAACGGCAGCGCTGCGAGCTTGTCGTTCGCTTTTGGAAATACGAGCAACGCTACCGCGTGGACAACGCTCGCCGAAGGCAGCGTAACGCTTTACCGGAACGGCTCGAACGTTTCGAACCCGGAAATCGCTGGGCTCGCGGTTGGAACTTGGAATTACACGAGCGCTTTTTCCGGCGCAACTAATTACAGCAACTCGAACCAAATGCTTTTCGTAGAAGTCGCAGCGACGCCCACTCCGACTCCGAGCCCGTCTGCAAATACCTACGGCGGCGGAAGCACGCCGACTCCAACGCCTAGCCCGTCGCCTACTGTCACGCCGAGTCCGCGTCCTTCGCCGACAGCCACGCCTTCGCTTCATCCGACGGTTTCACCGCGGCCGTCTCCGTCGCCTTCGCTTGCGCCCAGCGCTGGCGCAACAGCGACGCCGACGCCTGAAGCGAGCGTTGTTCCAGCGAGGCGGCAGGACGTGAGTCAAGCGATTTCTGTTGTGCAGGATTTGATTAAAATCGCGAATCCGCAAAACGCTGACGTTCGGGAGGCGAAGCGTTTGCTCGCGCTCGCGCAGGAGGCACTTAGCCGCGGGGATTACGCTTCGGCTGCGGAGTACATGACGCAGTCGCAGGCGTTGTTGAAGAAAGCTGGTATGACAACGGGCAAACCGGGTTTTGCGGCGGGATTCGACTGGTTTACTGCGCTCGTGGTCGTTTGCGTAATCGTTTTGGCTGCCGCGGTTTACTGGTTTTACTCGCGCAAGCTTAAAGCGCGGTAATTAAGATTTAAGGCGAGTAACGGTTCCCATGCAAGCAATTCACGCGATTGAAACGCCCGTCATCGAAACCCAGGGCTTGACGAAAAAATTCGACAAATTCGTGGCAGTCAACAAACTGAATTTGAGCATCAATGAAGGCGAAATATTTGGGTTACTCGGGCCCAACGGCGCGGGCAAAACTACGACGCTCTCGATGCTCGCCACGCTGTTGCCGCCGAGCGGCGGTTCCGCGCGCGTAAATGGCTTCGACGTTTCGCGCGAAGCTTCGCGGGTGCGCAAAAGCATTGGGTTCGTGTTTCAAGACCCGAGTTCGGACGACCTCCTCACTGGGCGCGAAAACCTTTACTTGCACTCGTTGATGTACGGCGTGGACATGCGCGCGGCGCAGAAAAAAATCGATGCGGCGCTAGAACTCGTCGATTTGACGGAACGCCAAAACGAGCGCGTCAAGAAATACTCGGGCGGAATGCGGCGCAGGCTCGAGCTAGCGCGCGGCTTGCTGCACGAACCCAGGATTCTTTTTCTGGACGAGCCGACGCTCGGCCTCGACCCGCAGACGCGCGAGCACTTGTGGAAGTACATTAAACGCCTTTCAACTGAAAAGAAGGTCACGATAATCATTACCACGCATTACATGGAGGAAGCGGACGCGTTGTGCGACCGCGTAGCAATAATCGACCGAGGAAAAGTCGTGGCGCTCGATTCGCCCGCGAACTTGAAGAAAGGCTTGGGCGGTGACGTGGTTTATCTTTCGTTCAGAAAACCCAATAAGCCGAACCTGGCTGCGGTGAAAAAGCTGAGGTGCGTGCGCAACGTAAAGCGGGAAGGCGACCGCGTGACGCTTTCTTGCGATTACGCGGCTTCGCAGCTGCAGAACATTCTGAAGGCAATAGGCAAAGTCGAGAGCGTGGAATCGCGTTCGCCAACGCTGAACGACGTTTTCCTTCATTTTACGGGAAAAGAAATCCGCGACGACGACGGCGACGCGGAAGGCGGTTATCACGAGAGAATGATGCACAGCGGAAACCGGTGACGAGGATAAAAAGAAAAGATGAATTTTACGAGTGATTTTTGTGAGTGAGTTAAGCGGGCTTTACGCGTTGTGGCTGCGCGAGGTAATCGTTTTTTCGCGCGAGCGCTCGCGCGTAGTCGCCGCTCTAGTTCAGCCGCTGACGTGGCTAGTGATTTTCGGGACGGGCTTGGGTTCCGCCGTGGTATTGACTGGAATTGAAACTGGCGTAGGAAGCGCAGTCGGCGGTAACGCGGGCATTACTTATCAAATGTTCATTTTTCCAGGAATAATGTGCATGACCGTGCTATACGGGTGCCTGTTCTTCGGCTTGTACATCATCATGGACAAGCGAGTCGACTTCCTCAAGGAAGTGCTAGTCGCACCGCTCAACCGTACAACTATTTTCTTCGGGAAAGTGCTCGGCGGGGCAACCGATTCTATAATCGAAGTAGTGATTTTGCTCGCGCTCGGCGCCGCATTCTTCGGCATTCATTTGACGCCCGCGACGCTCGCATTGACGCTCCTCCTAATTTTCATCCTCATGATTGCAGTTGTCAGCCTCGGCTTGACCATTGGCTCGCTCATGGACAGTCCGGAAGGATTTGGACTAATCGGCAGCTTCGTGATTTTCCCGTTGTTCTTCTTGAGCGGAGCACTGTTTCCCGTTAACAATCTGCCGTCGTGGCTTTACGCTTTCGTGCGCGTCAACCCGGTTTCTTACACGGTGGACGGCTTGCGGACGCTAATTCTCGGAATCGGGAGTTTCGGCCTAGCAGTGGATTTCGGCGTGACCGCCGCGTTCGCGCTCGTGATGGTCGTAATCGGCACGCAGGCGTTCGCCAGAATGAAGCTTTGAAGCTTGAAGCATTAACCGAGCAATCAAGGTGATATCATGGGATTCGTCTACGCGAGCATTCGGGCAAAAGACTTGAAGAAGACGCTGGCGTTTTACACGAAACTGTTGGGCATGAAAATCACGGGCACGAGGAGTTACTGGCCCGGCGAGAAAATCGTGAGCCTCATCAGCTCCGACACGGGCGTGCGTTTGAACGTCATGTACTACGCCAAGCACTGCAAGCTTTACACTCCGTACAAGAAAGACGGCGTCGAGCTCGACCACTTGATGTTCGAAGTAAAGGACTTCAGGAAGGCGTTCGACAAGCTGGTGGAGAGCGGTGCGCCGATCGCAATGGGACCGTTCGAAGGGAAAACGCGTTCGTTGGGTTTCGTGAAGGACCCTAACGGCATTTGGGTGGGCGTCGCGAGCTTTAACAAAAAATAGTTCACGATTTTACCAATGCGGCTGCCGCAGGCAGAAACTCGGTTTCCATGCGCTGAATCCTGAATCCTGATTCGCGTTTCCGCGTCCGTTTCATCGTTTCCAGCTTTTGAGTTTGTCAAAAAACCGTTTAAAAAACCCGTCTGGTTTCTGGCCTATGGGTGTTTCCCACGCCTTGCGCTTAGAAGAAAGAGCGGGCTTCATTTTTTTCAGGAACGCTTTAGTTATGGTGACGGTGCGCACTTCGCCATCGCGGTTTATCGTTCCTCCGCCCGGTTCCAAAAGCCGTTTTCGCAGAGAGTTGGCGGGATAGCCGTCAATAGCGAATGCGAAAGTGAATTTACCGTTCTGCCGTGCGACGTGTTTACGGATCAATTCTTCAGCAGGCGTATGACCATGTCTCTCAACGAAATCCTTGTCGAGCTTGCCCGCCCAATTGAATACGTGCTTGCCCTCGGTGGAGATAGCTGCAATTGGCTGTGTTTTGCCGTTTTTTTCCTTAAGTAGAACCGTTAGTTTTTCTCCAGCGCTTACTAAGTAACCCGGGTCGAGTGATTTGTCCTCGTCCGGGTAAACGTGTTCAGCTGAAAGTATGCGCACGACTTCCGTCTTCTGCTCGGGATCAAGCGCTTGGTAATTGGTTATGCGGTACTTCGGGTAATTCGGCATATCAAAAATAGATCGCGCAAATATATTAAATTTGCGAAAAGCAGCGCAGGGGTAGATACGCCGCGTTTTTCGAGGAAAAACGCTAGTGAATATTGCTGGCGTCCTCGGGTGCGGCAGTCCACAAATTC
Organism: uncultured Microcaldota archaeon; assembly: GCA_903893865.1. Lineage (GTDB taxonomy): Archaea > Micrarchaeota > Micrarchaeia > Norongarragalinales > Norongarragalinaceae > CAITNU01. The sequence continues at coordinate 8,502 of CAITNU010000060.1, forward strand.
CAATCGCTGTCCGGCAGCGGCTGCAGGTTGTTCATGTCGAACTTGTTGCGGTTGGCGTCGTAATTGTCGTAAAATCCGTTCGCCACGTCGTAAACTGTTCCCGTGTCGGGATCGTAAACGCGTTCGCGGTCTAGAATCGCGTCGCTGCGCTTCTCGGAAATAATATCGTCGGACTGGCTTCGCTGATCCCACTCATCCATTATTATGTCAGACGTTTCGGAAAGCGTTTTGCCGGCGTTCAACACGGCTTCAGTCGTTTTTTGTTGCTGGCGCATGCACTCGGCGACGTACGATTCCGAAAAATTGAAGCTGTTGACGCTTTCCGTCAGCGTCTTCTCCAAATTTTTGAACTCCTTCTTTTCCGCGGAGATTCCGACGAAAGTGAATCCGTAACCGATTCCGCCGGAAGCGTAGCCGGTTAAAGGAATAACTTCGTTCACCGTGAGGAAGAACTGTCCTTCGCCCAGTCCTTCGCTTGCGCCGCTTCCGGCTTTGAACAACGCGCGCATCAACTTAGTGTCCCCCGTAACCGGCGATTTCGCGGTTTCCGAAGAAATGATTTCGGCGTCGCGCAATTCAGGCAAAGCAGTCATGAATTTCTTGAAGGGCGCGAGTTCCATCATCAGCGGCACGCTCTTCAAGAAATTTTCCGGGGTAAGCGGCTTCACGACAGGCATTTCGTACCACGCAATCTGGTGACCGCCCATGTCCATGTACCGCTTGTCGATTGTTTTCTGGCTTTCGTCAAGATAAACCGGCCCGAGTTCGCTGAAGTAAAAAATCTGCCGTTGTGGCTTCGCTTCGTCGCGAATAACGAAAGAAAAAGTTTCGCAAGAACCGCCGACCGCGACGCTCCAACCAACAGATTTTTTGATTTTAAAGACGCCTCCGTCGTAATCCTCAAGCTTCAAAACTTCGGGGTTGGGCGTGGCTGAAGCGTTTGGCAAAGGCGTTGAAGACGACGTTAACGCCGGGCTCGGCGAAGGAGCGGGAGTTGGTTCAATCGTAATCCCGAGATTCGGCGGGTGAATAGTTTGTTGAGTCGTCGGGCTGGGCGAAGGCGTCGCCGTAGCGATGTTATTCGGCTGAGTGCAGCCGACGATCAATAAAGCAAAGGCAAACAACGCGAACAAAGCGAACAAAACAAAATTGGATTTGCCGGTTTCGGCGTCAGTTTTCATGCTTCATCAGTTCTCCACAGACAATTGCGTCTGCACTTCGTCCTCCCACTCGTACTCCATCGGCGCTGGTTCAGTTCGCGCCCCTACAGTCAAGTCGTAAACCCCGTTTTTCACTTTAGTCGTGTCGAGCGCCACCGCCGCGCCGATAGTCGCGTTCACGGTTTTAATGAGCACGTTCGGCTGTTTCGACGCGTCCAATCCCTCGTCCAAACCTGCCGGAGACAGCATTACCCGCAATACCGCCACGTGGTTGGGAAGCGAGTTTACCAGTATTTGCAGTGTTCCCTTTGCCGAGTGGCCGGAAACCGGGGTTATGACGACTTTCAGGTTTTGCGAGCCGTTCAAAAAAATTTGGGTTTCGGGTTGAGCGCAGCCGCTGAATGCGATTGTTACCGCAAAAAGCAAAACGAGGAATACGGTTGAGGGTTTTGCGAGCATGCAGCAATTAACTGGTTTCTTATTTAAAAACGAGGCAGCAGAATAGTCGCGGCGAGTTTTGCGGGCGTTTGACTGGGTTTCTTCACTTGAATTTAAGGTTGAGCTTGTTTTTGCGGGCAACGCGCTTCATTTCTTCCAGCAATCCAGCGCTGAAAACGGGGAGCGCTGGCGAAAACAACACGTACTTGTCGACTTTTGGTTTGTGGTGTACGACTCGAACGAATTTTATGATTCCGAGACCGCCAGCCATATCCTGCATCGTAATGTAATTAATGTACGCGTACGGGAATTCGAACGTTTTTTTCTCGAACACTTGCATTTCGAGGACGAGCTTGTCTTTGTACAAGAGTATTTTTGAGGCTGGCCAGGAAGCATACGCGCCCGGATTGGCAAAATCAGTGTAACCCAAGCTATCGACTACTTGGGCTGAAACGGTTTTCTCGAAAAGCTTTTTCGGTTTCACTGGCAAACACCGTTAGTAGCTAAAGCGTCTGGTGAATTAAAATGGCTGCGCCGAGGCCGAGTCTTGAACGAGAATACTCGAAAGCGATTCTCTTAAAAATGTGGAAACGCTAACCAAAAACATGAACGGAAAACCTTGTTGCCGCGGTTGCTCGAAATTAGCGTGTTTAGCGGCAGCCGTCGCAGCAATCACGCTAATCGAAATCGCTTTGATAATCGGAGGAGTGCTGCAGCCCGTTTCGTCTTACTCGCCGGGCAACCTGCTTTTCGCTCTCGCGAGAATTGCGGTCGTAGCCTACGCCGGAATAGTTTTCGCTAAACAAGGCTTGAAGAAGGCGGCTGCGAACGGCGCAATACTGGGATTGACGACAGCAGTAATCATGTGCCTGGTTTCATTAGCCAGCAAACCTTTCTTCAACAAGTCGATAATCGGGCTTTCGGCGTCGAGCAACGGAATGCTAGCCATACTATTCGCGCTACTAGTCCTGCAAAACGCGGTTATCTTCGCGGCTGTAGCCGTTCTAACCGCTTGGATCGCCATCCGCTTTGGAAAACCCAGCCGACCTCGGTAACACCTCAAGCGTTTAAAGCAAGCGTTCAATAACTCCCTTCACGATGCCATTATGTCATTAACGCGCTGCGCTTCGCTTGTCCTGCTCGCCGCCGTCCTAATGCTGGGATGCGCCTCCAACGGCGGCCACGTTGACCCGGTTAACGCGACCCGCGCGCTCCCGCAAATTCAATCTTACTTAGCCGAACATCCCAACCCCAAAATAACGGTGGCGCTATTAACTGGAGATCAACTCTCAGCCAAACTAGCTGAATACCCTGCTTGCGCTTCAATCAAAAATATCAAAAATCAATCGCTTTATTTCGTTTCATTTGAAGAAAACCAGGCAACCGCCATCGTCCTACTCGAACCTTCAACCGGTCAACCGTTGTGCATAATCTCAAACAATCCCGTGCCGACACAAAACCCGCCGACGCCCGTCGCTACAACCATCGCGCCGAGTCCGACAAAACCAACGGCAACGCCAACAGCAACACCAAGTCCTACTCCGGCGCCCGCCGTCAATCCCGTTAGGTGCACCGCCATCCAGTGCGCCACAACCGCGTGCACAGTAGACTTCAGCGCAGCACCTAACCTGGCCGATGAAGCCCAAAAAGCCGCTGAAACGTGCGAAGACAACGCCGCAAAAATCAAGCGAAAAATGCAAAGCGACAACCACGAAATCATCCAAATCAAATTCCAGCAAGGCATGCAATACGCGGGGCAAACAACAGGCAACTTGATAGAATTAAGCGCCGCTTACTTCGCCCGACAGCCGGACGACTTGGGCGCGATAGTCCACGAAATGGCTCACGTATACCAAGGGTATCCGTCTGGCCAGCCTTCCTGGCTTACGGAAGGCATCGCGGATTACATCAGGTACTGGGCCGGCTACAATAATTCTTGGAGCTACGCGCACTGCGCGGCCGCGCTTCCCAATTACACGTCGGGGTATTGGTGCAGCGCGGCGTTTCTCCAGTTCGTGGAAGAAAAGTACGACTCAAACCTCATCCCACAATTGAATGCCGCGCTAAGGCAAAACAAGTACGACGACAAACTGTTTCAAGAATACGCGGGCAAACCCGTGGATCAACTGTGGCAAGAATGCCGACAAAACAATTGCAAAACAACTTCGTAAGCTCCGGACGATAAAAGTCAGACCGTTCGCTAGGGGAACAATGCTTGACCTGACGCTCGGAGGACACGTCATTTCCGCGGAAATAAAGAAGCCACGGTTTTGTTACTGGCAGTTGATTTGCTTGATGCAGCCGTCATCGCCTTGGACGCCGTTCCAGTTCTGGTGGTTTTCACGGCATTTCACTGCTTCAGTCAGCACCGCTTCCGGAACCGCGCAACCAGGTCTCTGCGAACCTTCAATCTGGCCGCGGACTATGTCGCGGACGGTCTTGCACTCGTATTTCGTCACGCAGTTTTTGTCGTCGCGAATCTGCGCGTACTCCGAATTCTTCGCTTGGCAAGCCTGCTGTTCCTGCTGCGTCGGGGAAACAATGCCCACGCATTTGACTGGTTCGAGGCACTGCGCGTAAAACGGCAGAGACGGTTTTTCGACGCTTGTTTTCTTAAGCGTCACCTTCGGTCCCGCCTGCCCATTCCCCTGGTTGCCGCCTGACTCGATTGCAAAGTTAACGTTGAACGGCTGAGGCAAACCGCCGCCCAGCTTTGCAACGCAAACGCTTATCGTCCCGCCGTTCTTCGGAATCAACGCGAATTCGACGCACGGCTTGGCGTACTGCTTGTTTTCGCCGGTTTTAGTCACCGAAATGTCTTCCGGGTTGCCGCCGCCGATTTGCACGTTTTTCAATATCGTCGGCGTCGTCTCGTTCCAGACCGCGCTTGTATCGAAATTTTGGCCGTCCGCCGCGAACAACGCGTTAAGCGTCAACAGGAAATCGAAATCCACGGCTTGCGGTTTCGCGTCTTCAAACGCCAGCTTGTTCTTGTCCATCATACTGGAGTACGCGACGGTTCCGTCGTCCTCGTACACAGTTATTTTCTGCACGGCGAAGTTCTGCGCGTCTCCCCCGACGAAATCCTGAATGAAACCGTTCAACGCCTTTTTGCCGCCGCAGTTTTTTTCTTCAGTCAACCAAACCGTGAAAGACGTCATCGGTCCCCAGCCCTGCAATTCGTAATCAAGCTTCAAGCCGAGAAAAGGCGTGGGCGTAGGCGAAGCCTTCATCGTCGGCGTTGAGGTCGCAATTGCAGTCGCCGTCGCCACTGTGGCAGCTGCAGTAGGCGTCGCTGTCGGCGTTGTCGCCGGAGGTTGCGTGCAACCGAATAACAAGATTGCGGAAATCAAAAACAACGAACAAAACAACGAAATAATCCTCATTTATTTCACCTCAGTGATCAGTCAATTAGTCAACCGTTCGCATTAGGTTCCACCATTTTTTAAAGCGATGTTTTGCGGTTGCCCAAAGATTTATATTCTTCTTAAATGATGCAACCAGCAGGTAGAGACGAATGCGGCTGCCGGGAATCGGACCCGGATCACGAGCTTTCTCCGCGCTTTTTAGTGCACGCTTTTTTAGTGCAGGTTTTTGCCACAGCAAAAAAGTGCTTGGGAAGCTCGTATCATGCCACTAGACCACAGCCGCGCTGCGCGAAACTCTGCGGAATTCCGCGGAATAGTTTTTCTTCAAGAGCAATTAAAAACCTTGCCCGCGTTTGCTTTAACGAAAGCAAAAATGGTTTTAGATGTCTTGATCCCGCCGCGCCGCGCCCTCCGCGAGCCTTGGCTTATAGCGTTAGCGAGCGCGGTCTTCGTGACTTGCGGCGTCGGATTGCAAGTCCTCGTTCCGTCTTTGCACGCGAGCGCGGTTATTTTCGCGATGGTTCCCGCGATTCCGCTGGTTTGGACGCTTCTCATGCACGAAGAGCGTTTGGAAGAAAACGTTTGCTACCGCTATGCGTCCCCGCTCGCCGGCGAAAGAAAGTTCGTCGAATACCACTCGCGCCTCATACTTGTTTTCGCATGGTTTTTCTTTGGCGCAATCGTCGCTTACTGCGCTTGGTACGCCGTTCTGCCCGCTCCCGCGACTCAAATCATTTTCAGCGACCAGTTGAACGAAGTCAAGGCAATCGAGGGATTCGCGGCGAATGCAGCAAATGCGGCGGGAAATGCGGCTGCCGCGGGAGTCGGCGCGGTTGGCGTTACCGGCCGCGTTTTCAGCGAAGGCAAGTTTTTGACGCTCTTGCTGCATAATCTGCAAGTCCTCGGCTTGATGTTCTTGTTCTGCCTAATTTACGGCGTCGGAAGCGTGTATTTGCTTCTCTGGAACGCGAGCATAATCGGCGTAGTAATCGGCGCTCGCGTGAAAATCGAGGGCGTGCTCGGTTTCGTGACGGGTTTTCTCGGCTTGTTCCCGCACGGGATTTTCGAAGTAGCAGCGTATTTCGTCGCGAGCATCGCAGGCGGCATTCTCTCGATGGCGGTAATACGCTTCGCTCGCTCTAAGTGCCCGCGCCGCGAAGCGCCCGCGCTCGCGCTCGACGTCGTGATTCTCGCGGTTGTTTCCGTCGTGCTAATCACGATAGGAGCCGCGATTGAAAGCAGCTATTAATCCAATGCTGGCCTGAAGCCGCATTGCTTCGAAAGCGCTTTGAATCGCTTAAACCTATTTTTTTAGGGTTTTGAGAAAATTCGCGTAAATCTCTTCGCCGCGCTCGGTGTGCTGCACTTCCGGGTGAAAAAGCGTTCCGTAAATCGGCTTGTGCTCGTGCTTGAAAGCGTGCCACTTGCAGTCCGCGCTCGACGCGAGCAACCGAAAGCCGGGCGCGCTCACGATTTCGTCGTTGTGCGAAGCCCACGCCTTGAACTCGCGCGGGAAACCGCGAAACAAATCGTCTTCATCGACAACACTTATTTTTACTGGGCCGTATTCCGGCTTCGCCGCGGGCGCCACAGCGCCGCCGAAATGAAGCGCGATGAATTGTTGTCCGTAGCAAACCCCGAAAATGCCACCCTCGAACTCGTCTAGGAGCGCGCCGCAATTGCCGGCAGCGTCGAGTTCGCCTTTCCCTGCGCGCATTGCTCCCCCGCTTAAAACGAGTCCGTCCGCATCCTTGACTTTTTGCAGCGAAACGTCAGCTGAGACGATTTCGCTTTCGCATTCTAGGTCGCGCAGCGTGCGCCAAATTCGATGCGTCCATTGACTCCCCAAATCAACGACTAAAACCTTCACAAATTCACCGAAATTGCTTTATAGGTGTTCTATTCTTAAACATTTTCATGGCACCTACAATTTACATAAACATGCCTAGCGTCCGTCGTACTGGAAGAGATTCATGGCTTCGCTGGACTACTCATGCGCTGGAAGCTCGGGCTGGACGCGAGGTTTTGCGAGATGTTCATGAAGGTATAAGTGAGTCTGCACGTAAAAAGCAATTTTCAACCACTCTTCGCCTAACCAAGATGTTATACTGGCTTAAAAATAGAAAAATGCTTGACTCCCACAAAATCGAGAACGAGGTCCACTTGCTCGTGGTCGATAATGCTATGCTATACAAAGAGAAACCGCTTGAAAAAACTCACTCGCCTAACGCGTTAGAATTAGCTAAGGTATTGAACAAAATCGGAAACAAGTACGGCGTGTTCGTACACTACCTGATTGTCACGCCAGAAATCATAAGAGAATTGTTTCCTAGCGGCGTGCCCTTCGACTCGCACTTGGTGCATATAGCCAACGCAAGGCCAAAGACTGGCCCGGGTGAAGCCACTAACTTAGGATTCGCTTACATGCGGACACACCAAGAATTTTTTCTAAATTCGTCTGACGAGAAACGCGATGTTTTGATATCGCGAGTGCCTGACGACATTAAACTACCGATGAAAAAAATAAAGTGGGTGAACGCCGCCAGGCCTGAGGAGAAAATGCATAGAAACGTTTTCTTTGACATTGAAGACATCGTCAAGGGTGCGATAATCCCGACTCCGGGTTCCCGCGGATATGATTTTGATGGGCACAAGTATAAGTATTCAGGACGAGGCGCAGTGTATCGTGTTTTTCAGGGAAAACCAAGTGAGTTTTATTATTATGGAACTCGTTTCGGCAAAGACAAAGGAGTCAAACACTCGAAAAATGTCCGCGAATTTAACATGCCTAACTACCTCTTTCACGGAAAAAGAAGTACCTGGAGCAAATCAGGCACAAAGAGTGATGTTTTCGGTTGGCTAATCCCAGGAGTAACTCCAATAGAGGGATTAAACCAACTAATAGTCAGCAAGATTATCGCGGCTTCTGGAATAAAGCGGCCGACAAAAACTTGAACAAACCTTATTCCCACTCGATTGTGCCAGGCGGCTTGAACGTGCAGTCGAACACCACGCGGTTAATCTTGTCTTTGAGTTCGTTCGCGATGCGCGCGCTCAAACGTTCTAGAAATTCCGGCGGAAAGCGCGAGGGCTGCGCGGTCATCGCGTCAGCGCAAGAAACCGCGCGAACGACGACTGTTTCCTTGTAAGAGCGCGCGTCGCCTTGCACGCCAACGCTTCGCACGGGTAGAAGAACAGCAAAATACTGCCACGGCCGCTCGAACTCGCCTCGGCCAGCGCCGGCCTCGATTTCTTCTTCCGCTATCGCGCAAGCGCGCCTGCAAACCGCAACTCGCTCAGGCGAGAGTTCGCCGAGAACGCGCACAGCGAGTCCTGGACCTGGAAAAGGCTGGCGATTAAAAATCGCGGGTGGAACACCGAGTTCGCGCGCTACGAGCCTGACTTCATCCTTGTACAAATCGCGCAACGGTTCGACGAGGCGCAGCCCCATTTTTTCCGGCAAGCCGCCCACGTTGTGGTGCGATTTTATGCGGTCGCGCGTTCCAGCGCCGCTCTCAATCCAGTCAGGCGCAATTGTTCCTTGAAACAGGAATTCGGCGTGCGAGCGTTTTGCCTCGCGCTCGAAAACGCGTATAAACCGTTCTCCGATGATTTTGCGTTTTGCTTCCGGCTCAGTCACGCCTTTAAGTGCCGCGAAAAATTCATCTCCAGCTCGCACGACTTCGAGCTTGATATCAAGCTCGCGGAAAACCGCGGCGGTGTTTTCTGCTTCGCGCTCGCGCATGAAACCCGTGTCAACGAAAACCGCGTGGAGCTTCGCTCCAAGCGCGCGGTGCGCGAGCACTGCGGCAGTCGTGGAATCAACGCCTCCGCTCGCGCCGATTACGGCATTCGCTTCGCTGCCGACGGTTTCTTTTATTTTCGAGGTTTGTTCGCCGATGAATTTGCGCGGGTTGAAAGCCAAAAAGAGTCCACCTTTGCGATGCCGCAGGTTTTCGTTTATTATCTCGTGAAGAGTTTTTAAACTCGACGCCACGACGGCTGTAACGGCAAAAGCGTTTTATTAACTCGGCGCTTTAAACACTATCCTCTTCGAGCAAATGACGCTTTTTTCAAAGGTGGTTATTCTGGAGTTCAAGAAGATTCGCGACGCGGTTTACGAGATTCCGAAGAGCGGAGCGATGCGCGTTCCGGTGCGGCTTTACGCTGGCGAAGCGCTCCTCAAGAAAATGCAGGAGGACCGCACGCTCGGCCAAGCGCGCAACGTAGCGGCGCTGCCGGGAATAATCGAAGCGAGCATGGTCATGCCTGACGGTCACGAAGGATACGGTTTCCCCATCGGCGGAGTCGCAGCGTTTTCGCTTGAAGACGGAATAGTTTCGCCAGGCGGAGTCGGTTACGACATTAATTGCGGAGTGCGCTTGCTCACGAGCACGCTCAGCGCGAGCGAAGTCCAACCGCGCATCAAGGAAATCGTTGCGGCGTTGTTCCAAAACGTGCCTAGCGGGGTTGGAAGCAAGAAAATCCGTGTTGACGAACGCACGCTCGGAGAAGCAGTTACGCGCGGCGCGGCGTGGTGCGTAGAGCAAGGGTACGGCGTTGCGGACGACGCGGAGCACTGCGAAGAAAACGGCGCCATAGCGGGAGCGGATTTCAGCAAAACGACGCCGCAGGCGCGCAAGCGCGGAATGCCTCAGTTCGGCACTCTCGGCAGCGGGAATCATTTCCTCGAAGTCCAGCGCGTAGAAAAAATATTCGACGCGGAGGCTGCGAAAGCGTTTCGTTTGCCTGAAGAAGGCGGCGTTACGGTTATGATTCACTGCGGGAGCCGCGGCTTTGGACACCAAACGTGCGATGACTATATCCGCGTGATGCTTCGCGCTAGCGAAAAATACGGCATCGCGTTGCCCGACAAGGAATTGTGCTGCGCTCCCCTAAAAAGCCAGGAAGCAAAAGATTACTTCGGCGCCATGAATTGCGCGGTGAATTACGCTTTCTGCAACCGCCACGTTATCGCGCACTGGGTTCGCGAATCCTTCGAGCAAGCGTTCCAAAAAAAGCACGGCGATTGGGAGAAAATGGGTTTGCGCACGGTTTACGACGTTTGCCACAACATCGCGAAAATCGAGGAACACGCCGTTTCAGGAAAAAACCAGCGCGTGTGCGTCCACAGGAAGGGCGCGACTCGCGCTTTTTGGGCTGGACGCCCCGAGATTCCGAGCGCGTACCGAAGCATCGGGCAACCCGTAATAATTCCAGGAACTATGGAAACCGCGAGTTACGTGCTCGTCGGCTTGCCTCGCGCTGCTGAAACTTTCGCGAGCGTTTGCCACGGAGCCGGACGCGTGATGTCAAGGCACGACGCCATCCGCGCTTTCCGAGGCGTCTCAATTCAACAGGAAATGGCCAAGCGCGGCATAACGGTTCAAAGCGTCGAACCAGTGACGCTAGCGGAAGAAGCTGGAGGCGCGTACAAGAACGTCGACGACGTCGTCGCGAGCGTGGAGCAAGCGGGGCTAGCGCGCATCGTCGCGAAACTCGTGCCTCTCGGCGTAATCAAAGGCTGAAAACGAGAACTGAAAAAGGAACGAAAAGAGAAGAAGACTGGAAAGCGGGTTGAAGAAAGCGCGTTAAAGCGGTTTTTAAACCCTTGCAAGCGTAACGTTTTGGCGTTTTAAAATCCAGCGGGTGGTGCGCAGTGTTCGGGTTAGGCAAAAAATTTTGGCCGATGCTCGGCTCAGCCTCGTTCTTCGTCGGCTTGGCAATCGCCATTCTCGCGGGCGTCTTCATCAGCGCGCCCGACTCGGCGTTTTACTTCGCGTTAATCGTGCTCGGCGTAATCGTCGGGCTCCTAAACGTGCGCGACAAGGAAACCGTGACGTATCTCCTCGCCTGCTTAGTATTTCTAGTCGCCGCGTCTTCGCCGTACCTCAGCTCGCAAATCCCTGAATCACTGCACGGCACGTGGGTTACGCACATACTCAAAAACATCGTTATTTTCGTCAGCGCAGGCGCGCCCATAGTCGCTCTCAAAGCGGTTTACGACGTCGCGAAAGCTGCTTAGCTTAGCCATTTAGCTGAAAAGGTCGAATATATTGGCTGCACCGAACTGGCTTCCGCTAGCGATTACTGCGCTTTCGTTCCTAGCGCCTCTCGTCGCAACGTTTCTGCTCACGCGCGGAAGCGAAAAACGCTCTTTTCTTTTCCTCGCAGCGCTAGCGATTTGCTGCTTCGTCTTGTTCTGGTGGCTCGCGCTGCCCGGATTCTTCATCGGTCTCGGCGCCGCAGCGCTCGAACGCGAATGGAAGCGCGAAAAACGCAACCGCGAGATCGAGGCGGGCGCGAGAGAGAGGCGCGAGGCTAGGCACAAGAAAAAACGCTGAAACGCTAAGAAGACGCTATAAGAAAAAAGTTAATATTCCCCTGCTTGATAGGTCTGGTTGGTGGGATGCTTGTCGAGCTTCGCTTGCTTTAGCTTAATTGTTTTGTTTTCGTTTTGCCTTTTTTTCGCTGGATGCGTTCAAAACGAGACGCCGTCCGCAGCCGCGAGTAATCCGAGCGTTTCGCTTCAACCGACAGCGACGACAATTGCTGCCGCAAGCAACGGCGCGGCGAACGAGAAAAACGCGGCGATTGCGGAGTGCGTCGCTTTGTGCGAGGACGCGCTTGCAGACGAGTGCGGAACCGCGCGCCTCGCCGAATGCGGTCCGTGGAACGAGGGACCGTGCGTAAGCGATTCAATGCCCGGCAGGATGCCGAGCAACTGGGTTTGCGACGTGGCGCACTCGCCGCGCGAACCAGTCGACGACGAACCGGGCAACCAGTGCGGTGAATACAATCGCGGTGAAGCCAAGCATTTCGTGGAAGTCGATCCAGCTTGCAAGTTCATTCGAGCCGTTTAATGCGTTTTGCGTCATGCGTTTGCGTTATTTGATTCGCTTTTGAAGATTTGTTTGGAAAAAAAGAGGTGTGGTTGATGGTTGAATTGTGCGCTGCGCTGGACGAAGGAATAAAGCTCGAGCACGACTCAAAGCTTTTTTACGCGAGGAATGCGAAAGCCGCGAAAAACGCTGACGTGCGCGCGTTGTTCGAAACGCTTGCAAAGGAAGAGAAAACGCACGAGGAAAGCTTGAAAACACTTGGGAAAGGCAAGTCATGCCCGCTTTCACTTGGAAAACAGAAGCACAAGCTGTCGGCGCCGAAAATCGGGGATTCTTTTTCGAGCGAAGAGTTGGAAGAGTATTCGACTATTCTGCTCGTGGCAATGGGTTTTGAGCAGAAAGCGAAGGGTTTTTACGATGCGCTCGCGTTGGCGACGCAAAACTCTGATGAAGCGAAAACGTTCCGCGAACTGGCTGGCTTCGAGCAAAAGCACTACGATCTGCTGAATTCGCTTTACGAGGAAATCAATTACTACAGACTGGAAACCTGAAGCACAGCAAAGCGCTGCGAAGCGCCGTCACGCATGCGCCATCAGCATTTTTTTCCAGCGAATTTTTTCTTGGCGTCGTCGGGCCACCACTCGGGCGCGACTTGCTCTATTTCGACTGAGCGCACGCCTTTGACGCTTTCCGCAGCGGCGCGCACGCTAGCGAAAATTTGCGCGGCAAACGGGCAAGACGGGCTCGTCAACATCATCTTGATTCGCACTCTGCCGCTCGCGTCGTCGGCGTTGACTTCGCGGATGAGCCCCATTTCGGTGACGCTCACGCCCATTTCGGGGTCGAGAACGCCCGCCAACGCCTTCCGCACTTTTTCTTGCAAGCTCAAAGTCGTCACTCTGCTTAAGTTTTTGTTTTCGTTTTTTTGGAGGCTCTCAGGCTGGGACAGTTTCCACATTTTTTAGTGTTCGGAAGCTACCTCGGACATCACCGAGCTTTCCCCTCAAACGTCCCTTTCAATCGTAGCTGTCAAAGGGAAAAACGACGTGAAGAGTTTTGCAGCGCTGGATTTAAATCGCTTTTGAAAGACGAAGCACGCTACTGCTTCGCGCACTAAGGTCATCTCGCGAACGGGTTGAAGCGATGAAGAAACGTCAGAAGCCTGCCGACAAAGCTGCGTGAGTGCTGCGCGTGGCGAAGCGGCGAGCGCGTTATTTCCTCGGCGAGTTCCACGAATTTCAGCGCTACTTCGCTGTCCGGAAAACGCACGGTCAACGGCTGCTGCAGGCTAATGCTCAACGGCACGACTTCGTCCTCGGGAATGCTCGACAGCACGCGGTAGTTCGTGAGCGCTTCGACTTCTTTCTCCGGCAATTCGTAAGCCTTGTGGTGAACGCGGTTGAGCACGAGTCCGAGGATTTTCACGTTGTTTTTTTCGGCGAAAGCAATGACTTTGTTCGCGCTCGTGATGCTCGGCAAGTCGGGCGTTGTAACGACGAGAACTTCGTCGCAGTTGGTTATTACTTCCTGAACGTACTCCAAAACGCTTGGCGGCGAATCAATCATTACGAACTCGTACGCTTCAAGATCGCGCAGCAAACCCTTGAAGTTTTGAATGGGAACGCGGTAACTCGGTTTCAGCGACGCGGGCAGGATTTTAAGCGAGCTTTGCGGGTGGTCTATTACCGCGTCGTCCAACGCGATTTTGTTTCCCAAGACGTCTTGAAAGCCGACGTGCATCGACGCGAAGCCGACGTGCAGCCCAACGCTGGGATTCTGCACGTCCGAATCAATGAGAATCGTCTTTATTCCTTCTCGCGCGAGAAGTATGCCGAGGTTTACGGCTGTGACGGTTTTGCCTACGCCGCCTTTTCCCGATACTACGCCGATGACTCGGTTGCGCTTCATGATTTCACGCTTGCGTTAAAGTGGGTTGCAGCGATTTAGGCGCGCGGGTATTATAAACGTTTTTTTTGCTCGCAACAGAGAAAAGCGCTTAAAATTTTAGGCATTTCTTTTTAAACAGAATAAAAAGCGGTTTGGGTTGCGGAAACGCGGTTTTTCGGTTTCTCGGTTTTTCTTCACGGTTTTTCGGTTTTCTCGTCGCCGAAAACTATGCGGCGCAGCGAGTTCGCATAAAGCACCCGGTCCTTGTTGTAAAACCTCGTTTCGCTCCTCGCCGAACGCCGCCAGTAAACCACAGCGATGAGCGCGATAAGCGCGAGTAGCGCGACGATGAGCCCGAGCGTAACGCCGTTCAAAGTGAACGTTATCGGAATAATCATCAACGACATGGTTGTAGAAACCTCCTCACTCATCGCCGAAACAACCGCGCGCGCCGAGTAACCGCCCGCCGCTGCGTCCGCGTTCGCGGTTACTTCGAAATCGAATTGCTGCGTCGTGTGCGGCGCTAGCACCACGTTGCTTATCGTGCGCGGGTCTGCAGTGAATTCAGGCGACAAAGCGAGGGAAGCAGTAACCTGCATCGGCGCTAGCCCGCCGTAGAAAACAGAGAAAGACGCCGAGCCTTTGCTTCCGGGCGAAAGCGTGGGCAAACGGAAGTCGGTAATCGTCACGAGGTCAGCCAACTGCATTTTGCGGGAAGTCGTCACCTGCTTCGTCGTCCACGCTCCGTAAACCGAGTAATCGTCGCTGAGAGTCTTGAGTTGGTACGTTACAGAGCGTTTGCCTTCTGGTTCGAGCTGGAGGAAACGCCAAGCGAGAGTCAACGGTTCGTCAGACAAGTAGCTCCCTATGGAGTCTTGAAACAAGACGTCGTTTTCGGTTGCCGCGAGAGGCGAAGGAACCGCGTCGACGACGTCGACTACGTCGAGAGTCCGCGTAATCGACGGGTTGCGCACGCTCAAAACAATGTTAGTTGTCTTCGCTGCAGTGTCGAGGCTAATGCGTCGAAGCACTATCGGGTTCTCGTAATTTGCTGGGTACGCTTTAACTCGCAGGAAAAAGTATTCAGTAGTGATGTCCGCGCCGGTCAAGTCGTCTACTACGCTCACGCGCACGACGTAATCACCAGGCGTCGCGTCCGCGGAAATCCACAGCGCGAAGTCGATTGAACTCGCGGCGGACGGCTGCAAAAAAATTTTTTTAGGCGTCACCTGCGGCGTGCCCTTCGGCAACCCGGCGAAGCGCAACGTCGCCGCGACCGGCTCGCTCCCGTCGTTCTGGAAGTGCAGAGTCAGCAGTGCGGCTTCGCCAGCCAAAACTTCCTGGAGCACGGTTTTTTTGGAGAAGGAAACAACGCCGATAATCGGCCGCACGTGAGGCGGAATCGTAGTCGGCCCACCCGGTTTTACGGGCGCGGGGCTCGCCAGCGGCGTGGGCGACGCGGCGCCGCCGCCTCCGCCTCCTTGCGGCGTCGGAGTGGGCGTCGGAGTCGGGGTAGGCGTCGGCGTATAGTTTCCCACGATAGAAAACGAGGCGGTGAACGCGTTCGTGTGATTCGCTCCGCCGCCGTAAACGCCGGTAGCGTTCACTAAATAGTTTCCTTCGGGAAAGCCAGCGCTGTTCCACGTCGTCGTCAGCGTTACTATCGAGCCTGGCGTGACGTTCGCGGTAGTGTAATTAAATACGTAGACTTCATCGCCGGTGGCGTTCGTTATGGATGCGTTCAGATCGAGCGCGTCCTCTAAATTTCCCCTATTTTCGACTGTCACGGAAAAATCCGCAGTAGTTCCCGCGTGAATGGCGTTAGGCGTGATAGTGAACGCGGTCAGCGTGAGGTTCGACAATCCTTCGACGCTAATGGTTGCCGCGGAAGGCGCGTCTCCTGCCGCGGAGCCAGATAAAACTAAGACGAAAGCTATTGGCAGCATTATCAGCAAAGCTGGATTCGAACGATAACTCAAGCGCAAGCGTGGAAGCAACGCGATGGGAGTCATGTCATAAAACACGTGCGCCAGGTATTTAAAACTCTTTAAAAAAACGAAAACAAAGCGAGAAAAAAGCGAAAGAAAAAAGCGGACGAACGCTAAGGAAAAATGAAGAATCGCGCTCGTCAGGCGCCGTGCGCGTCACTTCTTGCGTTTCTTGGCGAAGACGAAAAAGTAAGCGAGCAAAACAATGACGAGCGCCACGAGCGCTATCGTCGAAAGCACCCAAGCGTCGAGCGGAGGCAACTGAAATCCGTTGTTTTCAACCGGTTTCTCGGAATACTCCTTCGTGACTACGCGCACTTCGTAAATGAACTCGCGCACTTGCTTTACGGAAATAGGTCCCGTCGAACCCACGTCGAACCAGCCTGCAACGGCAGAAACGCGGAGCTTGTACGTGCTCCACAACGGCGCGTCTGCGGGCGCAGTCAAGCGAATCGTGACGACTTGCGCTGGAACGAATCCTTCAACGCCGCCCATGGTCACGTACTCCACGCCTTCAGGAACGCTTTCAGGTTTTTGTTTCGGGAGCGTGCTTCGCGGCGTGACTTTCGCCACCAAGTTTTCCTGCGTTTCGACGACGATGCCGGAAATGTTGTAAGAAGCGTTGTGCACGGCAGGAATTAGTTCCGCTGTAAAGCCGTTCGGAATTTCGGATAAGGCGAGCGAAACGTGCGTGTCGCGGTTGCCGTTCACGTTGAAGAAGTAAAGCTTTGCTTCAGCGGTTTTTCCCGGCTCTACTGCGATGAACTTTTCTGCCTGCATCGTCCCGAAATTGTATTCGCCGCCTTCAGCGCGCAACAACGGCGAAAAAAGGCTCGCAAAAGCTAGCAGCGCGATGACGCTAAAAGTAATCCTGTCAGTCATGCTTTTCCCCGCTGGTCCCCACCGTTCATTAAAAAACCGAGAAAGCCAAAAAAAAATCAAAAAAAACAAATAAATGAAATTGGTTAGGCCGCGCTTAGCCGACGTCAAGGAACTTGATGTAAATCGAGCCCGTGTAAGTGCCTTTAGGCAAATCAGCGGGAATCGTCACGTTGAAATACATGTTCCTGTCTTCCGCGCTTCCGACCGGCGCGGCAATGCTCACCCAGTCAGTGTAGTTTGAGCTGGAGCAGGCGCCCGATGTGAACGCCGCTAGGAAAGAGGTGAGGCACGAGCCGGAGGTTCCTGAGTTGTTCGTGTAAGTGATGTTTTGCTGACCGAATATTACTGAACCGTTCGCAAAATTCGTGCTGTTCACTGAAATCGTGACAACGGTGTTCGTTGCGGTATTAATGGTCATTTCACATTGCTGCGTGTCCGAACGCGTTCCATTGTTTGTTCCAGGCGAGAAGCCAGTTCCAAGATTTATAGAAGAACAGTTGATTGTAGTGTCGACTACTCCGGTTACGGTCAGCGACGCGCTGCTAGCGTTGTCCGCGGCTGCTAATGAAACCAAGCTGTTTTGATTAAAACTGAAAGCTAAAGCGAACACTACGGCAGCCAAAACCAAAAACCACTTTGAGTTAATCATCCCTGATCCGCCTCCTCTAAAACTCAAAACCGGAATTCACCGCCAAAACACTCACCGCGGCTATTCAAGCCAAGCGGTTTATCGTGTTATTATGCGTTATTATTTAAGGCTTTTTTATTTATAAACTGGTTTTTTTCGGTTGCTTCCGAATTTTCCGATTTTAGTCGCCTGCCAACGCGCGGCTTACCGCGTTTTTTTCTAGTGCTTCACCGCTTTGACGTAAATTGTGCCGGTGTAAGTCTTCTTCAACTGGTTTTGCGGCACGTTTACGAAGAAGAAAACGTCGCGGTAAACTGCCGATACCGGTTTAGGGATGTTCACCCAGTTCGTGTAGTTCACTAGGGTTCCAATCTGGCAAGCGCCGGACTTGAAGAAAGGAGACAATTCGGTTAGACAAGAACCAACTGCGCCCGAGTTGTTGGAAACCGTTATGTTAGCGACTTTAAGCACGCCTCCTGCGCCCGATAAGTCGCTGCCGTTCAACGATAAATCCACTGCCACGTTCGTGTTGCTTGAAATCGTCACCTGGCATTGCTGCGTGTCAGAACGCGTTCCGTTCGCGGTGCCAGGCGTGAAGCCGGTTCCGAGATTCAAGGCGGAACAATTGATGGTCATGTCTATGATTTCCACGTGGGATATCGTGAAGTAGTAGTAAGTCAAGTTGCTGCCCCAATGGCCAACCGTATCGTTTACGTAGACGGTGAAATTCGCTTCGCCGTCAGGCTGGCTCGTCACGTTGAAGTAACAATTCGTTCCGCTGCGAGTCATAGTCAAATTAACGTTCGTACTATTCGGGTAAACGTAGTTGAGCAAGCAAGTGTCGGGATTCGTTTCAGTGAAAGTCACGTTGATATAGGAATAATTGTAGTCTTGGGTGGAACCGTTGAGGGGAGTGGGATTAACGTAGATTATGCTCGCGGGCGCAGTCTTGTCTATCGTGATGTTCCGCGTTTCAGTCTTGTTTTGGTTCCCAGATTGGTCGACAGCGAAACCGTAGTAATCGTAAACTCCGTCGCTCAAGCTCGTAAAATTGTTTTCGAGACGGTACGCGCTGTTGTTGAAGGAAGCGTTGATTTCCTGTTCTGAAAGCGAGCGGTTCCAAACCCGAATTTCATCCAACGCGCCAGTAAACCAATTGTCACCCTTACCAAAATACATATAGTCGCCAGAATCGCTTATCGCACCACTGGTTTCTTTACTCACGTCCGAAACGCCGTTCAAGTAAATCGACAAGTAAGTGGAATTGAATACGGCGGCAACATGATACCACGTGTCGTTGGAAAGCGCGGTGGCGCCAGTCACATCCTGTGAAGGCAAATCCGGCACTTGAAAATAAATTTTGCGTTCAGAATTGAGACGAACGTCCCAGTCACCAGCCCGATAAACCAAATCCTCGTCTCCGTACGAGCCGCGGTAAGGATACTTAACCCAAAAATCTATTGAGAGCGCGCTGCTGATGCTGTTTAAACTATCAGAATTAGGAACTTGAATTTCGTCATCGTTTCCGTCGAATTGAGCGCCGCAGCCGAACCTGCCAGCACAAGTCCAGTTTTCGCTTCCTTCAGGGTAAAGCGTTCCGTTGTTGCCCCATGTGCTGTTATCGTACGCCGTAGCTCCAGAGCCTTCCTCGAAACTCCAGTAACCGATTAGCGAGCGGTTCCAATCAACGAACGCACCGCCAGGATTCGCGTCGGTCACACTGACGTTCACGTAAGCGTAATCGTAGTTCGTCAAGTTATTGTTCGGCGGCGTAGGGTCAACGAACGCGGGCGTCGGCGGAGTGACGTCAGCCAGCTTGCTGAAAGATTGGAACTCGTCAAATTCTTTGAAACCATAATCTCCGCAATCACCACCACCTGACCGAGTATCAAAAAGAATTTTCAAGTATTTTCCCGTTGCGGCCGTAAACGAGCAATTATACCAAGCTAAGCCGCTGCCGATTAACTCGCAACTGCCTAAACTGTCGCCCCAATTCGCTGGATCGTTGGAAACATAGATTTCTGAAACCGCGCATACATTGCTGTCCTTGTCAGGCGCAGTGTAAATTTGGAGTTTAGAGTGCGTGTACAGCGTGCAATACTCGTAAGCAATCCAGTGCTGTTCTTCGGCAGAGTGTCCCCACCGGGTACTGGTGTCGTTGTCGATGGTGTTCGTTGCAGGGCTATCACCTTCTTCGCCGCACTTATCGTAAACCGCGTGCGGCGTAACCCAGTTCCAGAGAGACGTGAAAGTCAATGCTTGTTGTTCGCTTACGCCCCAGTTTCCCGCGCTGTCGTTAACCCACATTCTATAAACGTAATCCCCGCTGTCGGTCAGCGTCGCGTTGTAGTAACAATTCGTTCCAACTCGCGTCGCCGAATAATTCGAGTCGTTGATTTCAAGCAAGCAGGAATCCGGGTTCGATTCGGTGAAAGTGACGTTAACGTAAAAATAGTCTTGCGTTAAATTAGAGTTGTTGACGGGAGTAGGACCGACGTAAACGATGTTCGACGGCGGAGTCACATCAATAGTAAACCCGTACTGCGACAAATTACTACCCCAATTACCAGCACTATCGTTAACGTAAACAGTAAAATTCGCCTGCCCATCACCCTGCGTCGTAACATTAAAATAGCAATACGCAGCCACACCCGCCGCCTTCGTCATCGTTAGGTTGACGTTCGTGCTGTTCGGATAAACGTAATTCAACAAGCAAGTGTCGGGATTCGATGCCGTGAACGTAGCATTAACGTACGAGTAATTATAATTGCGCCAAGAATTGTTTGCAGGCGTTGGCGAAACGTAAGCGATACTCGACGGCGGCGAGATTATAGTGAGCGTCCTGTTGTTCGACCACGCTACGTTGCCGGCAGAATCATCGCATCTCGCGCCCCATATGAATGTTGCTTGAGTTAAGCCGGATATCGAAGCATTCCACCACGTATCGTTTAATAAACCGCCACTGCTCTGCTCGCTTCCAAAACCACTTGTTGGTTCAGGAGAAACAAACTTACGAATGAATGTCCAGTCTATTTTTTGAGTGCCGGTTCCCGCCTTTTGATACCAATGATGTAGGTTATAACTTCCTGTAGGAACATTACTTGTTACTACTGATTCACTTCCATCATCCAGAGTATGTGAGACTGTCGTTGAATTTCTTCTTACTTCAATAACGTGATAAGCTCCAGCAAAAGCGGTCACTTGTGTCTGTGAATTAGCACCATTCGTAAATGCTCGTATATAATAGTTATATGGAGAACCATAATATCTAATTACCGTGGCGCCATAATCGCCAGTTGTTGGACTGTTATATAATACTTCTCCAGCTCCTTTATTCCACCAACCAAAACCTTGCTCGAGATAACTTCCTCCTTCATTATACCAGTTTACACTTGACCTTAAAGCGTAATCGTATCCGAGAGTTGTTGTTCTAGCGGCAGAAGCAGCTGAAGTGCCGTTTGGGTCTAATGTAAGAATTCCTCCAGAAACTGAACCAAGAGTTAAACTCCAACCAGTTGAATCGTCCCAAGTAGTAGAACCATCAACACCAGTATTAGTTATATTGCTTGCACTTGAAGCGCCGGCGTTGCCGTAATACATGTAGAAAGTGTAGTTGGTCGTCGTAATGTTTTGGTCTACTTCAACCCAGACTATAGCCCAGTTGCCGTCGCTCTTGTTCTCAAGCCAGTAATCTAATTGAGTGTTTTCAGAGCCGTTATAAAACCTTAAATCAGAAAAATCACTTTTCATATCAGAATCATAAGTTACGTTTAATTTTACTTGATAATTCGTTCCCGTGTAACCGCTTGAGACAGAAACATTTATTGGTTTCTTCCGGCTAGAATTAGTTGCTTTCACTTGCCAAGTTCCGGTGTCATTTGCCCATATTTGTAAAGTGCTTAGGCCAACGTTATCAGAACATTTCGAGTCAAACACTACCGTTGAGCTTGACGAATTATAATTGTCAACGGGATTCGTTCCGAGCGAAACTGTTGGTGCAGTCGTATCTATCGTGATAGCCCGCGTTTCCGTCTTGTTCTGGTTCCCAGCAGCATCAACCGCAAAACCATAGTAACTGTAATTACCATCACTCAACCCAGTGAAATTGTTTTCCAAACGGTACAAACCGTTGTTGTAGGACGCGTTGATTTCCTGTTCCGAAAGCGTGCGATTCCAAATCCTAACTTCATCAATCACACCACTAAACGCAGTAACCGAATAAGCGCCTTCATACCGCCCAATAGTAACGTTGTCAGAAATCGATTGAATGCTATTACAAACCTCTCCAGCTACGCTGTCGCTGTAATTAGTCCAATTCATCAAGTTTCCGTTAACCCAAATACTAACGTTTCCCGTACCAGCATTAAACACTCCAACCAAATGAGTCCAAGTATTAGCCGTCAAAACAGTCGGAGAAGTAGCGTCACACCGAGTATAAGAAGGACTATTCTTTTCTATGACCGCCATTGCCGGTTTTCCGTCACTACCAATTTCAATACGATACGCTTCAACGTCTCCACCAGCGCCATTCACTTTCCCAACCACCAAACCTCGACCGCTATCCGCCGGGTAAACCCAAGCCTCGAGAGTCAAATTACCAGTAATACTCAAACTAGAAGCGTTAAGACAATTCACGAAATCATCATTATTATCGAAACTCAAACCGTAACCAAATTTACCGCTCGAGTTGTAAGTCGGGCCATTAGTCAACGCACCATTATTCCCATAACTCGAATTATCAAAAGCAGTCGTCCCACTGCCTTCACTGAAAGCCCAGTAACCCACAAGCGAGCGATTCCAATCAATGAATGCTGCACCCGGATTCAAGTCAGTAACGCTAACATTCACGTAAGCATACTTGTTTTTCGTCAAATTACTGTCAGGCGGAGTCGGGCCAACGAACGCCGGAACAGGCTTCGTCATGTCAATGTAGAACTTGTACGTCGAGAGATTGCTGCCCCAATTCCCAGCTGAATCGTTGACGTAAACCGTGAAATTCGCCTGCCCATCACCCTGAGTCGTAACGTTGAAATAACAATACGTACCGGTTCCAGCTGCTTTAGTCATCGTTAAATTCACGTTCGTCGAATTCGGGTAAACGTAGTTAAGCAAACACGAATCCGGATTTGATTCAGTGAAAGTCGCGTTAACGTACGAGTAATTATAGTTTTGGTAAGAATTGTTTGACGGCGTGGGACTAACGTAAGCAATACTCGCAGGCGCAGTCGTGTCGACGTAAAACTTGTAAGTCGTCACGTTCGAACCCCAATTGCCGGCAGTATCGTTCACGTAAACCGTGAAATTCGGTTGACCGTCACCCTGAGTCGTAACGTTTTTGTAGCAGTACGCGGCTGCGCCCGCTGCTTTCGTCATCGTTAAATTCACGTTCGTGCTGTTCGGATAAACGTAGTTTAACAGGCACGAATCGGGATTCGTTTCAGTGAACGTAGTATTGATGTAAGCGTAAGCGTAACTCTGGTAAGAATTGTTTGAAGGCGAAGGACTAACGTAAGCAATGCTCGCGGGCTTCGTCACGTCAATCCTGAAACTATAAGTCGACACGTTCGAACCCCAATTTCCCGCCGAATCGTTCACGTAAACCGTGAAATTCGGTTGCCCATCACCCTGCGTCGTAACGTTGAAATAACAATACGCGGCTGCGCCCGCTGCTTTCGTCATCGTCAAGTTAACGTTCGTTGAATTCGCGTAACGATAATTCAACAAGCAAGTGTCTGGATTCGTTTCAGTGAAACTCGCGTTAACGTAAGAATAATTATAGTTTTGAAGCGAATTGTTTGACGGAGTCGGACTAACGTAAACAATACTCGCAGGAGCAGTCCGATCAATATAAAACTTGTACGTCGACACGTTGCTACCCCAATTTCCAGCAGTATCGTTCACGTAAACCGTGAAATTCGCCTGCCCATCACCCTGAGTAGTAACGTTGAAGTAGCAGTACGCGGCTGCGCCCGCAGCTTTCGTCATCGTCAAGTTAACGTTCGTTGAATTCGGGTAAACGTAATTCAACAAACACGAGTCAGGATTAGTTTCGGTGAACGTGGCGTTAATGTACGAGTAATTATAATTCCTGAAAGACGCGTTCGCCGGACTCGGAGTAACATAAACAATACTCGCAGGCGCAGTCTTATCAATAGTAAAACCATACTGCGACAAATTCGAACCCCAATTACCTGCCGAATCATTCACGTAAACAGTAAAATTCGCGTAACCAGCAGGCTGATCACTAACATTAAAATAACAATACGGCGAAGAACCCGTAACCTTCGTCATCGTCAAATTCACGCTCGAAGAATTCGAATAAACATAATTCAACAAACACGAATCAGGATTAGCTTCCGTAAAAGTCACATTAACGTACGAATAATTATAATTCCTGAAAGACGCGTTCGCCGGACTCGGAGTAACATAAACAATACTCGCCGGCTTTGTCGTGTCGATGGTAAACCCGTATTGTGACAAGTTACTACCCAAATTACCGGGAGTATCATTCACGTAAACCGTAAAATTCGCGTAACCATTACCTTGAGTAGTAACGTTGAAGTAACAATTCGTTCCGCTCGCCTTTGCTGTCAAATTCACGTTCGTCGAATTCGGGTAAACGTAGCTGATTATGCACGAGTCGCTTGGATTCGCTTCCGTGAAAGTAACGTTAATGTAGGCGTAAGCGTAATTCCGGAAAGAACCGTTGAGCGGCGTCGGAGTAACGTAAGCGATGCTTGATGGCGCAGTCTTATCAATAGTAAAACCATACTGCGACAAATTCGAACCCCATCTGCCTTGCGAGTCATTAACGTAAACCGTGAAATTCGCGTAACCAGCAGGCTGGTCAGTAACGTTAAAATAACAATAACGCGCACCGCCCGTTCCAACCACTAGCGTCATCGTTAAATTCACGTTCGTCGAATTCGGGTAAACGTAGTTCAACAAGCAAGCGCTGGGACTCGCTTCCGTGAACGTCACGTTAATGTAAGAATAATTATAGTTCTGAATAGAACCATTCAACGGACTCGGAGTAACATAAACAATACTCGCAGGAGCAGTCGTGTCGACGGTAACAGTGTAGTTCACGTTGCTCCTGTTGCTTAATGACACGTCGCCGTTGTCCCAACACTCGACGTTACACAAGTAAATGCCTTCCGCTGCGAACGTGTAGTTGATGCCGTTCACGGTATTGTTCGCGATGCTGCTTGTGCCGTTCCAATTCGTTTGATTTAAGCTCGTGCCGTTGCTGTAAAACAAAAGCGTCGTGCAGTTCTTGAAGCCCGAGTTGTCTATTGGCGTGAAAGTGAAGTTGACGTTTGCCGAGGCGCTGGTCGTGCCGTTGGACGGCGCGCTCAAGCTCACGTTCGGCGCGGTGTTCGCGTAACTCGCGAAAATCGCGCTGTAGTAGGATGGAGTCATGTCGGTGGTGTTGATGCCAGTCCAGTAAATGGCGTGGTAGTGCGTGGCGGAGGAATAATTGGTTGTTGCCCCTGAGGCCTTGTAGTTCACGCCTGCCGTAGCGCTGGCGGCGGTTTTGTCGGTCAGGGCAGTGTGCGTGTGGCTAGCGTTGCTGGTAGTAATTAAGGTGCCGTAAGCGCTCGTCGCGTACAAAAACTTTTGGTAAAAGTCGTCCGCTGATGAAGCGGAGCGCGAAGTCCATTCGACGGGCGGAGTCGCGTTCCACAACGCGTACATTCCGTTGGGCACGGGGCGAGTGTCGTTCAGGTAAGCAATAATAATTTTCGACGTAACTGGCACCGCTTCGATTGCAGTCGTCGTTCTGGAGGCTGAAGTGTTCGCCTCGTGCGTGTGCACGCCATTAGCAACAGATGCCGTGGTGGTGGAGGTCAAACCCGTGGCGTTGGAGGTAGTGGTCCACGAAATATTCCACGTGTGCGTGTGAGTCCAACTCCCGCCAGTCACTTGAGCCGTCGCGTTGCCGCGAATGTAGTAGCCGTCCGCGGCGCTGAACCGCGTCCAGTTCGCGGGCAAACTAGTCGTGTTGAAGAACGCGATTACGCCTGAGGGAAGCGTTGCGGGAAGCCCGCTCGTGTTACAGCGAATTACGAGGAAGTCGTAGTAAGGCGGAAAATTCGAGGCGGTCGTGTTAGCGGTGTACATTACCTTGTGCGCGTGAGTCGCGGGCGCGCCAGTGTTCGTAGTGACTGTAGAAAGAGTTCCGGCTGAAGCCGTACCCAGGAAGGCCTGGTAATTGTGTGCGTGGTAATCGCTTCCGCCGCTCCCGCCGTAAGTCGCGTCAGGCACGATGAATTTCCGGTAAAACGGGTCGGTAGCGTAACAAGAAATGCACGTCCACCCGCTCGGAACGTTAGCAAGAGTGTTGTTAAACAACAAAATCATGTGCGCGTTGCTGGCGTCGTTGTAAGCGAAAACGCTTTGTCCGCCGAAATCGAAGCGCAGAACGTGCCGCCGCGCTTTCAACACCTTGCTGTTTTCGCTGGCAGTCTCGTTGCACGAGTAATTCGGAACGACAACGCTGCACTCGTTTTCCGCGCAGTTTGCGCCGCGCCACTCGTACGGCACTAGCCGGTCCCCGCAACGGATTTCGAGGAAGCGCAGGTCGTAAAGCGTTTCGTTCTCGCTTGAATCGCTCCAACGCGTGTAATTCTCGGTGTAATTCAAGTCGCGCGTTGCGGTAATCGTTAAATCCGCCGCTCCGTTCGTCTCGAAATTAACCGTCCAGTTGCCGTAAAGCTGCGGGTGCGAGTGAACGTTCAAAATCGTTATGTTGATGCCGAAAGACTGGTTGTCCGTTAATTCGGGTATCACCCACGATATTTCGTGCACGAAACCGTTCGAGTCGCCGTTCGTGGCTTTGAAAACAAGTTTTTTCACGAGAAAACCGTTCTCGCTGATTTCGCGCAACTCATCGTCCGTCAAGTTCAAGCCGCTCAAGTTTTGGCTCGCCGATAAAACCCACGATAATTCGATGTCGTCGAGATTGTTTACTTCAACAGGAAGTGAAGCGTAAACACTCACGTTCTCGTAATGCATTGGCGCGGTTACGACGACGCGCTTGGAACCGAAACCCGTTTGTTCCTCGCTTGCTTGCGGAGCGCCCGTATAGTATTCGACTTCGAGTTCGCTGAAATCGCCTCTGCCGCCTCGAACGCGCAAACCCTTCGCGCCGCGCACAGCGCTTTTGACGCCTGTTTCAGTAGCGTTTTCGGCGCCGTTCTCGGCACCGTTTTCGACGAGTTTCTCGGCATTGTTTTCGAGCGCGACTTCGGAAACGCTTAAATCTGTCCAGTCGAGAGTTTGGGACGCTTGAGCTGTTTCCGTTTCAACGCTTTCCGCTCCAGCAAATTGCACTATTTGCGCAGCCGCAACAGCGCCAACTCCTTCAGTGCTGTTTGCTTCAACAGTTGCTTCAGCCGCGCTGGCAGGCGTTTCAGGCGTGGTGTTTGCAATCGCTTCAGTAGCGGTCGCAAGCGCAGGCGCTTCGGGTGCAACGGCATATGCTGGAACCGCGTAATCCGCGTTAGCCAGCGTCGCGTTTTGCGCTTCGGGCGGCAACGCCACGACGAAATCGCGCGCGCGTTCTCTCAAAACGATTTTCTTCGTCCACTTGACTGGCTTGCCAACAGCCGCGTTGGCTTGCTCGGTTGTTTCTGAAGCGACTTCGACGTTCGCGTTGTATTCAGGCGTAGGCAAAGGCGAGAGCGAAGGAGTCGCGGTAGGCTCCGAAGCGTTGACACGAATAGAGCGCGACTCGTTAGCGCAATCAGCGCCCGGCAAGCTGCCGTAAAAAGCGACGACGTTGATGTCGTAAACACCTTCTGCAGCATAAGAGTGGTTTCCAGTAGATTCAGTCGTCCACGCCCACGGCGGCTCGGAATCAGAAAGCGTCAGTTCACTCGAGTTCGAGCCGTCACCCCAAAAAACGATGACGTGGTAATTCTTTTGATTTTGGTCGAGGAATGGTTCGAGAACTCCGTAAACGGATAATTCGTCGCCTACGACTACCTCGCTTTCGTCTTGCTGGCTAAAAACGCTTAATCCAGTAACGTTTAATCCGGTTTTCTTGCAGCCGAACTCGTTTGGCGCGATCGGCGAAGGCACCGCTTCAGGCGAAGGTGAAGACGAAGTTTCCGGCGAAGCTTCGAGTGAAACGCTTGGCTCGGGCGTTGGTTCGAGAGTGACGACTTCAAACGACGGTTGCGGGCACGCGGCGGGCGTAGGACAAGCGTTAGACGATGGAGTCGGCGTGGCGTTTGCTTGACTAATCGAGAAAACGACGCGCGTTGCGCCGTAGTAATCGTTTTTGCTTGCTTCAACGAGAGCTTCGTAATCTCCTTGCGTTGAAGCGTAAAAGCGTTGCTCGAAAACGCCTTCATCGCTCCCCGCTGTTGAGTAAAAACCGTTTTCGGAACCCGTAATCGTGATGTTGACTTCGGCGAACGGAACGCTTTGTTGAGCGAATGAAACGCTTCCGGCGACAGCGTATTCTCCCGGCGTTTCTTCAGGCTTCGTCAGCGCTGCATCGACGACGAGATTTCCTTCATGGTAATAGAACGCTTTTTGCGTCGAACCAGTCTTGTTTTCTGCGTTCGCAGTAACGCTCAGCAAATAAACTCCGGCTGGCGCTTCGCTTGGCAGCGTCACGCTTGAATCAAGCGCGCTTCCAGCAGTTAAAGTAAAATTGTATTCGTACTGTGCGCCGCGCATTTCGATGAAATAAGCGATTTCGCTCGACTCGTTCTCGAGTCCCGAGACGCGCGCTGAAAAACTAACGGGCTCGCCCATGAATTCATGGTATTCGACCGAAAGCGTTACGCCCAGCGCGCCAGGCGGGTTTTCGAAGAATAAGGCGCCGCCGCCCTGCTGCCCGCCGCTAAGCGGCGAAAGCAAGTCAGGGCGGCGCGCGAGCGCGGCGTGAGGCGCGAGAGCAAAAAATTCGCAAGCCGAAAAGCCGACTGCGAACAGCAAGGCTATTGCTAGCATCGCTTTCGCTGTCTTCCGTTCGGGTTTGAGCGCTTTCAAGCGCGTTACTGCTCCCACTAAGTCAACCCGTCCAAGCAGTGGCTAAAACGAGTTTTTTAACCCACACGCTTACTGCAGTGCCCGCAATTACTCAACAAAACTATTTAAACGCCTCGCCCGCTAAAAGCAAGACGTGAAAAACGCAAACGCTGACGCAGCCGCCGAACAAAAAATTTTTTTCGAGGAAGACTACTCGCTGGAACGCAGCTTCACTTTCCAAGATTCGAAGGCAAAAGCGTTTTACAACTGGTTTTACTACAAGGAAGCGTTCGCGCCGGAATTCGTTGATTACGCGCTGCGGCGCTTCGCGGTCAAGCCGAACGCGCGCGTTCTCGACCCGTTTTGCGGAGTCGGAACAACGCTGCTCGCTGCAAAAGAAAACGGTTTCGCGAGCTCTGGCGTTGACGCGAGCCCGTTGTGCGTGCTCGCGAGCCGCGTCAAAACGCGCGATTACGGTGATGCCCTAAAAGAATCAGTATCGGCGGCGTTCAAACGCGTCTGCAAAGCGAAATTCGAATTCCCGAAGGAAGAATGGCGTTTCGAATTGTTCGACCCGCGCCGTGCGCTGCCGCGAGGCAGTTACGACGAGGCGCTGCACTTGCGGAAACAAGTTCGGGAAACTGAACCAAAAGAAGCACGCGAATTCCTCGCGCTCGCACTCGCGGCCGCGCTTCCCGAAGCGGCGCTAGTCGTCAAGGACGGCGGCGTCCTAAAAATCGCGAGGCACAAAAAACATATTCCGTCGTTGCGGCAGGCGTTCGAGCGCCGCGCCAAGCGAATGCTGCGCGACCTCGCCACGCCGGTAACGGGACCAACACCCGAAGTCGTCGCGGGTGACGCCCGCCAGTTGCCTTTTGAGGACGATGCGTTCGATTGCGTTATAACTTCACCACCTTACTTGAACGGCGTCGATTACTCGAAAATCTACGGACTCGAACTAAGCCTGCTTTTCGGCGAAAACGCGGCGCTGGAATACCGCCGCAGCGCGCTGCGTTCGTTCATTGAACGCGACGCGCGCACTGCGCGGGAAAGCGAGGACGCGAAAATCGCGGAGCGCTGCTTGCGGAAAAGCGAAAGCGAGCTTGCGGCAGGCGTTCCTGATATTGCTTTGGCGTACTTGACTGACATGACGCGCGCTTTCCGCGAGACGAAACGCGTTCTGCGCGGCGGAGGCAAAGCCGCTTTCGTCGTGGGCAACGCCGTGCTGTCGGGCGCTTACGTCGCAGTCGACGAAGTCTTCGCGCTCATCGCACTCGAACTTGGTTTTGGCAAAGCCAAAATCGTTGTGGGTTCCGAGCGCGTGGCCGATGTGAGCACCGAGCGCGGCGCGGAACGCCGCAGAGTGCGCGAGAGCGCGGTAATGCTCGAGAAATAATTTTTTAAGAAATATGAAAAGAAATAGAAAAATAAAATAAAGAAAAAATAAGGGAAAGGGGTAATGCCCCCCGAATTGTTAGTTACTTAAAAGCTCATGCTGCCGATGCCTTTCCACGCCTCGCTTTGCGCGGTTGCGACGGCGCCCTTCACGCGCGACTCGTGCCCGAGCACTTGCGGCGAATTCACGCCCGTAACGATGCTCGTGACGATGATTTTGTCGCCGAGTTCGGGGTTGATGCGCGCGCCCCACTTGACGTAAGCATGCGGGTCGAACGAATCAGTTATTCCTTCCCCGATCTTGACTGCTTCGCCTAGCGTTAGGCTTGGCCCGCCGTTGATGAGCACCAACGCGCCTTTAGCGCCGGCGTAATCAACGTCGAGCAGCGGGTGTTCGAGAGTCGTATCAATCGCGCTCTGCACTTTGTTCGTGCCGCTTCCCTCGCCGATGCTTATCATCGCGATTCCCGCGCGCTCCATTATCATTCGCAAATCAGCGAAATCGATGTTCATCAAGCTCGGCAGCATCACGGTGTCTGCGATTCCTTTTACGCTGCGCGCGACGAGAGTGTCCGCGACCGCGAACGCCTGGTTCATTGGCAGGTTCGGAACGTACGAGACGAGGCGGTTGTTGTCGATTATTACGACTGTGTCGCACGACTCGCGCAACGCGTCGAGTCCCCAATCCGCTTTTTCTAGGCGGGCGCGCTCGAGCGCGAACGGGAACGTTACCATGGCGACGACTATCGCGCCGTTCTTTTTCGCGACGTCGGCGATTACGGGCGCGGCGCCGGTGCCTGTTCCGCCTCCCATTCCAGCCGTAATGAAAACGAGTTCGGAATCCTTCAAGAGTTCTGCGAACTTGTCGCGCGCCTGTTCAGCGGCTTTCATCCCGATTTCCGGGAATCCGCCTGCGCCCAAGCCTTTAGTCAGTTGCGCGCCGATGAGCAGTTTCTTGCCTGCTTCGCAAACTTGCAAGTGTTTTTGGTCCGTGTTTACAGCGATTGTTTCCGCGCTCGCTAGGCCCATCTTGTGCAAGCGCGTGACGGTATTCGTGCCTCCGCCTCCGACGCCTACGACGGTTATCTTCACTTTCGAGGGCGTAAAGTTTTTGCCGACTACTTCCGGCAAGCTGTTAGTGCCCCCGTACTTGAGGGCGTCCGAAACCAACGAATTCACTTTCTTTTTCGCCTCCTGTCAAAACCTTTTTTTACTCGAATTTTTTTAGTGGGGTGTTCCGAATCCAACCGCGAGAAACCAAAAGCGGTTTTCACTCAAATCCAATCAAACCCTGCATTTTTTGTTTTTCGAAGCGAGGCACGGTGCCGCGGCGGCGAATCCGTCATTTTTTCGTCTAAATCCTTAAATCCTTATCAAAAAATATTTTTTCCTTTCGCCTTTCGCCAGTGCGGACTCCTTCTCGTTTCGCGAAACGCGTCCAGGTGGGTTTTCGGAAGCGCTCCGCCGTTCCTCGAATCCAACCCCGAGAAAGAAAAAGGGGTTTTCACGCAAATCCAAAACAAAAAACAAAATAAAAAATAAAAATCAAGGGAAGTTTTAAGAAATTATTTCGATGTCGTAACCGGGCTCCTTCACCGCTTTCTTTTCTGCGTACGAGCGGCCCGTGATGTTCGGGCTCTTCACGCCAGTCACGATTGCGGTAACCTCGATTTTGCCGTCGTAATCGGGAACCAAGCGCGCGCCCCACTTGACGTTCGCCTGCGGGTCCATCTGCTCCG
The DNA here is from genome assembly GCA_903893865.1 of uncultured Microcaldota archaeon. Taxonomy (GTDB): domain Archaea; phylum Micrarchaeota; class Micrarchaeia; order Norongarragalinales; family Norongarragalinaceae; genus CAITNU01. The sequence goes on from CAITNU010000060.1 coordinate 39,815, forward strand.
TAATCATTTCTCCCGCGCGAATCGCGTCGCCGAGCGTCAGGTCCGCGCCGCCAGCAATGTGGATGAGAGCGCCTTTCGCTCCCGCGAAATCAACGTCGAGCAAGCGGTTCTTCATTACGCCGTCAACCGCGTCGTCAACCTTGTTCGGGCCCTTGCCGCTGCCTACCGCAATCATTCCGACGTCGCCGTGCCCCATGATTCCACGCACGTCCGCGAAATCGATGTTGACGAGCGAAGGCTGCGTTATAGTGAAAACGAGTCCGCCGATCGCTTTAGCGAGAATCTCGTCCGCGACGAGGAAAGCCTGGTTCATCGGCAGGTTCGGCACGATTTGAACGAGACGATTGTTGTCGAGGATGATTACGCTGTCCGCGACTTCGCGCAAGCGCGCGATTCCGTCGTCCGCCTTGTTGACGCGCGCGCGTTCGAGAGCGAACGGGTAAGTCACCATGGCGACGACTATGGCGCCCGCGTCTTTCGCGATTTGCGCGATGACCGGCGAAGCGCCTGTTCCCGTGCCTCCGCCCATTCCGGCGCACAAGAACACGAGGTGCGAACCACTCAACGCTTTTTCGAGCGCGGGCCTGTCGACTTCAGCACACTTAGCGCCCACTTCCGGAAAACCGCCTGCGCCCAAGCCCTTCGTGACGCTGCGGCCTATAAGCATTTTCGTTACGCTCTCGTCGATCATATTCAAGTGCTGCCTGTCGGCGTTGAGCGCTATGAGTTCAGCGCCTTTCACGCCCAAACGGCACAAACGGTTTATCGTGTTGTTGCCGCCGCCTCCGACGCCTACTACGCGTATTTTTATTTCCTCCAAGTCGTCGTTCGCCGCAGCTCGTTTTCCGCCGCCGAGCGCGCTCTTCACGATGTCTTCCATTTGCACCGCCTCTTGATTTTTTGTTTTTTAATCGCTCGTTTTTCTTTTTTCAGTAAAAAACGGCGCAATAACCACTCGCAAAGGATTTAAAAGCTTTTCTAATATAACGAGATTAGCGGAACGATGGTTCCAGCGAAAAAAAATCGGGAAAAACGAGCAAAATCGGTTGAAATCGAAAAGCATATGTTTAAATATGGGGTTTTCCTACCGTTTCCAGCAGCATCCACGCGGCTGAAAAGAGTGGGAAAAAGCAAAAAAAACGAAAAAACGACGTGGCCGCGTTTGAAAAGCAAAAAAAGCAAAGCGAAAAACGCGAAATCGATTGAAGACGGGGATTGAGAGGGACTGAAAGAAAATTCTTTTAGGGGGGAGTTGCCGTTTGCCTGAATCCGAATCTTATCTCGTGACTGTTCCCAGTGATTGGAAGGTTGAAGACCACGCCGTAAAGAACCGGAAGTTTCCGAGCGTGCAGGATTTCATTCGCGAACTAATTCGGCGCGACATGGAAGCGTGGGACAAGGAAGAACTCGACCGCAAGAACGTCGCGACCGCCGCAGCGACTGCGAAAAAGTGAAGGCGCGAAAACTATAAAAAAAATAATAGCGGCTAATTTTAATTTTACTCGGGGCAGACGTCGACGACGCGCTGCGCGAGAAGCATCGCGTAATTCCTGCGCGGTTCTCCCCCGAAAATTTGTTCGTGAACCTCAGTAGTCACGAGATACGCTTTGTTGAAACAGAACTGCGATACTCGGAAGCCGTAAGTGCTGGGAATGCTCGTGGAAACTATTTCGACGGGTTTGACGCGGCTCGTGTTCAAGCCAGTCAAGTTCGCTACGTTGCTTGGCGAATCGAATGCGTTGAACAACGGCTTTTCGATGCTAATCGCGTAATAGAAGCGCGTGAGGTAGTCGCTCGCAATCCACTGTCGGTCGTTTACTTGAGGAATCGTTATTTTAACGCCTAGCACTTCCGAGGAAGCGGCTGCGACTTGCGCGGCGAAATCGCTGATTAAAGGCGTTGAAGGCGAAGGCAACGCTGAAGGCTCGGAAACCGAAGGCTCGGCGGAAGGAACGGTTGAAGGCGCGGCGACGCTTGCAAAAACGCTGGGCGCAACGCTCGGCGCGAAGCTTGGTGCGACGCTGGGCGCTGCACTGGGCGTTGTTTGTTCCTGCACGCAGCCTGCAGCTAGCAGCGCGAGAACTGCAACGAAGAGTAAAACCGGTTTCACTTTGAATCACCTTTCCGCTGTTCGCTTTTCCGTTTTTCCGTTTTTCTTTTGGTTCGGCAAGCGTAACGCCAGCGTGGAATAAAAGCATTAAGCTGCGAGAAAGCAGTAGGAGAGGAGGAATTCGGAAACGGGAAAATTCGGATGAAGTTGGAAACGAGGGGGGAATCAGGAGGAACCTGAAAACGAGGGAATCAGGAAAATTCTTGAACTGAAGGGAGCACAAGCCCGAACCGCAGGGGGCTGGCGCTGGAAAAATTAAAAAAAAGAAAAAGGGGAGAGAGCGCTCTCGCGCCCTCTGAAAAGGTTTACCTGACTAGGCTGGGACTGTTCGTGCTGAGCCAGCTGATGAGCTCGTTGGCTGCCGCGGTCGTGTCGTCCGCAGTGTATCCAGCTACGACGACCTTGTCTCCGACGACTTTAACGTATGCGTCGCCGGCGTTCATGGTCGCGAATCCGGGTACTTGTGCGGTGAGCTGGTTGACTAACGGTCCTCCGACGAGTATCATCGTCTCGGTTCCGCTCGCCATTCCGCTCGTGTCCGTCACAACTAACGGCGCTGTGCTCGTGTCGAGTGCCTGAACCACGTACGCCTTATCGCTGGAACACGACAAACCGTCTGCGCCGGTCATGTCCGCTCCCGAAACTGCGCCGCACGAAATCTTGTCCAACGTGACTTTGTAGCCTCCGTCGCTCAAGATAGTCGAGCCTTCAGCGTAGTTGTCGCTCGCGGTGTTCCCAGTCGCGTTGAGCGATGCCGCTCCGAACGTGTACAGGGCGTGCGAGATGGTGGTCGGGTACGTTATGATCACTGAGCTGGATGATATTGTAGCCATTCCTCCGCGGTTGCTCGTGAACCCGCTCTGATAGCTGTAGTTTGGTTGTGCCATAGCACTGGCGTACGCGTCGTAGCCTATGTACGACGTTCCAGAAGTCGGTTGGAAGCACATCGGTGTCGTTGCGGCTCCGCCGATTGGTACGCTGTAGGCGTACGGCGTGGTGTCGCTATCAGTCGTGTATTCAGGTATGAACAACGCGTAGTAAGCCGTGCTTGTTGGTTTGGTAGACGAGCAAGCCGCGCCTTGCAGCTTCGTCGCGTCAAAGCCTATGGTTACCGTGTTGGGCCCGTAGTTGTACGTGACGTAGTTCTTGAAGAACTGGCTGATGGTGAAACCAGTGATGGTTCCGTTTGAACCAGCGGCCACAGCTTGGAAGGTTGCTTGTCCAGCGCAGGTATTGGTTCCGCTTGAGTTGGTGAACGAGTAAGACGTCACATACACGGCAAATGCAGCCTCGTTGTAGAGGGTGACTTGCGTGCCTGCGGCGTTTATCAGGTTACTCGTGCCTGTCGACGAAGTGTTGACTGCAGCAACCGTTCCAGTGAATGCGGTTATTCCCGTGTTACTGCAACTCGCGTTAGAGGCGGTTACGTTCCACGTGCCGGTTCCACCTCCCGTCACAGTTATTGTATTGGCTGCGGTGGAAGTGAAGTTGATCGTACTCGTTCCGGTTCCGTTGTACGGAACGTAGATGCCGTTCTTCAGGTAGTCGATTTGGCCTATTACTGCGCCTCCTGCGACGTTGCCGGTCACGAAGTAAGCCGCGTTCGATGTGTCGCCGCCGCTTCCAAATTGAAACGCGTTTGAGCGAGTCGATTGGAGGTTGACAGCGTTTCCTTTCGTGGTAGTGTCAGTGGCCGACTGTCCTAGATTGCCAGGGGCAGAGTAATATGGAGTCATAGTCAAAGTGTCTGTGCTTGTTGGTGTTTCAATGCCGGTGTAAGTCAAGCGCATCGTCGCAGGTTTCGCGATAATGTCCACGTAATCGCCTGCCTTCATTGCGGCGGGTATATGCGTCTGCCTCAACTGAAGCCTGCTTAACGAAGCTCCGAAAGTCGTGCCGCCTTGAATTATGTTTACTTGCCAGTACATGTTGTCGCCGCCGTCAACCTGTGAACTGCTGGTGAGCGTCAGCTTGTCGCTGAACACGCTTACTTGAGCGTAAGCGCTTCCGCCCGTACCAACGAACGCCTTCCACACTTTGATGACGACGCCGTTCTTGTTGTACTCGTACGTGCCGACTTCTTGCAGGGTTGCGGTGTCGATTTTGTTTCCGCTCGCGTCGTAAATGTCGAACGACGCTGCTGGAACGTACGACGTGCCGTAAGGCATGCCTGAAATGTCTTTCAGGACGACTTTAATGCTGTTAGGCGCAGTCGCCTCGTCACCAATCTGCATGAATTCCTTGTACTGCACTTCCTTTCCTAGCGTAACCGCCGGAGTGCCGCCGCTTCCCGCGTAGGAGAAGCCAGTCAATCCGTAGATTACCCAGTCCGCACCGAGGAACTTGATTTTCACTCTGTGCTTGGAAGTTTGGTACTGGGAACCCGCGTTTGCGCAGACTTCGTCAGTCACGCTGGCTCCACTGGTCACGTTCGTACAAAGAATGATTGGATCAGTGAATGTGGCTTCGTATCCCATGAGCGTGTTTTGAGCCGTGATGACGTTGGGAGTAAGGTCGAGCGCCGGATTCGAGTAAAAGTAATACTTTTCCTCTTCCGTGTACGTCTTGCTGCCTTGCGAGTCGGTTATGGTGCCCTTGTACGCCAACGGAGTCTCGTAGTTAGTGACTTTGCGTCCACTGTACGAGGACTGTGTAGCGGTAGGGAGCACTTGATAGCCGGCGAGATGGTTTACATCCGTCCTGTCGTCGATGGCATTGTTATTCAAATAGCCACCGATGTACGCCTTCATTTGGTACGCTACAGCTGGGTTTACTCCCGGCGTCGTTACAGACGCGGTAACGCTTGTGCCACCGCTTGTTCCGCCGCCTTCGCACGACAAGGCGTCCTTGCCGAGCACTGTGATGTCGGAACTCGTGTACGCGAGGTGTCCGATCATCGCGGCAATGTTTGCCGCCGCAACGGCATCAGACGGCATGGCTGCGCTTCCAACAACGATTTTTACATTAGGTTCCGCGTTGTTGAAGAGCTTGAAATTCGCCAAGCCGGAGTTGTCGACGCTTACCGCAGCCGCAAGGGATGCCCCAAGCAACGCAGCGCCGATTCCCGCCGTCGCGATTCTCTTCAAATTTATACTTTTCATTTTTCGTGTTCACCTCGATGAACTCCCAAGCCAAAACAAGCAAAGGAATTCAACGATTCTCGCTCTCATATTTTTACGAGAGACATTTTTTGTTCGAGCCACCCACGCATCGAGAGGTCTCTCTCCCCAGCC
>CAITNU010000061.1 GCA_903893865.1 uncultured Microcaldota archaeon
CTATGCGCGCTTGCGCGTAGGACCGAATGTTCTTGAGTTCCAGCGACAAAAGCTTCATTTCTAATCAATTCCCAAAATTTTTGCTGCCTCGCGCACGAGCTTGGTTTCGTAATCGCCTTTCTTTTCCTTCGCTTCCTCGTCCCGCGCCTTGCTGAACGAGCGCAACAATTCCCGCGCGACTCTGCCGCCTTCGGCTCTCAGAAAAGCGTTCTTCGTCTCGAACGCGGCAGACGCCTGCGCAAAAGCGCGCTCTTCGATTTCGCGCTTGTTCGCGCCCTCAACGCGCTGCACTGCTGCTTCGCGCGCCGTCAACTGGCCGCGGTTCAAGTAAAACACTTTCGCGCCGCGCGCGGCGAATGCCTCGCGCACTGCCGAGAAATCGATTTCGCCAGGCTTGCCTTCGCGCAACTCGCCGAAAACTTTTGCGAGAACGATTTTGCCTTCGACTTCCGTGCCGACCGCACTCGCTTTTTCGAGTAGCACAGCGCCGACTTCGCTCGCGCTCTTCCCAGCCGCATTGAATTCGAGGGAAACGACGCCGACGAGTTTAATCGATTTGAACTCTGTTTTGACTTGTTTTCCTTCGATTTCGACGACGTAATAACCACAATCGTGGCGCGACGCGGCTTCGAGATCGCGGTAATCCGCGGAGAAAAGCGGTCCCGGAAAAACTATGCGCCCGAAACCGCGTTGCGTCTCGTCGATTTCAGCGCGCTCGTGCACGTGCCCGCCCGCATAATAGGTACAACCGCGCGGGAATTGCGCGAGCGGAATGCCTTCGCTGCGACTCAAGAACTCGGGCTTGTGCTCGTCAATCGCGCTGTGAAAAACGAATATTTTGGTGCCGCTCGCGTCTCGCTCGAATTCGCTCCACGCGGCTTTCTCGAAAAAACCGTTTTCCAAACCGCGGGCGCGAGCGCAAGCGCCAGCGAGGCGCGCGCCCGTGGGCGCGTCGACGACTATTTCCGGGTGCGCAGCGTCGTCGGAATGAATCTTGCGCAAAACGCCGGCGCTAGCGAGCACGTCGATTACGCTCGTTGCGGTAGGCGAGTAATCGTGGCTGCCGTAAACGAGGTAAATTCGCAGTCCGGCGTCTCGGCACGCGCGCATCGCTTTCGTCGCTTCGTCGACGACGCGCATGTCTGGCAGCGCAACGTGGAACAAGTCGCCGGCGATGATTACGAAATCGAGCTTCGCGGCGGTGCATTCGGATAGGCAGCGCTTGAACGCTTCCAGATTGAGTTCGCGCAGCGTCGCGTCGCGAAAGGCGCCTAAATGCACGTCCGCAATGTGAGCAAAACGAATAGCCAAAATAACCCGCCCGCCAAAATGAATTCCGCGTATTACGATAAGTTTAAATTCCGTTCAACTAAATAATGCTTGCCTTTTTCTCGAAAAAACGCAAAGGCGTACGGGTTAGTTCCGCTAAAAAAAGTTGAAACCGTAGAAAAAGTTAAAAAAAGTTAAAAAAATTAAAACTTTAAAAAACGATGAATAGGTGGTTTGGCGTGCCTGCGGTAATGAAAAACGACGAAGTCGGACCTGAATACTTTATTCAAGTGACTGACCCGAAAGTCGGGCTAGTGGCGTTTTTATCAATCGACAATACGAACCTCGGCCCGGGCAAAGGCGGCTGCAGGCTCGCGCAAAACGTGAGCGGCGAAGAAGTCTTCCGCTTGAGCCGGGCGATGACGTGGAAGAACGCGCTCGCGGAACTGCCTTTCGGCGGAGCGAAAAGCGGCATCGACGTCGGAAACCGCAACCCGCACGACCCGAAGCAGGTTAACAAGGAAGCGTTGATTCGCGCGTTCGCGCGCAAAGTCAAGTACTTGATTCCTGAAAAGTATATCGCCGGCCCGGACATGAACACGACTGAAGTCGAAATGGACGTTTTCGCGGACGAAGTGGGAAATCCAAAGGCGACTACGGGAAAAAGCAAGGCTAAAGGCGGTTTGCCTCACGAGCTCGGCAGCACGGGATTCGGAGTGGCGAAAAGCACGCTCGTCGCGCTCGAGGAAATGAACATCGCGCCGGCAGCGGCGACAGTTGCAATCGAAGGATTCGGCAACGTTGGAACGTTCGCAATGAAATTCCTTACCGAAGCGGGGTGCCGCGTCGTTTGCGTAAGCGACTCGAAAGGCGCGATTCACGACGAGAGCGGGCTTGATTACGACAAGCTCATGCGCGTCAAGCATGAAAAAGGCACTGTCACGGCGTACGAAAGTGC
>CAITNU010000062.1 GCA_903893865.1 uncultured Microcaldota archaeon
GTCAAGGATTCGGGTTGCAGAGAACTGCTTGCATTGAAAGGCGTTGTGGTAGACGAGTCGTTCTCCACTCTACTCGTGCGCACCGAAGACGGCGCGACGAAGCGCGTTCCGAAGAAGGGAAGCGTCTTCGTTTTCCCGGACTTGGGCGCGAACGGAGCGGAAGCGGACGGGAGCGATTTGCTTTGCCGGCCGGAAGACAGGACGAAGAAGCTCGCAAGCAAACTGGAAAAAATGAGGAAAAACTGAAAGGGAATAAAAAAGCGGAAAGAAAACGGAAAAAACGGATAGTGACTGAAAATGGCTGAATGCAAGGATCCCAAGTGCCCGATTCACGGTTCGCTGCGCACTCGCGGCGCTGTTTTCGAAGGCAAAGTCGTTAGCACGAAGACGAAGAAGACCGTGGTAATTGAAATCCCGAGCCTGCAACGCGTGCGAAAGTACGAGCGTCTCGAGAAGCGCCGCAGCAAGATTCACGCTTACGTTCCCGAGTGCATGAAAGTCAAGGAAGGCGACCGCGTGCGAATCGCCGAATGCCGCAAGCTCAGCAAAACCAAGTCGCACGTCGTCGTAAAATAGGCGCAAAATTCGGAAAATAAAATTGTTTTTGTTTGTTGTTTCGTTCGTTGTTTGTTTTCAGGTGTTTTTGAAAATGCTCGGATTAACCGCCCGCGTAACGCCCGGACTCAGTATCGGGACGAGGATGATCTGCGACGACAACTCGGGCGCGAAAATCGTGCAAATAATCGGAGTTCTCGGCTCGCGTTCGCGCTTGCGCCGCGTGCCGAGCGCGGGCGTGGGCAGTCTCGTCATAGTTTCAGTGAAGAAAGGCAGGCCGGACATGGTGAAGAAGAAGGAGCGAGCCGTCATCGTCCGCCAACGCCGGGAATACCGGCGCGGGAAAGAGCGCGTTCGCTTCGAGGACAACGCGTGCATTCTCATCGACGAGCAAGGCTTGCCTCGCGCCACTGAAATCAAGGGCTGCGTTGCGCGCGAAATCGCGGAACGCTTTCCGAAAGTCGTCGCGATAGCGCCGTCAGTCGTATGATTATTTTAATGTTTTGATGATGCTTTGAAAAGTTTTTGAGAAGAGTTGAGATTTTTCATGAGGTTTTTGAATCCGGTTTCCGCGCAACCGCGCAAAAAGCGTTTGGCTCTCTACGAAGCGCCGCTTCACTCGCGGCAAAAACTCGCGGCGGCACACTTGTCGAAGGAACTGCGCGCAAAAATCAAAAAACGCTGCGTTCAGCTGAAGAAAGGCGACAAAGTGCGCGTAATGCGCGGTTCTTTCAAGAAGAAGGAAGGCAAGGTTACGCGCGTTGATTTGAAGCGTTCCGTTGCGTTCGTTGAAGGAGTCGTGCGCAAGAAGCAGAGCGGAAAAGAAGTGCAAGCGGCGATTCAAGCTAGCAAGCTCCTCATAATCGAACTCGCGGGCCGCGCGCCGAAGCGCAAGGCACTGAAAGAACAAGCGCCGAAGCAAGCGCCGAAAGAGCAGAAGACGGAGCAAACTGCGGCAGGGAAAAAGTGATTTTTTATGGCTGGACACGGTTGTTCGAGGCACTTGAAGGCGTTGGCTGCGCCTAGCGCGCTGCGCGTTCAGCGAAAGGAAACGAAATTCGTCAAGAAAGCGGGCGCTGGTCCAGCCGAGCTTAAAGGCGCCATGCCTTTGATTTTCGTGTTGCGCGACGCACTGCGTTTGGCTGGCGACGCGCGGGAAGCGAAGAAAGTTTTTAACGAGAAGAGCGTTTTCGTGGACGGACGCGTTGTTCGCGACGCCGGTTTTCCCGTCGGATTGATGAGCGTTGTTTCTATTCCCGTTATCAACGCTTTTTACCGCTTGGTGATTCGCAAGAACAAGCTCGAGTTGAAAGCGATTCCAGCTGAAAACGCTGGCGTCAAATACTGCCGAGTTGAAGACAAGAAAACCGTGAAAAAAGGCAGGATTCAACTAGTTTTGCACGACGGACGAAGCGTGCTCATAGAAAAAGAGGAGGACAGGTTCAAGACTGGCGACACGCTCAAGCTGGAACTGCCTAAGCAGGAGATAAAGAGTTTTCTCAAGCTCGAGAAGAACGCGTTTTGCTACGTAGCTCACGGCAAGCACTCGGGAGCGCTCGCGAAGCTCGCTTCGCTTGAAGGCAAAACCGCGAAGCTGACTACGATCGAAGGCGGAACCGAGCTTATCACGCTCAAGGATTACGTTTTCGTTGTCGACGAGGATTTCGTTAAAGCGATGCAGTAAATTTTTTTCAAGGTTTTAATGTTTTTTTAGTTCATGTTTTCAAGGTTTTTTAGATGGCTGACGCGAAACAACAAAAAGCGATGAACGCGCCGTTCCTCGAAAAAGTGACGCTCAACATCGGAGCCGGCGAAAGCGGGCAAAAGCTCGAGAACGCGCGCGCGCTCCTCGAGCGAGTCAGCGGCCGCAAGGCTGTTACGACTAAAGCGCGTGCTCGAAACCCGACTTTCAACGTCCGAAAGGGAGACGAAATCGGCGTGAAAGTAACGATGCGCGGCGCGGACGCCGCGGCTTTCCTCAAGAAAGCGTTGGACGTCGTTGACTTCAATATTCCCGAGCGCTCGTTCGACGGTTACGGCAACGTCGCCTTCGGCGTGAAGGAATACATTGACTTGCCGGGAATGAAGTACGACCCCGCGTTGGGAATGATGGGTTTCGACGTTTGTTGCACGCTCTCGAAAGCTGGCGCGCGCGTCGGCAGGCGCCGCATCGCGTGCAGGCGAGTGCCCGCGAAGCAGCGCGTGTCGAAAGTTGAAGCGATTGATTTCATGAAGCGCGAGTTCGGCGTCAAAGCGATAGCGAGAGAAGAGTGAAAACGGAGTTTTCGTAATTAAGGTGGTTTTTTGGTTCAAAAATTCGAGTCGAAACGCAAACACCGCGGGAACAGGCGGTGCAGGATTTGCGGTAACGTGCGCGGTTTGATTCGCAAGTACGGTTTGTACGTCTGCAGGCGTTGTTTCCGCGAGCAAGCGGAGAAAATCGGATTCAAAAAATATTACTGATATGCGAAAAATTGTTTTAAGCGAGTGGAAAAATCGAGGTAAAAGCGGAATGGATGTTCTTGCGCACGCGTTGAACGCGATCAAGGTCGCTGAAGCCAGGGGATCGAGCGAAGCGCGCATAAAGCCGGCGTCGAAGCTCGTTCGCGAAGTACTGCTTTTGCTGCAGAAGAACGGTTACGTCGGCGAGTTCGAGTTCATCGACGACGGCAAGAGCGGCGAATTTATCGTCAAGCTCATCGGCAAAATCAACGCTTGCGGAGTAGTCAAACCGCGTTTCGCAGTCAAGCTCGTTGATTTCGAGAAGTACGAGCAGCGTTTTCTGCCGGCGCGCGACGTGGGTTTGCTCGTTGTTTCGACGCCTAAAGGGCTCGTGACTCACTTGAAGGCTAAGGAAGCGAAAACCGGGGGAAGGCTCGTCGCATTCGTTTATTGATTATTGATTTATTGATTCGTTGATTGATTCAAAGTTGATTCAAAGGTTTTCCAAATGAAGATTCCTGAAGGCATTGCAATCGAAATCGTTGGGAACGTCATCCGCGTGAAAGGCCGCGGCGGCGAACTCGAAAAAAAATTCAATCCCCTGCTGCTTGGAGTCAAAATCGGCAGCGACGGCGAACTCACGGTTTCGTTCAAGCGCAAGGAAAATCGCGCGCTGCGCGCAGCGAAAAACGCCATGGAAGCGCACGTGCGCAACATGATTGCCGGCGTGACGAAGGGCTTTGAGAAAAAACTCGAAGTCGTTTTCGCGCACTTTCCGGTTTCAATAGACGTCAAGGGGAAAGACGTGTTCATCAAAAACTTTTTGGGCGAGAAAGTCGCGCGCAAGGCTCGCATCGCTGGCGACGCGCAAGTCGTCGTCGCGGGCAATTCGATTACGATAAAAGGAAGAAACAAGGAGGATGTTGGGCAGACTGCGAACAACATCGTTCGCGCGACGAAAATTCGCGAGCGCGACATTCGCGTTTTCCAGGACGGGGTTTACTATTCGGATTGAATCGTTTTGAAAGAAGTTGAAAAATGAAAATTCGAAAATTTGAAAAAAGGGAATCTTTATGAAAATCGTCAGGAAAAAACACCCGAAATTCCAACGACAAAACGTCGGCTTGAAGCCGCGCGTGAGGCACACGGGTTGGCGCAAGCCGCGCGGAATAGACAACAAGCAACGCATTTACAAATGGGGTTTCGGCGCGTCGCCGAGCATAGGTTATAGGAGCGCGCGCTCGATTCGCGGCTTGCACCCGTGCGGTTTGCGCGAAGTCCGCGTTTTCAACGAGCGCGATCTGGAAAAATTAGATTCCGTTGGCGAAGCGGCGCGCATCGCAGCTGGCGTGGGCGCGAAAAAGCGCGCGGCAATTCGCGCGAAAGCAGTGCAACTCGACATAAAGGTTCTCTGAAGTTTTCTGAATCAAAAAGGAAGTGAATTGAAGGAATGTCGCTCAAAACCGTTCGAAGGCTCGCAGCCGACGTCGCAGGAGTAGGCGAATCGCGCGTCCGCATTCTCGACGCGAAACGCGCGGAGGAAGCGCTCACCCGCGACGACGTGCGCTCGCTTTTTTCGGAAGGCGCGCTCGCAGTCTTGCCGGCGAAAGGCTCGAGCCGCGCGAAAGCGCGCTTCAAGAGTTTCCGCACGCAAGCGGGCAGGCGCCGCGGCCGCGGGAGCGTGAAAGGCGGGCTAAAGTCGCGCGCGAAGCACGCGTGGGTTTTGCGCGTGCGGGGCTTGCGCAAGGCGCTTGCCGCGCAGAAAGGCAGGATCGCGCGAACCGATTACCGCAAGGCGTACCGCATGATTAAAGGAGGATTCTTCCGAAACAAGAGGCAGTTGGCGGAATTCGTTGCAGCA
>CAITNU010000063.1 GCA_903893865.1 uncultured Microcaldota archaeon
CTGTAGCCGCATCCGGCGAACAGGAAAACCCGCGAGCGCTAAGCATAACGCAAGTGGGCGACGACGGACTGGAAAAGACGGTCAGCATCGAAGACATGCTCTCAAAAGAAACGCAAAGCGCGGGAGGCGCAGGCGGCGCGGCGAACGCGGGCGGCGTGAGCGCTGCAACGCGCTTCGAGACGGCTTCGCTGCGCGCGAAACTCGACGAGACGAACGCGTTGCTGAAGGCGCTGTCGGACGTGAACAAAAAGATTCTCGAAACTGATCGCGAAGTGCTGATGCGGTTGAAAGCCAAGGAAACAAAGCCGGCGTAATTCGTTAAAATTCTTGAAAAAGTGGTTTTTTGCATGGCTGAAGAATTCGATTTCCCTAAACGCGTTTTCTCGCCAAGCCTGCTCTTCGGCAGGCACGCGGACACGACGCCCGTCCGCTCGCTAGTCGAACGCTGGGCGCGAGCCGGCGCAAAACGCGAAACGAACCCGTTCGACGAAGCGGACTTGCTCGCGAAAGCGCTCGAGGAAAGCGAGTGGGGCGACGCCGTAGTGCGCTACCCGCCTTTGCCCGACAAATCATTGATTCCTTACGCGCGGCAATACTACTTGTTCCTGCGAGGCAGGACTATAGCGCAGCGCGGTAAAGGCAAGCACGCGGCAATAGCGAAAGCGAAGGCCAAGCTGGGCCGTGCAAAACGACGTTAAAAGAAAAAGGCAAAAACGGCGGAAACTGCGAAAAAGGCTTCTGTATCTTTACGAGCTCAAGCCATGCCTGCGGACGCTAAAACCATTATGGCGAAAGCGCACATTATCCACGCTACGGCGCCGTCTCCGAGCAGCTTGCCCAAGCCTTGGAAGTAAAACAACATTGCTATGATGAGAACAGGCAATAATATGCCTAGGCCGGCGCTGGTTAACGCGGACATCGCAGCCATGACAACGCCTAGAAACATGGCGAAACCCCATACCAGCGGATTATCACCGTAAGTGCCGTTGCCAGTCCAAACGAGCAAGGCTACGAGTACGAAGAAGAAGATGACCGTCGTGTCTTCACTCCAACCGCTCAACGGCAGCCAACCCACTTTTCAAAACACCTTTTCCGCCAGCCACTGGCGTTCTTCGGCTTGCGCCTACACCCGACGCTGGCTTAGCACTACTGTTAGGTAGTAACATGTTTAAAAAGGTTTCGCTGGAGGCGGCTTTGAGCACGTATTCCCGCGTCTACAAGCTGGCGCGGGCAAGGAGTTAGTTTGAAAAGTTACTTACGATTTTGGGATTGCACTCTATTTAAGAGCCTTTTTTAGTACCGCGACTATCCGCGCCCTTTCTTTTGATGACAGACTAGTTCGATTTGGCAAATTAATGACTGGACGCGCTGTAAAAAGATGTCCTGAAGGCACTGTAGGCTCTGTAAGAAGAAGGACTATTTGGTTTTTACCGCGCGGATTTACCGTTAATTTATTAAAAGATGAAATAGCTTTGGGAAGAACGCCGACGCCTACGTTAAGCGAAACATGGTTAGCCATTTTTTGGAGAATGTCTGGCTTAACAATACC
>CAITNU010000064.1 GCA_903893865.1 uncultured Microcaldota archaeon
CAATAAAAACATTTGAGGTTCCCGAAATAAAGAAATTAGCAGAACAAAATGGAATCAGGTTTAATTTACGCGAACGTTCTTGCTGTTACTTACCGAAAGAAAAAACGAGAATAGTTTTCGATTATGCGTTTGACCATAGCGATTGCCCTTTTTTAGATAAAAATTATCAGTGCAAAATTTACTCTGTAAGACCTTTGATGTGCAAAATGTTTCCACTGATGACTTTATTCAATTCTGAAGAAAGAAAAACAATTACGCGCGTTGATCCGCTTTGCCCTAATGCTTTCGTACCAAAAATGTCACCTTGCGGTTCTTTTAAACAATTTATTCAAGAACTTTATGATGCGTACGGTTCAAGCGCTATTGCTGCGAGTATTTATTTTGATTTAACTGCTTCAGAGGCTCAGTTTATGAAGTCAGCTATTGATGACGGGCGCTATTTAGAAATGCGGCCGTACCACTGTATTTGGAAAGAAATGGAAGCAGCTAAAAAAACAGATTTTTTTGATTCTTCTGATGATTGGCTTTTAGGTCTGAAAAGAGTGAATACGCCAGAAGAATATTTTGCTCATCTTGAAGTTTTAGAAACTAGGTTCAAGAAGTAGTGCCGCCCATTCGTTCGGAAAGGATTAAGGAGTTTTATTTTGTTTGTCGTGTGAGCGTTATTTTCCACTTCGCTCCCCCGCCGCTGCCGTCGGTTTTAAACTCTTAGGCCGCCTAGCTTCACGCGCCGCTGGATGGCGGGACGCAAGTCGAGAACGTAACGCTTCTCGTTCTTCAGCGTATTCCAATCTGGCTTCGTCAAACGGAATTGCTCGCCCATGAACAGAAAGCGCGTCAAAACTCGGTCCATCTCCGGTTTCACTATGGTTACTATTACGGGGCGGCCTTTGCCTAAAAGCCACCGCACTTTCTCGTTCAATAAAGCGGCTGCGATTCCGCGGTTGCGCTGCTTGGGGTGCACTTGGTTCATCCAAGACTTGCCGTAACGCGGTCCGACGGTGGCGTTCGCGAAACCAATTATTCTGCCTTTCGAGTCGCGCGCCGCGAACATCGCGTTTTTTCCTCGAGTCTTCAACTCGCCGTAAAATTCGCTTACGGTCATCGAGTAGTCGCCGCGCGTCTTCGACGCCTTGATTATTTCTCGAATGTCGGCCGCGTCGCGGCGATTCAAGCGGCGCTCTAACTGTTCGACTGAAAAAGCCATTTTTGCTTCTCTCCTGAATGGTTTTGAGCGAAGCAAGTTAAAAAAACGCGCGTTGCCGCCAGCACCTGCGCGTTGCCGCCAGCACCTGCGCGCTCCCGACGCGCCAGCCACCAAGCGTCACTACTTTCTATTTTTATTAAAATTCAAAGTAAAAGCAAAAGCTTAAAAGGGTTTAAGCGTAAAAGCATTGACGATTGAGGGAAAACTTGAAAGACCGCGTTTAGCACGCGTTTTAGCGAGGGGGGTTGGTGCCGAATGAGTGAATTACGCCAAGCAACGCGCCAAACGCAAGCGACTGCAACGCCGGCCACCGATTTTTTGAGCGTCCTAGATAAGGCAAAGGAACTCAACTCAAAAGTTTTTTCGTTGACGCGCCTCGAGTTATTGTCGCAACTCGCGCGCATTTTTCCGGAGAGCGTTACTTTCAGGGAGTTGAAAGCGGTTTTAGGTTTGACTGACGGCGCGTTGTACGCTAATTTGAAGGCGTTGCAAGAAATGGGTTACGCGCGAAGCGAAACCGTGAGCGTAAGCGGCAAGGAATTGGAAGCATACCGCATTACGCGCGAAGGCTTGGAAGAGTGGGCGCGAGTCAAAGACTGGTTGCGGGAGTTCGCAAGCGTTTGAACAATTTAACAATTTTTTCGCGAAAGAGGAGGCGATTGAGATGAAGAAGGAGGATGAAGCAAAAAAAACCGTTAACAAAAAAGTCGAAAAAATCATTGCTTGCTTCAAAGCGCTCGGATTCAAGCCTCGCGTCGGCGATTTCGAGAGCCGTTTGATAGCTCAAAAACTCGTTTATTTGCTCGAGTTGACGGGCTTCGACTTTGGTTTTGCTTTCGAGTTGAACGCGCGCGGGCCTTACTCGCACGCGTTCGCAGTCCAGTTTTTCGGGAACCGCGCGGGTTTCGAGTCGCTTGAAACCAAGGAAGAGTTGACTGTAGGGGAAGCGAAGACTGTGGGCGCGCTAAAGGAATTCGAATTGAATCCCGGACGTTTGGAGGCCGCTGCGGCATACGCGTTTTTCGTCAAGCAAGGCTTGAGCGCGGCGGACGCTTGGCGGAAATTGAAAGCGGACAAACCGTTTTTGCGGGGTTCCGACGTTTGCTTGGGCGTCAACTCCGTCAAACCGTTGCTGTTCAAACCGACTGAAGAAGACGAGAAGGCGATGAGAAAAGAGTTCGCGCCGTGGGAAGCAGCCGGAATCGAAAGCTTGCGACGTTGGGATGATTTTAAGTGAAGAAAGGCGAAGTTTGGCTTGCGGTATTGCCTGAAGGTGAAGGACGCGAGCAACGCGGCGAACGTCCCGTACTCGTCCTAGGGAGTGCGAACGAAGTAGTCATAGCGATTCCGTTCACGCGCAACCCGAACGTCGTAACCAAGCCGTTCACCGCGAGTTTCGACCCGACTAAGGAAAACGGTTTGACCGACTGCAGCACTTTACTGGTTTTTCAGTTGATGGCGTTGTCCGAAACGAGGTTCATCAAAAAACTTGGATGGATTCCGAAAGAACAAAGAGCTGAAATAGACGACTTAGTGAAAGAACTCTTGAAACTCGGCGATTAACTCGTTTTTCCTCGTGAGCGTGATTTTCATTTTCGCGCCGAGCCCTTATCGCGCGCCTCGGGAAAAACTAAAAACTAGTTGATTAATTTGGATTCAGCGTTCAAACAAGCTTGTGAGCGAGTGCAACGCGTTAGAAACATCGCCTTGACCCTTGCGCCTTTCCAAGCGGTCTTCGACGTTAGAGTACGGCACGCTCGTATTCAACAATTTTTGCCTCACTGCTTCAAACGCGTCTTCCAAACGCGTTTCCGCTTGAGGCGCGGGCACGTTCAACACAACGCTTTTTTGCACTAAGCCTTGAACCGCAGCCTCGCGAATCCTCTTCCTCCAAGCGTTCACGCGCGAATCCAAGTCGCTCAACGCTCTCTTGCGCGCTTCAAGCGGCATGAACGCGGTTCCCGTTTCCTTCCAAATACTTTCTTCGGCCTTGCGATAGTATTCCGCGACTCGCAAAGCCATTTTGACGGGCACTCCGCGAGTGCTTTGTATTACTTCGTGGTGCAGCAAGTTCAATTCCATCAAGTCGGCGAGCACGCGCTGGTTTCCACGCGTAATGTTGCTGCGCTTTAACGCTTCTTTAGTGATGATTCGGTGGAGCGTCATCCAAGTCGGGAAATCGGGAAGCACGCCTAGCTGTGTTTTTCTTTCAACTATTTTCTTGATGTCGTGTTGCGTTAACGGGCCTTGCGGCCTGCGAAACAAAGGCATTTGCAAACACCCTAGTAATGATTGTAAACGCCTTAGTTGAAAAACCCTTTGCGCTGCTGCGTCAACTACCCCCAGACGATGGGTCCTTGAGTGGGCGGACCACAGTGCTCCGCAGCTGCCACAGCCGAGTTCGTGCACGAACGGCCGTTGTCGCTCCCGCTGCACGGGTAGTACGCGCCGTCACTAGTGCGGTAATACGCTCTCACGACTTGGCCGTGCATTTGAGGGTAAGTGCAAGTGCAGACTTGAATGGAACAACGTTGCGACTCGATCCACTGGGAGCACTCTAAGTCGGAGTTCCCCCACGAACTCGTGCTTCCTTGAACCGGGCAGCCAGTGCGGGCGTCGAACTGAAAGTTAGTTAGGGTTCCGCCCCCGCCGTTACCACCGTTGCCCCCGTTGTTGCCGCCGGGCGTCGCGGTTGCTCCTCCGTTTCCGCCGGATGGTTGCGACGCGGGTTTGCAAGTGAGTTCGCTGCTGCATATTTCGCCTGAGCACGCGTAACCGTTAGGGCAGTACCTGCATTTTCCAGCGTACTGGTTGCCGGAAAACGTCGTGCTCGCGTCGCAGTAACCGCACGTCACCGAACCCGCTTTATCGTTGCAAGTTGACGTTGTCCCGAGATTGTTTCCGTTGCCGTCGTAGCCTGAACCGGTTGTTACGCGGTTGCTTGAGTCGTAGCCGAAGACGCCGACTAAGATGACGAACGCTATAAACAAGCCGAGGAGTATCCCTAAAACCTTCCACGCGGAGTTCGACTGCGCTGCCTTCTGCGCCTGCGTTGGCGTTGCCTGCGCCGGCGACGCTGCTTGCGGTTGCGGTTGCGTTGCCGCCGCCGCTGCCGCCTGCGCTGCCTGCTGGGATTGTGCTGCTTTGTTGTTCACGGCCGCACCGCATTTCGCGCAAAACTTGGATTTAACCGGAAGCTTGCTCCCGCACTCATCACAAAAAGGCATTGTAATCACCCTCGCGAACTCGTTACGCGAACCGAGTATAAAAAACCGGCTCAAAACAGCTCCCGACTTGGTGCCACTAAAAGTAAAAAAACGACGTGGGCACGCTTCCAGTGAACTCTGTGCTTCAAGGCGACGGCGTTCGTTTGGCGCCTCGGCGCCCGTACCGTGTTTACTTGACGAATTGAGTGTTTACGCTGACTATCTTGTTCAAGAAATTGCGCGACAAGTATCCCATGAAGGCACTAAAAATCTGCCACAAGCGTTCCTCGTTCTTGCACCGGAGTTCCACTAGCAGCACGCCGTCACACGGCTCCTTGAACCGAATCCAACCGTCGTAATTCTTGTGCATCCATTTCTCCCAGCCTTTAGTCGCCCGGCCTCTGACGAAAGTGCTTCTGGTTAACGCGCGGTGTTGCCGTTTAATCTCGCTCTTTAGTTTCACGCCGTCTTTAGCTATAACTCGCATCAATATCTTCAATCAAACCACCTCGCCCCGCTCCAAAACACAACCGTTTCAAATCAACGTCTTCTTCAACGTCTTCTCCTGAATACTGCGCAGCGTCAACCCGCATAATACTGATGATACTGAAGAAGAAGAAGAAGCTGGTTTAAAAAACAAGCTGGAGGACGCGAGGACGCGGAGGACGCTTCCGGTTTGAAAGCTGGAAGCGGAAAGCGTTAAAACTCGGTTCGCGTAAGCGGTAAGCTTTTCTTGTTCGAAAACGAAACTGTTGGAAAGGCGGTTGGAAAGGCGCAGGGAGCAGTGATTTTGTTGTGAACGAGTTTGAAGACGAAAAAACCAAGAAAAAACGCGAGAACGCGGAAGACGAAGACGACGACGAAGAGGAAGGCGGAACGGAAAGCGGCGGAACAGAAAGCGAAGACGACGACGGCGAAGACGGAGACGACGGCGGGGACGCGGGAGACGAATAACAAACAGCGCACGAAACAGCGCACGAAAACGATGCATTCGACGTATTAAAATTCAAAGCGCGGTGATTTGAAAGTGACTAGGCGAAACTCGTTCGGCAAAAACCAGCGGACTCGCGAAATGCGTTTTTTAGACGACGTCGTTCGCTCCGCAAAACAGTTGAAACGACGCCCGACCGCGAAACGAGTCGTTCGGCGCAAAGCGAGGCTACGGGGTTCAAACCGTTTCCTTAAAGCGCGCTTCAAGCGAGTCGGCAAGTGAACCGCGCGCTTTGTTTCATCGGAGTTTGCTTTGCCGTCCCTGCGCGTGACGGTGTACGGCGTACGGCGTAGGATAAGATTTTATAAGCTACGCGCTTCAAAACAACATGAAACTGAAACGATGGGTGATATCTAATGAAAGGAAAAGTAAAGATGTTTGACGCCGCGCGCGGTTTTGGATTCGTCACTGGTGACGACGGCAAGGACGTGTACGTGCACACTTCGGCGATTGAAGGCGGTGCCGTGCTCGCGGTCGGCGACGCTGTAGATTACGAGGTTGAATCAAGCGAACGCGGGCCGCGCGCAAAGAACTTAAAAAAAGTCTAAGCGGCTAAAAGAGCGCCTGAAAGCGTTTGCGAAAACGCAGAATGCCGCTTCAACACTCGTCCCTTAGCCTCGCGCAAAAAAAGCTAGAAAAACAAGATGCGGGGGGGGCGGCTCGCGTCTCCGCTTTCACTTTTTCGCTTTCGTGCTTTTGCTCTCGCGCGCTTCGACTCCGCACCGAGCCCTTATCGCGCGCCTCGGGAAAAACTAGTAAAACTAGTTGGGGATGCTGGGGAGACAGTGAGTGGCAGCCGCTTGCCCAGCTGCCCTGCAATCAATGCGACGAGGCAGTAAACGCTTTTTCCTTTCGGGAAGTCGAAGGGAACGAGCGGCATCGCCGGCGCGCCGGGTTCGAAGGAAATGAACGGAAACTTTTTAGTCGCCAAAGCGAAAACCAACTCGAAAAACTTGAAACCACGGCGTTGCCGGCGGGCTGCTGCCGCTAGTAAACGAAGGCGGCTTGAGGATTCCTCGGAATCTTGATTAACAAACAGTTTTTTCCTTCAGCTTCGCTGGCTACTTGCGAGTAAGATTTGGATTTAGCGACGACGCCTTTTGAACTGATTGCGAGCCACAAGTCTTTGTATTGCCTGCCGAGCTTGCCGCTATTCTTTTCAAGCCACTTCATTGGTGCAGCAAGTTTGGAATTCACAAAACCACTTTCCTCAAACCAAACTTTAGTCGAAACGCGCATTTAAACCTTGCCCGGCCTCGCTTCCGGTGAACGCGTTTTCAGCTTCAAGGCGACGGCGTTGGAGTCGGAGAAGAAGACGGTTCCGGACTCGGACTCGTGGAGGGCGAAGGAGAAGGACTCGAGCTAGGCGAGGGAGACGGCGAAACGGAAGGCGAAGCTGAAGGCGACGGACTCGGAGTTGCGCTCGTAGTCGGCGTTGGGCACGGAGAAGGAGAAGGCGTCGGCGACGGAGTCGCGCTCGGAGTAGGCGTTGGACTCGGCGACGGCGTAGGCGTGACAATACACTCCCAAGTCACCGTGCAGTTTGGGTTGCACACTTGCACTCGCGGCGTCAAGCCGGCTCCGCACTCGTTCGGCGGCGAACTCATGCACTCATTCAAGTTCTTGACTTTACAGCAAGAGCCGTCCCTCAAAACGCATTCAGGAATCGGAGTAGGCGTAACCGTAGGCGCACACCTCCAAGACGCCTTGCACTGCTCGCTGCAACCGTTCGCTTGCGCCGCCCAACCAACACCGCAATTCGCAGGCGGAGGATAATCGCACTCGCCAGGCTGCGCGCTCAAACAACACGCTGAACCGTTGAAAAAGCATTGCGGCGTAGGCGTAGCGCTCGCGTTCGGCAAAGGCGTCACGCTCGGCTCCTCGACTGCAACGCATTCTCCTTTGCAGCAGTGAGGAGAATCGCTTGCTTCAACCCAATCGCCTTTAGTGCACTTGTGTTGGGTTCCCTTCGGGCAAACGAATCCCCCGCGCTGGGAACACGTTGCCGCCGGAGTCGACGGAGCTGCAGGCGTTTCCGGCTTTTCAGGCGGCTTCCACTCCTTGTTTTTGACTTCTTTTTTCACGCTAACGAGCTTGTAGTGCTTGTCGGCGAGATTGAGGTAAACGAGTAATTCTCCGTTCGGCTCGTAGTAAGTCATGAAGTAAGACGGCGTGACGCTGCGCCAACCGTAAGGCTCGAAATCCGGGTTCAACTCGTCCAAGCGTTGCGCGGTTAAAGTCTTGAGTCCTTTTCCGCTTCCGCCGTCAGGCCACCAGTACTCGCCGCCGCGCGCCGCGTCCGGCAAATTGTGCGGGTCGTCGCCAACGTAGTAGTAATCGAACGAGATCGAGTCGCCGCGGTAAACGACGTCGTTGAACAAGACGACGTAAAGCGTCGGCGGCTGCGTGTCGTTAGTACTGTTTTTTTCGTAGACGGCTAATTCGCCGAAGACGAGCGTTTGCGGCGCGGAAATGCAGTCGCCCGAAAAAGCGTTTTCGTACAAGCATTTTGCCGCTTCAAGCGGGTTGCTTCCTTCAGTTGTAACGCAAGGCGGCGCGACGGTTTCGCAAACCTCGATTTTGACTGCGCGCGTTGCTACGACGTGGTCGACTACTTCGCGCGTGAACGTCAACGCTAAAGCTAAGGAAGGCAGTAGCGCGATTGCAAACAACGCCAGCAAAATCACACGTTTGTTCACGCGCATTTACTCCACCATTTTCTTTACCGCGTTAGCTAGCTCGACGATGAAACTCGACGTAGAATCCTTGTAAGAGTTGGGGTTGAGGTTCTCCGGAGCTGCCGCAGGCGTAGCGCTCGCTTGAATTGAAACCGCTGGAGTGGGCGACGCGGCGTTGCCTTGCGGCTGACCAGGTTTTTGCGGGAAAACGAAGAATACGAGTATTGCGATTACGATTACTAACGCGATTGCCGCGACGGCGATTGTTTTCTTGTCAACTGCGATTTCCACGACGCGACGCGCCTCTTCCCGAAAGAAGCGAGAACGGCGGCATTAAAAAAGCTTTTTAATCCCGTGCCTTCACTTTTGGAAGAAAGACGCGTACCACTCCTTGTACTGCTTGTGGTTACCGACGAAAACGACGAGCTTTTGTTTTTTGGTTTCCCGCTTCTCGAAAACTATCCGGTATTGTCCGACTTCCTCGATGAACACGGGCGCGCCGTGCTTCAAGTGCCTCGACCGCAAATCATCGCGCTCAAGCTGCAAGAGCTTTTTAGCGATTACCGCGCGCACGGAATTGTCTAACGCCAGAAAACGCTTTCGCGCGTCTTCATCGAGAATAACCGCGAACGCCATTGATTAACCGCCCCGCTAACATTCAGCTCGTTCTTCGCTTGCTTCGAGTTGCCCGCAACGCTCACTTGGCTTTGGGTTTTCCTTTTCTTGCTAAACCCGCTTCCTTCAAAACTTCGTCAAGCGGGTAAACCTTGCGCTTGCCTTCCTCGATTTCCTTGTCTATTGCCTCGACTTTGCGAACAACGAGTTCCGCCTCGAGTTCCCTCGCGTCGTGAAGCACTTCGAATTCCTTTCCGAGTTCGAGCACTCCCGCGCGAATCGCTTCGCTTCGCGTGCGGAAATATCCGAGGTCGACGAGCTTGTCGAGAATCATTCCCACCGCTCCATCCAAACGAACCACCGCTTCCAAAGCAAACACCTCTTGCAGCCGTTACTGTAACCATCTTTTTACATACAAAAGGCATATATTTGTATGCTTTTGGTAGGTGTTTTAGTCTATCGGAGGTGTTCGCCGTTTTTGGCGTTGGTTTCACTGCGCCCGCGTTTTTATTCGTTGTGCGGCCTCGCTTCCAGTGAATTTTTCGCTTGAGCCGCGAGTTTAAAAACCCTGCGGCGTGGTTTAAAAACGAGTTCGGCTTAACTGAGTTTCGGGTGGGTTGAACGTGAAAAACGCTGTTCTAGGCTTCGGCTTCGACGATTATCTCTCGCCGTTCACTTGGCGTTACGCGAGCGACGAAATGCGGAACGTATTTTCCGAGCGCAACCGCAGGTTGGCGTGGCGCAAGATTTGGGTGGCGCTCGCGAGCGCGCAGTGCAAAGCTGGGCTCGTGTCGAAAATCGAGCTCGCGGACATCGAGGCGCACGCGAAACAAATCGATATTGCGCGCTCGCTAGCGATTGAAGAAGAAACGCGCCACGACGTGGTCGCGGAAGTAAAGGCGTTCGCGGAACAATGCAAAATCGGCGGCGGCAAAATTCACTTGGGCGCAACGAGCATGGACGTGGTGGACAACGCGGACGCGCTCGCCAGCCTGCAGGCGCTCGAAATCACTCGCTCGCGACTTTTTGCGCTGCTCGCTTGCTTCAAAAAGAAAATAGATTACTACGCGGGCACGCCTTGCATCGGTTTCACGCACTTGCAGCCCGCCGAGCCCACGACGGTCGGTTACCGCTTCGCGTT
This sequence comes from uncultured Microcaldota archaeon, assembly GCA_903893865.1. Taxonomy (GTDB): domain Archaea; phylum Micrarchaeota; class Micrarchaeia; order Norongarragalinales; family Norongarragalinaceae; genus CAITNU01. The sequence goes on from CAITNU010000064.1 coordinate 9,839, forward strand.
TTACGCGCAATCCTTGCTCGAGGATTTCGAGTGGGTGGATTGGTGGACGCGGAATTTCAAGGCGAAAGGCTTCAAGGGCGCGACTGGAACGAGCGCTGGCTACGCCGCGCTGCTTGCGGGAACGAAGACGCGCCCCGCGGAATTCGAGAAACTCGTGCTCGACGAACTCGGCTTGCGCGCTTTCGACGTCACGAACCAGACGGCGCCGAGGCGCCAGGATTACGCGGTGTTGTGCGCTCTCGCGAGCGTCGCGCAGGACGTGCACAAGTTCGCTTTCGACGTTCGTTTTCTCCAGACGCCTGCTTACGGCGAGTGGAGCGAATCCTTCGGCAGCAAGCAAGTGGGTTCGAGCGCGATGCCTTTCAAGCGCAATCCCGTGACGTGCGAAAAAATTTGTTCTCTCGCGCGATTCGTCGCGGCGCTCCCGCAAGTCGCGTGGTCGAACACGGCGTTGAGCGGCCTCGAGCGCACGCTTGACGACAGCGCGAACAAGCGCTTGATTGTTCCAGAAGCTTTTCTCGCTACGGACGAAATCCTGGTTTCCTCGTTAAAAGTTCTTGACGGCTTGGTCGTCGACTCGAAGGCAATAGCGCGCAACCTTGAAAAATACGGGGAATTCGCTGCTACGGAACCGTTGTTGATGGCGCTAGTTAAGAAGGGCGCTAACCGCCAGGAAATGCACGAGGTTATTCGCGATTGTTCGATGAAAGCGTGGGAAAGCGTGCAGAAAGGCGAGCGCAATCCCTTGCGCGAACTCTTGACGAAAGAAAAGCGCGTCGCAAAATTCTTGAGGGCGAGCGAAGTCGAGCGCGCAATGGACGCGCGCTCGCACGTTGGCGACGCGGCGCAACGCGCCCGCGATTTCGCGAAAGCGCTCGGGCAGAAGCTGGTTGAAGCCAAGAAGAAGGCGTAGCAAGGTGGATTGGTTTTGGTTTTCGAGAAAGGCGCGTTGATTGCGGAAGGCAAGACTAAACGCGTTTTCGAACTCGCGGGAGACGCACGCCGCGCGGTCATCGAAAGCAAGGACGATATCACGGCGGGCGACGGAGTGAGGTGCGACTTGATTCCAGGGAAAGGCGCTATCAGCGGGCGGACGACGGCGAACGTTTTCCGTTTTCTGAACAAGCACGGCGTTGCAACGCATTTCGTGGACGCGCCGAACGACCGCACGATGGTGGTGCAGCGCTGCAAAATGATTCCTTTGGAAGTCGTCATCCGCAGAATCGCGGCAGGCTCTTACTTGAAGCGTAATCCCGAAGCGAAGGAAGGCGAAAAACTCGAGCCGGTTGTTCTTGAATTCTTTTTGAAGGACGACGCGAGGCACGACCCGCTCATCGAGAAACACGAAATCATGAAAGAAAAAATTGCGACTGCAAGCGAAGTAGGGGAAATGGAGAATCTCGCGCGCCTCGTTTTCCTATTGCTCGAGGAAGCGTGGAAACAGCAAGACGTTGTTTTAGTGGATTTGAAGATTGAATTCGGCCGCACGACTGCGGGAGGAAAACTCGTTCTCGCGGACGTTGTAGACAACGATTCGTGGCGAATTTGGCCGCACGGACGCAAAGAGGAAATGTTGGACAAGCAAGTGTACCGCAACGATAAAGCGATTAACGCGGAAGGGCTCGAGCGAGTCAAGCGAAATTACGAAATCGTCGCGGAAATGACTGCTAAATTCGTTGACACAAAAATCGAGTGACGATTACGGAGGGGTTTGGATTTGGCTAAAGTCTTGGTTTTAATGGGTTCAGGCAGCGACGCAGCGCACGCAGCGAAAATAACGAAAGTGCTCGACGAATTCGGCGTGACGCACGAAGAACGAGTCGCAAGCGCGCACAAAACCCCCGAAAAATTACTGTCCATTCTAAAAGAAGCAAAGGACGCGAAAGTGATTGTGGCGATAGCGGGACTGAGTAATGCTTTAAGTGGAGTGGTGGCGGCTCAAAGCGTTTTGCCAGTAATAACGTGCCCGCCTTACAACGCCGAAGACATTTGGTCGAGCTTACGCACTCCTCCGGGCGTGGCACACGAAACCGTGCTCGACGAGAAAAACGCGGCGCTCGCGTGCATCAAAATTTTGGCTTTAAGCGACGCCGCCTTGAAGAAAAAACTTGAAGCTTACTTGCATGGCTTGAAAGACAAAATCGAGGAAGCGGACGCGGCGGTGTCGCGCCTTCACAAAAAATAGTTTCGCTGGGAACGGCTTATTGCGAGTGGCGCGCACGCGGTTTTTGCGCGGTTTTTTCCGTCAAAACTTTTTTCAGTGACTGTAGTCTCGCAGTCAATTCACTTCGGAGTTGTTTCGCGTAATTTCGCGCTTCAGCTTCGTGTTGTTTTCCGATGCGGCCAGCTTTAAGCGCGTCCTCAAGAGCCTTCAAGTCAGTGAAACAACCTTGGTTATAATGCGAACCATATGCTTTGGCTTCGGAAAAATAACCTTTTTCGATGAGAACGGCGAACAACGCGCTGCGGACGTCAATTCCTCCGCCGTCTGCAATTTCCGTTTCTAGTTCTCCAAGAGCTTCCACGGGTTTCTTTCTCAAGTCCCAGTTAAATTGAAAATCTTTGTCTCGCCCCGCAAAAATTTGCCGCGCTTTTTCTAAGTACTCGGTTCGCTTTTCAGGAGTAGGCTCTGAAGGCAACGCTCTCACCGCTGGAGCGTAAGCGTTAATCGCTTCCCACAACTCTTTTGATGGTTTCTGGTTTGGTATTTGACGCAGGATTGAGTTGGCGTGTACAAAGAGTTTTCTGTAGAGCACGATATTCTTGTCGGCAAGCCCTTCGCTCGCAAGTGCCGAAGCGGTTTTTTCTAAGTCGCTGAGCTCGTGCGGAAAAGGCCGCAAAGAATCCCCGTTAAAACCGCCCTGAAACAAAGCATTCGTCATCTCGGGATACAAGTCCGCTGCGCGTTCAATGTCGCTTTCCAAAAGATGAGCGTAAATTGCGCGGTAAGCTACTTTAACGCCGTAACGCTTGTACTCGAACGACTCGGAAATGCGTTGCGCTAGTTCCTGAATTTCCTTGAACGAAGACGGCGCGCCGCTTTGCGCGAAGTGTTCTTTCACTATTTCAGCAGCAAACGATACGTGTTCAGGCGGCATCCACAACAAGCGTCTCTTGTCTTCTGGAGTTCTGAATTTTTCGTGCGGTACCATTCGAACCAACAGCAAGGTCAGCAAGCCAAGCGTCCAATAAGTTTTTTCTTTGATTGTTAGCTTATTCCGTTTAAACCTCAAGTATTTATTTCTCGAAAACTATTTTAAACATACCTTAACGCGTTTAGGGCCCGTGGTCGAATGGTAAGACGTCACTCTCACAAGGCCTTTCTTTTTTAGAAAAAGAAAGAACCTCGGAAAGAAAAACGAGGAAAGCCGGAGTGCAGTGAAGATCCGGGGTTCGATTCCCTGCGGGCCCACTGAGGCGATTCGCATGATGAGTTTCGCGAAAAGATTTCTGTTAATGGTTTCGATAGTCATAGCCCTAACGGATTTGATAGAGTTTTATGTGCACGAAAAAATGCCGCTGCCTTTCGTTATTTCAGTAATCGCCATCACGATATTGCCAATAGTGGTAATTCTTGGGTACTGGATTCCGAAATACAAGCTCAAATGGTGAATAAGTGAAATCACGATTCCCTGCGGGTCCACTGCATTTGAAGAAAGAAAGAGAGGGAAAACAAAATGCCTGAAACTCGCTTCAAGACGCCAGTATCATTAGAACACGGTTTTGACCACCAAACGGTTCCTATACGCTTCGTTGACAAGCTGTTGCAAGCCCCAAAAACTGCGGATGCGGGCAGGAGGATGCTGGCAACTAACGGACGCCAATTTTTAGCTAGTCACGCGACCGCGGACTTGATGGTGCGGCAAGGAAGATTGAAAGAATTGCAACAAATCGACTTCGATGTTTTTAAACAAAATCGCCGAGAACTCACCTCCATTTTAGGCAGCGAAAAAGAATACAAAAAATTCATGAGCGACTTGATACTTTGCTTGACTCCAAAACGGCCCGCATAAAGATGAAGCGCATGACTGAATTAGTCGACGTTATCAACGAAAACGGCGCGGTAATCGAAACGCTGCCGCGCAACGAGGTTTACGCGCGCAACCTGCTTCACCGCTGCGCGTTCGTGCTCGTGCTGAACTCGCGCGGCGAAATCCTCGTAACGAAACGCACGGCGTCGAAAGACGTTTACCCGTCGCTCTACGAAATCGCTCGCGGAGGCACTTGCGCCGCAGGCGAGTCTTTCGAAGAATGCGCTAAGCGCGAGCTCGAGGAAGAAGTCGGAGTGAAAAACGCACAGCTCGAGTTCCTGTTCGACTTCGACTACAAAGACGATTTAGTTAACGAACGCTGCCGAGTCTTCAAATGCGTTTGGGACGGCGAGCTTCGCTTGCAACGCGAGGAAGTCGAATCAAGCTTCTTCGCTTCGGAAAAAGAATTGCGGAAAATGGCGCGGGAGCGCCCGAGCGAGTTTTGTCCCGACAACCTGCCGGTCCTCGAAAAAGCGAGGCGCTCGAAGGGGTTGTTTTGATGCGGCGCTTCAACAACGTGCAAAAAATTTCGCAGTTTCTGCAAAAGCATCCCGACACTTTTTACTTGCCGGTCGAGATAATGAAGTACGGATACGGCGTTAAGATAAAGACGCCGCTACAACGAAACGCAATCAAAATTCTCGGCGTGCTCCAACAACATCGAGCATTAAAGAAATTCGAGTTCGCTAGAATCAAAAACGCGGTGCGCGCGCGGCCACACTTCAAACCCAGTGCCGCGACTCGGCGCAATACCCCTTGAACGCCTTCTCGAGCGCCTTCGTTTTCGCACCCACGGCGTACTCCGCGTCATCGATTTTGTTTACGGGCATTACTCCCATAGTCGTGTTCGAAACAAAGACTTCATCAAACTTTTTGTCAAGCAAATCCACTAGCGGAATATTCTTTTCCACGACTTTCAAGCCGCACGCGGGCGCGAGCTCGAAAACGATTTTGCGAGTAACGCCCTCCAAAACCAATTCCTTGGGCGGAGTAATCAACTCGTCGCCTTTAATCGCGTAGAAAGTCGTGCGAGTCCCCTCGCGGACGTTACCGTTTCCATCCACCAGGAGTGCGTCAATTGCTCCTGCCTTCGCGGCTTCGCCGAACGCTTGGAATGACATCAGCAAATCCTTACTCTTCACGCCCGGCAAGTGACGCTCGCCCTTGACTGAAACCAAGCTCGCTCCCTTGGAATAAAGCTTGTCGGCGTAAAAAGTCAAGCCAACGGGGAAAATGAACAACTGCGGTTCCTCGTCCGGCGCGGCGGAGCCGATTAAGAGGAGGCGCAGCAACGCGTCGCCGGGCTTGTCGGCTTCGACGAGCGCCTTCGTCCACTGCACGACGTCGCTTTTCTTGAACGAGTGCTGCAAGCCGAGCTTTGCCGCGCTCTCAAAGAGTTTTTCGACTTCGTACTCGGGAATGAACAAGCGGTTGCGCACAACTTTAACGTTCGCGTAAACCGCGAAATCGAAGAAAAACGCTTTGCTGAAAACGCTCACGCTCGCTTCGCTCGCTGAAATCAGCGCGCCGTTGCGAATCGCGTGTTGTGCTTTCATAAATATCTTGCATCTTTTTTCGCGGCAGGCGCTATTAACCTATCGGCTTGGCTAACCGCCACAACGCGTTGAAGTTTTTGCGGAAACCGTCAGCGATTTCCTTGTTTTCGACTACGACGCAAATCAAGTCGTGCTTCGAGTAAAGCAAAATCGCGGTTTTCCCGCCGTAAACGTGAATAGTGGTTGGAGAGGCGTATTCCGGCGGCAGCACGCGGACGGCGGCGCCGCGGTTCTGCATTGCGCTCTTCGCCGCTTCCTCAATCGTTTTCTGCCTTCCGTCGTAAATGCCGCGGTAATGCACGCCTTTTTTCGCAAGAGAATGCAGTAGCTTCGGAATCGCGACTCCCGTGAGTTCGCGTCCCTCGAAGTTCGCGATGAAGCACAATTCCTCGTCGCCTTTTTTCAAGCTGGCGAGAATGTCGCGGAAAACAATTCGCACTCCGCGCAAGCCCACGAAGATTTTTGCCGCCGGCTTCGTCGTCTTCGCGAAAAGCTGTTCGAGTTCCGGCACTGTTTTGCCGAGCAAACGCTTTTTTTCCTCGATTTCCCGCGAAAAATTTTTTTCTTCTTCCTCGACCATGGCTTCCAGCGCGCTCGGATCCGACGCTTGAAAATACTTCTTGTTCTTCTCGCCGGAAACGAATGACGCGAGCCCCTTCTCAAGCAAGCGGTCGAGCGCTTCGTAAACAAGCGTGCGATAAACGCCGCTGCGACGCGTGATTTCGCTAGGCGAAGCGGCGCCGAGTTCGACGAGCGCTAGGTATACGCGCGCCTCCGTCGACGTCAACCCAAGTTTCCGCAGTTCAGTGGCTTCCAATTAAATCACCTTTCTTTTTGTCGTAGTGGTTTATTACAACAAGAAATTAAGTTCGCGCGCATTTAAAAAATGCTTGTTTTGATTCACGCTGGGAAGGTGGTAAAAATAATGAAAAGACAGATTATGGAAGAAATTATGGCTGCGGCGTTGTTCAAGCGAGAGGCGACGGCTTTTTTCGGCGGCGTGCCTTATGAAGCGATTGCCCGGCCGAGGTCGGTCGTTGTGAAGCTGGTTTGCGAACCCGCTGAATCCACCGTAGTCAAAAGACTTCTTCTGATTCCTCCTGGCGGTTGCACTTCCAACGAAATAGGCTTGTTGTCGCCGCACCCCGACGTCCGGAAGGCGAAAATCGCGTTCAAAGGAGGCGTGCGACCCGAGCGAGAGGGCTTCACGCGAATCGATAAGCAGCTTCTCTACGCTTTTTTCGAGGAGCGCAACGCGGAAACGTACGCGTTTTCACCTTACGCACCTGCCTTGTGCCACGCGCGCGGATACTACGAGCATTGGCACTCATCTGGCGAACCGCCTTTCTTCGTCGTGAAGGAAGATGGGAACGGACATTTTCATAACCTCATAAATCTGTCGAACGAATTGGTTTTGCTTGAACTCGAAATCGAGCGCGCGCAACGCCGGCCGGTTAAATTCGTCGAGGCGGCGGTGCAATTGCCTGAAGAACAAGGAAACGCGCTACTGCGCGACTTGGAATTAATCGCATCGGAAGGCGACGAAATTTTCGATTCGCACTCAGAGGCAGTTGAAGAAATCCTGGCGTTTCCTTCAGAAAAAGCCGTTCCCGCACTACTCACGGGCTTGAACGTTTTAAGCGCGGGACGACACGAGCCTTGCACTTTCTACGCGTTGCTGTTGAAAGTAGCGCGGAAAAGCAGGGAGAGCAAGGCGCTAGTGCGGGCGGAAGCGGAGCGAGCTTTGCGTGACGCGTCGGCGCCGGATTATTACTTGCGCGAGCTGCTGGAAAAAATTTGAAGTGAGTGAATCGCGTGCTTTAGCGAGCAAGCGCGACAAGGCGGGTTTAAAATGCCGGGCGGCGTAAGCCTTTCGGTGGGATGAAGTTTGGCTCGCAAAATGTCGACTCGCAAGCGGCCGCGCCGCGAAGACAAGCCCTTGCACGAAATCAACAAAATCGCTTACAAAGTCTTCGACACTAAAACGCTGCACGTGCTCGTCGGACTAATGAACACGCGCGTCTTCAAGTCAATCGATTACCCTCTCGCGAGCGGCAAGGAAGCCTACGTTTTTCGCGGAACGCGCGCCGACGGAACGCACGTCGCAATCAAAGTCTTCAAGTACGAAACAACCGCTTTCCGCCACGCGCACGAATACCTCGAGGGAGACCCGCGGTTCAACGCCAAGCGAGTGCGCGGGAGGCTGCGCGATTTCGTGCGGTTGTGGGCGCGCAAAGAATTCGCGAACCTGCAGGCGTGCGCGGACGAGGGAGTGAGCGTGCCGCAGCCAATCGCGCACCGCGACAACGTCGTAGTCATGGAATTCCTCGGCGAACGCGGCGTGCCTTACGCGCTGCTTGAAGACGTCGTAGTCGCGAACCCGCGGCTGCTGCTATCCGAAATCGTCGCGCAAGCGAAGCTCGCTTGGCAAGCGGGAATAGTTCACGCGGACTTGAGTTCTTTCAACGTAATCATGCGGACTAGCGAAGGGAAGGAAGGAAAAGGCGCGCAAACGCCGGTTTTAATCGATTGGGCGCAAGGCGTGAGCGTCGCGCATCCTCGGGCGCGCGAATATTTGGCGAACGACTGCCACAACGTAGCCTCGTTCTTCAAGCGCCTCGGACTGCGCGTAGACGAAAGCGAAATCGAGAAAACAATTACTTCTTAATTTCTGGTGCCGGCGGAGTTGAATTTTTCGTGGAAATCGGAGCAAGCACTTTGTACGACGCGACCGTTCCGCCTGCGAAAATAGTTGAAGCTCAAGTCGCGCGAGGTTTTCGCGTTATCGAAGTCGTTTTCGAGCACCCGCACTTTTTGACGAGCGGCGACGTCGCAGCGCTGCGCAAGCTCAAGCGCGACTACGATTTGAGTTATTCCGTTCACTGTCCGTACATGTCGATGCAGACGGGACACCGCGACGCGGCGATTCGGCGCGCGAGCGACGAAGTGCTGAAGAAAAGCATTAAAGCCGCTGCTGCGCTCGAGGCGACGCACTACGTTTTGCACGGAGGCAGAATGCCTTACTATTATGCTCTCCTCGGTTTCCCGCGCGATGCGATTCTGCGTGACTGGGTGCGTGAAATCAAGCCGCTCGTGCGCTTGGCGGCGGACGGCGGAGTACGCATGGTTTTCGAGAATTGTTTGCGCTCCGACTTTTTCGGTAAATCGGCGACGCACTTGAGCGCGGCTCGCGCTTGCGGCGCTGGCGTTTGCCTCGACATTGCGCACGCGGAACTGACCGCGCAGCGCGCGGTTTACGCGAGGCGCAAGCCGGATTACGTTCACGTTACGGACACGCTCGTCAAGCGCGGCAGGGACGACCACGCTGGCGTAGGCGACGGCTCGATTGATTTCGCTTGGTGGATAAAGCGTTTGCGTTCGCTGGGTTTCGACGGCAAGATTATTCTCGAGTGCTTGGACGAAAGCGATTTCGCTGCGTCTCGCGAAAAGCTATTAAGGTTGTGGAACAAATAATTTGGCGCAAAAAAAGACAAAACGAGAAAGCGCAAGAAAGTGGGAATCGTCATGGTTGAAAACGAGTTTGACGTTGGAATCGTCGGCGGAGGCCCTGCAGGGCTGAGCGCAGCTGTTTACGGCCAGCGCCGCGGGTTGCGCTGCGTAGTCTTCGAAGGCGCTGCCTGGGGCGGAGCGCTAGCCGGACATCACTCGATAGAGAATTACGCTGGATTTCCGAAAATCGATTCGCAGGAACTCGCAGATAAAATGAAGGCTCACGCTGAAGGCTTGGGCGCGCGCCTCTTGCTCGCGCAAGTCAGCGAAATCGAACCCGAACCAAAAGGTTTTCTCGTCAAGACGGAGGAAGCGGGCGAGTTTCGCGTGCGCGCTCTCATTATCGCTACCGGCGCGGCGTACAAGAATTTGCAGGTTAAAGGCGAGAAAGAGTTCGCGGGAAAAGGCGTTAGTTACTGCGCTACTTGCGACGCGCCGTTCTTCAAAGGAAAAATCGTTGCGGTAGTTGGCGCTGGGAATACGGCGATTACTACGGCGTCGCTCTTAGCGGACGTGGCGCAACGCGTAATCGTTATTTACAGAAATGGGATTCGCGCGGACAAAGTGCTCGTCGACGAATTGCGCAAACGCGCGAACGTGGAATTCATCGGCGACTCGAACGTCGTCGCAATCGAAGGCGCGAAATTCGTGGAACGCCTGCGGTTGAAAAACTCGAAGACGAGCGAGGAAAGCGTTCTCGACGTCAACGGCGTTTTCATTAACATCGGGCTCGCGCCTACGACGACGTTGTGCACGCTGCTTCGAATCAAGACTCTCGAGAACGGTTGCGTTGCCGTAGACGAGAAACAGCTCACGAGCGCGCGAGGCGTTTTCGCTGCTGGCGATTGCGTTGGGCACTTGAGGCAAGTCGTTTGGGCTGCAGCCGAGGGAGCGCAAGCCGCGTTGAGCGCTTACGAATACTAGAAAACCAGGTAAAAAAGGATTCGAACTGCTTTTCTTTCTTTTCTGTTTGCTTTTTTGCTGTTGGCTATGCCTAGCGGTAGGCTCGAGAAAAAAATAAAATCAGGTTGAACGCTAGTTTTTTGGGGCTTTTTCAGTTTTGCCGGTTAAACGGGAATTCAGTAACTGCTTAATACCTTCCGCCGCCACCGCCGTAACTGTCGCGTCTCGGCTTCCTGTGCTTCTGGAAGCAGTCCCTGCAGTAAACAGGTTTTCCTTCCGTGGGCTTGAAAGGCACTTCGCACTCTTTGCCGCAATCGCTGCAAACGGCTTTGTGCATTTCGCGCGGCGCGCCGTAACCACGGCCTCCGCTGTCGTTTCCGCTTCCGCTGTCGTCGTAACTCATTTTCTATTTCACTTTCCAGAAGGCGCCTTTATTCGCTAGCGCCTTAACTGCAACAATTTAGGCTGGCAGGTATATAAATCGTTTCGCCTGCACGCGGCGTCAACGCTTTTGCCTTCAAACCTTTTTCTCGCGCGCTACAGGCACTTCTTCCCCGCACTTCGGGCAAACGTAAACGAACGCCTCGGGCGTCGGCTTCAACGAAGGCGTGCAGTTCGCGCACATTCCGCTCCCGCAATACGGGCAGAAGACGACGCGCACGTTCTTCGCTCCGCAGTGAGGACAGCCGGCGTTCGCGGCAACGCGCATTTTCACGACTTGAACTTGCGGCACAGCCTGCGGCGCCTGCTGCGCTTGTTCCGCAACGGTTTTGCCGCTTGCGTCGAGGCTCTCGAGCTGCGAGAAAACACTCGCCCCGCCCGCGCCAGCTCCAGCCGTACCCGCTCCGCCACCGCCGAATCCGCCCGCGCCGCTTGGCGCGCTGGCTTGCGCTTGAGTTTTTTGAGGCGCAAAAGCTTCGGCGCCGAACAAATCGTTTATCGAAAGCGGTTTTTCTGCAGGCGCGTTCGGCCCGCGCGGAGCG
>CAITNU010000065.1 GCA_903893865.1 uncultured Microcaldota archaeon
AGAAAAGAAAAAACGGAAAAAGGAAAAGGGAGAGAAAAAATAAAAAGGGAAAAGAAAAAAACAAGCGATTTAATATTGGAGAAGGCGTTATACTCGGCATGGTTCTTGAACTCATAATCGCGGCAACAGTCCTCGTCAGCCTGCTGTCTCTCGTCGGGCTCGCGTTGTTCGCCTTGAGCGACAAGAAAATCGGGTTGGTAATGTTCCTGCTCGTCAGTTTTTCAACCGGCGCGATTTTAGGGGCGGGTTTCTTCGACCTCTTGCCGGAAGCCGTAGAAAAAATAGGCACTGCAGTCGCGCTGCAAATCGCTTTCATTGGAATAATGGTTTCGTTCGTCATAGAAAAAATAATTCACTGGCGGCATCACCACCACTTGGATCATTCGCATGAAGGCAAGCGCAAACACCCGCTGGGATTGCTCACGCTCGTAGGCGACTCGATACACAATTTCTTGGACGGAGTCACGATTTCGGCGGCGTTCATAGCCAGCGTTCCGCTCGGAATTACGGCGACTTTCGCGGTGGTTTGCCACGAGATTCCGCACGAAATCGGTAATTTTACTCTGCTTCTCTACAGCGGTTACTCGCGCAAAACCGCGTTGTTCTTCAACTTTCTGACTGCGCTCACCGCGGTTGCAGGCGGACTGCTGTTCTTTTTCTTTTCCAGTGCGGTTCAAAACTTCGAGTCCATCGCGCTCGCTTTCGCGGCGGGCACGTTCATCTACATCGCGGGCGCGGACTTGATTCCCGAACTTCACAAGGAGAAGGACGTGAAGAATTCGGTGGTTCAATTCTCGGCTATAATGATTGGTGCTGCGCTCGTGCTGCTGATTACGAACAGCTTGCAGTGAAGATGGCGTTGGCGTAATGAGGAGGGTGGAAATAATGAAGTCTGAATTTGTTTGCTTTCTCGTTTTCGCGCTTTGCCTAGTAGCAGCTTTTTCGACGTCAACTGCCGCGGCGCGGCCAGTTAAGGTACGAACCGCAGTTTACATTCTCAATCTCGGCAAGTTCGACGTGAGCACTGGCGCTTACACAGTCGATTTTTACCTCTCGATGGAGTGCGACGAAGCGTGCGCGCCTGATTTCGAGTTCATGAACGGCCGAGCGACGAGCATCGACAAGCTAATCGACGAACCGAACTCGAAGTTCTACCGCGTGCAAGCGAACCTGGCCGAGAATATCGACTTGAAACAATATCCGTTCGACGAACACGCGCTCACGATAACGCTGGAAGACAAGCGGCAGGAAGCGAGCGACCTAGTCTTCGTTCCCGACAACGCGCAAAGCGGCGTGGACCCGAAAGTCGTTCTCGTGGGGTGGGAGTTGAACGGCTGGAATGCGACGACTGAAACCCACCACTACGCGCCTTACGACGAAGATTATTCGAGATTCAGCTTCGCGCTCAACATTCGTCGGATAGTTTTAGCCAGCGTGATGAAGACTTTTCTGCCAATCATATTCATCGTAATCGTCGGTCTCCTCGCGCTGCTCATCGAGGAGCGAGACAAATTGTGGACGCGAATCGGGATAAACACTTCCGCGCTGATTGCGGCAGTAATGTTTCACTTGAACGTGACTTCCAGCATTCCGCCCGTCGGTTATCTCACGCTTGCGGACAAGTTCATGATGGTGACTTACGTCGTGCTCGTTCTCAGTTTGCTCAGCACTATACTCATGATGATGCACGCGAAGCGCAACGACGCTGTTCTCGAGAAAAAGATTTACGAAATCTCGCTTTACGGAATACCTCTTTTGACAGTAATCGGTTACGCGCTGCTCTTCGTGGCTTTTTGAGGAGCTGTTGCGTGTGACGAAAGAAAGGAAGAAAAAAAGAAAGAAAAATAAAAGCGAATCAAACAAACCGAACCGCTGCGTAGTCGTCGGCTTGTCGGGCGGCGTCGATTCCAGCGTCGCGCTCCTCCTACTCAAAAAACAGGGTTGGAACCCAGTCGGCGTGACGCTGAAACTCCCCGTTTGGCGCAGCAAGTGCAAAGCTTGCGACGCGCAGCGCGAAAACGCTTGCTGCACTCGCGAATCGCTCGCCGTAGCGAAGCGAGTGTGCGCTAAACTCGGAGTGCGCCACGTAATCGTGGACGCGCGCCGCGATTTCGAGCGCGAGATAATAGATTATTTCGTGGGCGAACTCAAAAAAGGCCGCACGCCGAGCCCGTGCGTTTTCTGCAACAGGCGCGTGAAAATCGCTCGGCTATTGCAATGGGCTGACGAGCACGGCATAAAATTCGTCGCAACTGGGCACTACGCGAAAATCGAGCGCGATGAAGACGGAACCACACTGCTTTGCCGGCCGAAAGACGCTGCGAAAGACCAGACGTACGGGTTGTGCCTTCTCCCGCGGCCGTGGCTCAAGCGACTCGTTTTCCCGCTTGGCGACTATACGAAAGGCGAGGTTTACGACGCCGCAATCGGCGCAGGATTCGAATTCTTCGCTCGCTTGCGGCAAAGCCAGGACTTGTGCTTTGTTTCGAACAACGCAGTGCGGGAATTCATCGCAGAAAAAATCGGACGCAAACGCGGTCCCATAATCGACGCGGATTCCGGCAAAAAAATCGGCGTGCACGACGGACTATTTTTTTACACGATTGGTCAGCGCCGCGGACTTTTCTTTCCGAACGCGCACTTCGTGCGCGAGCTCGACGTTAAGCGCAATGCTCTCATCGTGACTCGAAATCGCGAGCAGCTCAAGCAAAAGCGCGCGCTCGTCGAGGATTTCAACTGGTTGTCGAAAAAGCTTTCCAAGCGGGCGCGGGTTTTCGCGCAAATACGCCACCACCAGCGCGAGCGCTCAGCAACGGCGATTCCGAAAAGCGGGCGTGTTGTCGAAGTCGTTTTCGACGAGGCGCAGGAAGGAATCGCGCCGGGGCAGGTTTGCGCGCTTTATCGCAACGGCATTTGTTTGGGCGGCGGCGCGATTAAACGCGCTGGCTGACGGATTTATTTTGGCTTTGAACCGCCTTCAGCTTTTCGAAAGGTTTTTATATCTATATCGATATATATCGTAGTTGATTTAATGATTAAAACGCGCGAAACAGGGGTTTCCCATGCTCACGGCCCCCACCCTTCAATGCTGAAACTCGCGGTTTTGGCGGTAGCGGAGCGCGGGCCCGTCTCAGGCAAGGCTTTTTCGGAAAAAGTCGAGGCGTTGACGCAAGGCGGCTGGCGCATTAGCTCGGGACTCGTTTACCCTCTCCTCAGGAAAATGGAGGGCGAGAAACTAGTCAAGTGCGATATTGCTGCACAATGCGAGGGCAGCGGGCGCGGAAGGCGCGAGCTTGCTTACTCGCTTACCGCGAAAGGAAAAGCGTTTTTGAAGGAGGCGCGTCGCGATAGCCAAGCGCACTTAAACAAAATGATGGCGCGCATGGTTCCGCTTTCGACGTTCGTTTGCTTCGGCGACGACGAAACGGAATTTCTGGAACTCGTAAAAGCGGTTCGGTTAGCGGTGAACGAGCGAGTGTGGAGCGCTGCCAAGCTGGAACGCGAGAAGCGCTTGCGCGAGCTGCGAAAACTAGTCGACGCTATCGAGAAAGCGTGAACTCGCGGTTGTTTTTATTTTTCCCTTTGATTTTGTTTGTTTTTTGTTTCGTTTTGCTTTTCGTTTTTTTGTTTGGTTTTGTTTTGTTTTCGGTGGTTTGATTTGGAATACGAGATTGAAACGAACGACCTCACGAGAAAATTCGGTAATTTCACCGCCGTGGACAAGCTGACGCTTCACGTCGCGAAAGGCGAGCTGTTCGGCTTCCTCGGCCCCAACGGAGCGGGCAAGACGACGACCATCCGCATGCTTACGACTCTGCTTTCTCCGACGAGCGGGAGCGCGAGCGTCGGCGGCTTCGACTTGCTGAAAGAACCTTCGGCAGTGCGCAGCATCATCGGCGTCGTCCCGCAGCAATTCGCCTTGTTCGACGAGCTCACGCCCCTCGAGAATCTTCGCTATATAGGCGAGCTTTACGGCATGAGCGACGACGAAATCGCCGAACACAGCAGAACGCTTTTGGAAGTCGCGGAATTGTGGGACAAGCGGGACGTGCAGGCAGGCGGTTTTTCAGGCGGAATGAAGCAGCGCTTGTCCGTTGCCGCCGGGTTGCTGCACGAGCCAAAGATTTTGTTCATGGACGAGCCGACGACGGGGCTGGACCCGCACAGCAGAATCGCGTTGCGCGAGCTCACGCGCAGACTCAACAAAGAAAACGGCATTACGGTTGTTTACACTACTCACGACATGGATGAGGCTGACAAGTTATGCGACAGAATCGCGATAATGAACAACGCGAAGCTCATCGAAGTCGGCACGCCCGCTGAGTTGAAGAAGAAAATCCAGAAGAAAGGCGGTAAAGAACCGTCGCTGGAAGACGTTTTCATCGCGCTGACCTCCAAATGAATTTGAAGAGTTGAATTCCGGTAATGGCTAAAACAGTGAAACACGAACAAGCGAATCACGCGGACGGCGGTAGCGAGAAGCCGATCGACTTCAAGAAAATCCGCGCGATCGTTTGGAAGAACTGGCTCGTCATCAAAGGCGACCGAATACGCATAATACCAATGCTGATTTTCCCGATAGTAATGATAGCCATATTCGGTTTCGCTACTACGGGCACGATTCAAGGCTTGCCTGCTGCGCTCGTCGACAACGACCACTCGGCGGCTTCAGCGGCGTTAAGCCAAGCGCTGCACGGCGTAAACACTATTTCCATTCGCTACGAAGTCGGAACCGAAAGCGAAGCGAAAAAACTGATGGACGAAGGTTACGTGAAAGCGCTCATCGTAATCCCAAACGGCTTCGGGAAAGCGCTAGAGACGGGCGCGAGCCAAGCGCGCGTAATCGTTAAAGTCGACGAATCCGACTCAACCGTAGCGCAAATGATTAAAGGCGTGCTGCAACAGTCCGTAGCGGTTTACTCGCGGCAGCAAGCGTTCGCAAAACTCGCAGCAATTCAAGCTAAGCAAAATGCCGCGGCGCAAGCAATAGGCGCAGGCGCCCAAACGCTCGGCTCGATAGCGAAAAACGCTGGAGATTCGTCCGCAGCGCAAAGCGAAGCGAAAACCCTCGGTTACATAGCCGCGATTCTTCAAAACGACGTCAAGCAAACCGACGCGCAAATCCTCGCGTTGAAAAACAAGATCGGCTACGAGGAAACCATCGACACGAGTTCCAAAGGCGGAGGCGCGCCCGCAGTCTCCTACGACGCCTACTCTCTCCAAATCAAAGCACTGCAGGCGACCGAAGCCAGCGACAAAGCCGCGCTCGCAAGCATTGCACGACTCCTAGCCGCGAACTCCAACCGCGCAACTGGCGATGCGGCAACAGCCGCTGCGGCGAGTTCGAGCGGCGAAGCGCTTGAAGGCGCGGCAGCCGCGCTCGCTAACGGCGTCGGTAACGGCGCGGGACAAATCGAAGTCGTGCTTTCGCCAGTTGTTTACGACGCCGAACCCGCTTACGGGGAGGGACGCAAGCCCATCGACTTCCTTCTCCCCGCGATTATCGCCATGACAATTTTCCAAGGCGCGGCTATGGGTATGGGTCGCGCGCTCGCCGGCGAAAAGAAGGACGGCTCGCTCACGCGCGTTTTCCTTACGCCGACTTCGAACGCGACTATTCTAGTCGGGACGACGCTGTTCTACATGATTTTCGAGAGCTTCCGCTCGAGTTTCATGGTATTCACGGCAATGATTTTGTTCGGTGTCACGCTGCAAGGCAGCATTTTCGTCACGCTGTTCATAATAATGGTTTACGCCGCGGGTTGCACGACAATCGGCCTGGTGATTTCCGCGATAACGAACTCGCAGGAACAATACATGGCCGTCGCGATGCTAGTGAGCCTTCCGACTATGTTTCTTTCCGGAGTGTTTTTCCCAGTGCAGACGATGCCCGCCGCGCTCCAAGGAATCGCCAACGTTTTGCCCGTATCGTACGCGGCGACTGCGCTACGCGGCGTCATGATTAAAGGCTTTGACCTCGCGACAGTGATGCCGCAGGTAGCAATTCTAGTCGGATTCATGGTTGCGTTTATGGCCCTCGCGCTAATCGTGTTCAAAAGGGAAATCGCGTAGCGATAAAAAAAGTTTAATAAAAAAGGTGAGAAAAAATGGAGTCGAAAAATAAAAATAAATTCGCGAATTTCGCAAAACTGTTTTTCGCGTCTGTGTTTTTCGTGTCAATCGCGTCAATGGTTTTGGCGTTTCTCGCGACGCCGGTTTCCGCCCTCGTCGGGCCAGACGTGCGAGTCGTGTCGAGCTCGTTCAGCAACGAGTTGACGCCGGGCGCTACTACGGACGTGACGCTGAAGCTCGCGAGCCTCGGCGTTTTCCCGTGCGCGTACAAGGTGACGACGCAAATCTCCGTTTCGCCTCCGTTATCGATCGACGGGCTTGACTCCAAAATAATCGGCGAAATCTGCGCGCCGAACGAAACAACGGTTTCGTTTGCAGTTAAAGCAGACGCGAACGCGCCCGTAGCATCCTACCCAATAAATTTCGTCACAACCTACGAAAGCGAGTACCGCGCGACTTACGCCGCTTACAACACGGTTTACGCTTCAGTCAAGGGCTCCCCGAAAATCGCCGCGCACGTTACGAAATCGAATCCCGTCACGATTTATCCCGACAACGATTTTTCTCTCGACATCACAATAGACAACGTGGGCGCGTTCAGGGCGGACTCGCTTACGCTCTCCCTCGCTGCCGAAGCACCGCTTGAAGTAAGGCAGTCGACGAAAACTCAAACCGCAGCCACGTTGCAACCCCGCACTTCGACGACTAAAACGTTCTTTCTCCACGCCCCGAAAAACGCGCCAGCACGCAGCTACGCTTTGACGCTCACGGCGCAGTACATCAACGAAAACGGGGAAACCAGCACGACGTCGATTCCGTTGAGCATTGAAGTAGGCAAGAAAGCGCTGTTCGAAGCCAGCGACGGAACGACTGTCACGTTCATCGACTCGCGAAACAACGAACTCCGTTTTTCCCTCAAAAACGTGGGCAGCGACTCGGCAAAACGGGTGCGCGCGATGCTGCTTCCCGCTTTCCCCTTCTCGACACAGGGAAGCGTACAGTATACCGACGATATTCCCGCTGGCTCGCAAAAGGAACTGGTTTTTTACGTAGATGTTGACAAGGGAGGCGTGCCTGGCGAATACTCCATGGATTTAAGCGTGACCTACGAAAACGCTGACGGCGACCAGTTTTCGGACACGATTCCCGTAGGCGTCAAAACGGATTACACGCCGTTGCTGAACACAATTTTCCTGAATTACTGGTATGCTTGGCTGATCGCCGCGGCTGCAGCAGTTTACTTCGTCTCGCGCAGGCGCAAGGCGCAGGCGAAAGATAAGGAAGCCAAGGAAAAAACTAAGGCCAAGTAAAGCTATGCGCGGACCAGGCTTCGGCTTTGATTAGGCTTCGTTGAGAATGATTTTCTTCGTCATGCCGTACGGAAACGATTTGACGACCTTCTTGCCTTCGAGCCGCTTCAACACTCGGTAAACCTTCACCGGCGAAAAACCCGCGTCCAAAGCGAGTTGCTTCTGCGTAGCTTCGCCACCGCGTTTAATCAGTTCCTCGTAAACCGTTTTCTCCTCGCTCGTTAAAAGCGACGACGTCACGAATTTCTTGATTTCACGGTGCTCCTTGCGCCTAACGTAATTAACCAAAAAATAGCCGTTGACGACCAACAATACGCCCGTCAACAAAATCGCTATTGCCTGCAAGGAAAAAACGAATGCGAGCGGGTCTTCAGCCCTCTCAAACCGCGTCGGCAGAGGCGTCATCGTCGGAGAAAGCATTGGAGCAAGCGATTGGTTGACTTCCGCGAGGCGGCGTCCGGGGTTTTCCGGAAAAACAGGCAGGAACTCGTGCTGCCAAATAGCGAAGTACGACAAGGCAAGGAAAAGCATTACGAGAAAACCGCCGTAAACGAGCGAAACGTATGCCAGGCTTCGCAGCGTCTTAGAATCATCCAAGTCATTTCACCTCATTACTTGTTTCTACTTCTTTCTGCTTGTTTCAGGTTATTATCAAATAAATCATTTCAATTCATTACTAATTTCAGGTTATTTCACGATAATTATATATATTGTAACCTTTTAATACTTTTCGGCTAAAGGCCAGTGTGGCCAGCGTGCCTTGAAAGAATAAAAGAAAGAAACAGAGTAGCAAAGCAGACAATAACGCGGAAGCAAAGCGATTGCATGGACCAAAACCCAAAAGTAATTTCGTTCGAGAACGTGACTAAAGCCTACTCGCTCGGCGACCGGCAGCTCGCGGTGCTGAAGGACATGACCTTCTCGATAAAGAAAGGCGAATTCGTCTCAGTCATGGGGCCCAGCGGAAGCGGCAAAAGCACGCTGCTCCAGTTGATGGGGTGCCTTGACCAGCCTAGTTCGGGAAAAGTGTTCATCGACGGCGTCGACGTGTCAACTTTCAACTCCGAGCAACTGGCTGAAATACGCAGCAATAAAATCGGTTTCGTATTCCAGGCGTTCAACCTGCTACCGAATCTCACCGCGCTGCAAAACGTGGAAATTGCGATGTCTATAAACGAAGTGCCGAAGCAGGAGCGAATGGAAAAAGCCAAGCGGCTGTTGAAACTGGTCGACTTATCCGAGCGGGAAACGCACGTTCCCAGCGAGCTCAGCGGAGGGGAAAAGCAGCGCGTAGCAGTTGCGCGGGCGTTGGCGAATAATCCGTCTTTTCTTCTCGCGGACGAGCCTACTGGCAATCTCGACTCGAAGTCTGGTACGGACGTGATGAACTTGATTCACGACTTGTGGAAGACGAAGCAAACCACTATAGTCATGGTTACTCACGAGCCGGTGGTAGCTCAGTACAGCCAGCGCGCTATTCACATTCGCGACGGAATGATAGAGTCGGAGGAAAAAATGCGCGGCGCAGGTTTCGCAAGCTCGGCAGGCAAAAAAATCGATTTGAAGCTCAAGTAGAGCGAGACGGGAATATTCGAGGAAAACATTCAAAGAAAGACGAGGAAAGAAAAAGAGATACAAAAATAGATGCAAAGAAAGAGGTGTTTTGGAAATGGATTTGAAAACGGGTTTTAAAACGGATTTTACGGAATTGAAAGAATTTGAGTTTAAGGCTTGGTTGCCGGCGTTACTGCTTTTGGCACTAGCATTTTCGCTTTCCTTTGCGCCGTCCGCGCAGGCGGTGACTTTCAACGTCACTCATCCAGGCGTATTCACGTCCGCCGGTTTCACGGTGACCGACTTGCTTCAAACTCCGGACCGAATTTACCCTGGAGATGAAATGCAGCTCAGGTTTTTCGTCAAATCAACTAATCCCGGCGTCGCAAACAACGTTGACGTAATAGCGTTGTCTCCGCTCACGAGTGAGAAGGATTACGCTCTGGGAGACATGGCTCAAGGCGAATCTCAAGCAGTCACCGTCGACTTCACAATTCCGAATTCAACGAAGCCCGGGCAATACTACGTTTTCTTGTACGTGACTACGCAGGCAGGCAACGAAAAATCGCAGATAGGCGAAGTCCCGATAACGATCAACGAACCGGTTTCTTCGAACGCCTTGCTTGCGAGCGTTTCGTCCGGCGTCAACGCTTACGCCGGCGAGTCCGTCACCGTTCCAGTCGAAATTAGGAACGTGGGTTCTCTTCCGGCGGAAGACGTTATCGTGCAAATGCAGTTCAGTTCCAGCAACGCGATAATTCCAGTGGGCGCTGACAGGATTTTCTTGTCTTCGATTGACGCTAGCTCTAGCGCTACGGCGAATTTCACGATTGGCGTAAACGCTGGCGCTGACCCGGGTTATTACCCGATTACCCTCCTGATTTCGTACAAGGTGGACAAGGTGCTGCAGCCGACAATCAACCAGACTATTGGTTTGAAGACGCTCGCGAAAACCGGGTTGCTGGTAACTGCTGACACCGTTTCGGGAGGCACGACGACGCAGCCTTACTTGTCGATTACTGTAGCCAACGTCGGCGATACCGCTGTGCGCGGCGTCACCGTCTCGGTTTCTTCAGACGATTTCACGTTCTCCGGCGGCTCGGAAAAATTCATAGGCACCCTAAATCTCGACGATTCGGCAACCGCGTCCGTGACGCTGACCGCGAAAACAGGCGGCAACGCCGGAATCAGAGGCAACGCGACAGGCGGCGCTGCGGCAAGCGCGGGGAGTTTCGCCAACGGATCGGCGGGGCAAGTCACGGTAAAAGTAACTTACAAGGATTCTTTGAACGTCGAGCACTCGCAAGAAAAGACTGTAGACGCAAGACAAGCTTTCGCTGCCGCAGCCGCGAGCGGACAAACCACCACCCAGTCCAACGGCTTCTCTTCCAGGCGCTCGCAAACTTTCAACATCCTCGGCTTGGAACCGCTGCAGTGGGTTATTGTGATACTCGCTTTGATTCTCGCGTTCTTCGGCTACAAGTGGTATAAGAAGCGCAAGGTAAAAAGCGCGGTGAAAAAGTGAAGCGGAAACAACGAGACGAAAACAAGCGATGAAAGTTAGGAAAACGAGGCGCAAGCAATGAAGCTTTTGGACGTCGCGGTTTTGTCGTTGAACAGCTTGCGGCGGCGCAAACTCCGTTCGTGGCTGACGGTGCTCGGAATCGTCATAGCGGTAGCGTCCATCATCGTGTTGATTTCGCTTGCCAACGGAGTCAACCAGCAAATCACTTCGCGCTTGAGCACCATGGGCACCGACATAATTCAAATCACTCCCGGCGGAATGCGCGCAGGAAGAATAGGCGGCGTGGGAGTTCCGTTTGTCGGAGGCGGAGGTGGTCCCGGCGGAGGGGAATTCGGCGGTTTCGGCGGCGGCCGAGCGAGTTCTGAACCCGTGTTGACATTCAAGGACGCGGAAGACATTAGGCGAATCGACGGCGTTCTCGTCGCAGACGCGCGAATTCAAGGAAGGCTGAGGGCTTCGCTCAAAAATTTGAACACTAGCCTGCAAATCGTGGGAGTCGACCCGACGGCTTTCAAGGCAATAAACTTGGCGCCAGTCGTGGAAGGAAAACTCTTGAATCCGAGCGATCGGTACTCGATAGTGCTCGGCTACAGCGTTTGGCACAACACTTTCACCGGCGAAGAATTGTTGAACCGGCAAATCAACATCAGCGGCTACTCGTTTAGAGTCGTCGGCCTGCTTAATCAGTCGACGGGCTCGTTCGGCACTTCCGACAACGCGGTTTACATGCCCATAGACGTGGCGAAAATCGTTTTGAACGAGACGACGAACGTCAACCCAATCATCGTAAAAGTGCAGCCCGGTAGGACCGCCGACGCAGTCGCGTTAATAATTGAGCAACAGCTTCTCGAACTCCACCGCGTTACCATCGATAAGGAAGACTTCACGATTACGACTGCTTCCGCATCGCAATCAATGGCTTCAGACATTACGGGTACGCTTACCATGTTTCTCGCCGGCATTGCAGCGATTTCCCTGCTCGTCGGCGCGATAGGCGTAGCGAACACTATGTTCATGAGCGTTCTCGAGCGAACGAAGGAAATAGGAGTCCTTAAAGCGCTCGGAATGAAGGACAGCGAAATTACTGCAGCGTTCTTAATCGAAGCGACGGCCATCGGCATAACTGGCGGCGCGCTCGGTATAATCTTGAGCTTCGCGATTTCCTTCCTGCTCTCGTTTTTTTCGATTGCGAGCGTGATAACTCCGGATTTAGTCGTCGGCTCGCTCTTGTTTTCCGCAATCATCGGAATTCTTTCGGGTGCAGTGCCGGCAAGGAACGCGGCGAAACTGCAGCCAGTTGAAGCGCTGCGCTACGAATAAAACGAGTAAAGCGAGCGGAGGAGAATTGAAATGAACAGCAAAACAATTTTCGCGGTTTTCTTCGTTTTAACCGGCGCTCTCATTCTTTATGGTTGCGTGAACTCTGGTCCCAGCCAGGACAACGGAATCCCGCAAGGAGGATTGCAGGGAGGATTCAACATGACTGCCGAGCAAAGGCAGGCATTGATGCTCGAAAGGCAGCGTTTGGCGGAGAGCGTGTGCGCGGGCAAGAATGAAGGCGATTCGTGCGTGATGCAGTTTGCGCGAGGAAGCGGAAGCGTTCCGAACTCAACCGCAAGAAACTTTACTGCGGGCAACCCGAGCAACCCGCGCAACTTTAGCAACTTTACTCCGAGTTTTAATCCTAGCGGCAGGCCGCCGAACGGTTTCAGGGGAAACGGAACTGGAGGAAGCGGAGGAAATGCTACTGTAATGGGAACGTGTGAAACGCAGGAAGGCAAATTGTTGTGCGTGATTGCGCGGCAAGGCGGGCAAACAAGTTAAACGCTTTATAGCCTCCAGGCGTAAATTCGCGTCCTCCTTGTCTCGCCACGAAACGCTAGTTTTGGTTTTGTCTGTTTTTAGAGGGAGCTTTGAAAAGCTTTTAATGCTGCTCGCGCTTGTTTGAATAGATTGCAAATGGTTGAAGAAAAAAAGGTTTGGAAGGTTTTAGCGAAAGACCACGGCGACCCCGCGCCTCACGGCGTTGCTTACTGCTACGCTTCCACGAACGATTTGAAGCCGTTGATTGGCTTGAACCAGCGGGACTGGGTTTTCGAACTCCGCAACCAATCGTGGTTTTGGTGCGGCAACCTGGAAGATTACGCGAGAATTTGCAAAAAAACTCTCGCAATGCTGGAAGACGAATCATTTTTCGAAAAAACGCGCGGCGAGAGCAGGCGCACGATAAACGCGCTGCGCGATTACTCTTTTGCGCTCCGCGACGCGGACGCGCGCGCTTTCTCGAATGACGCGCTGGCGCGAGCTTACGAGAAACTGTTTTTCTTGTGGCGCATGGCAAGCGCGTGGGGGAACGTGGTCAACGCCGCCGATTTCGAGCATTTCGCGCTCACGAACCGCATAATGAGTTTTTTGGGCGAGCGAATCAAGCAGAGCGGCAGCAGCGCGGCGAGCGTGCCTGAAGCGTTCGCCACGCTGACAACGCCAGTCGAAAAAAACCCGCTTGCGCTGCAAGACGAGGCTTTCTTCCTCATTCTCTCGAAAATCCAGGCTGACGCGAAAGCGAACGCCTTGTTCTCCACCCAACCAACGCAAACCATTTCAAAAAAAATCGGGGAGTTTCCTGAAATTGCCGGCGCCGTGCGC